>NZ_JALVUC010000011.1 GCF_027023865.1 Thermococcus sp. | reverse complement strand
CTAAACATGGGTTGAACTATCACCTCGTAGCCCTTCTCGCGGAAGAGCTGTGCCACTAGAGAGTTGCCGGTGAAGACGACGTCGAAGCGCGGAATCATGCTGACCACGTAGGTGGCCCATATCGCGTTGAAGTTGATGTCCGGGAGCGGGATGAGGTAGTAGCGTTTTTTGGTTAATCCTGCCTCGTCCAAAGCCCTTATGAGCATCTCCATCCTCTCGCTCGTCGTGAAGGGGTTCTTGAGTGTGTGGCTCGCCTGGGCGCTTCCTATGCCTATTATGACCTCATCAACCTGCGAAAAAACGAATTCCAGCGCTTTTATGTGGCCGTTGTGCACCGGCTGAAACCTACCCACGAAGAGGGCACGTTTAACCATCGGTTTCACCTCCGAATAGAGAAATTCCCTCCGCCTTGGCTGGCCCCTCAAAATCTGAGTCAAGGGTTACCAACGTCAGCTCATAAAACTTTGCAGTGGCAAGAATCAGCGAATCATTTGGGAGAAGCGCGTGCTTTGTCATCAATTCGAAGGCCAGGTCACTTATCTCCTCGGTCAGGGGGACTTCGACGAAATTTTCTCGAAGAAATCTGTAAAGCTTGGGAAGCTTTGCTCTATGAGTCAAAAGTTCCTTTTTGTTGCCCCTCAACGTGAGGTAGCTTTTCCCGGTGATGTTCTCAAGACCGTTCAGCACTTCCCTTGCCCCAAGATTTCCATTCAAGGCCTCAAGAATCACGGAGGAATCAACCAAATAGCTCCTCATACAGCTCCAACCTCATCTCTTTTGCCGATTTTTCTGAGGGCATAATGCCAAAGACATAATCAACGGTGACTGATGGTTTTCTTTTCAGCCTTGAGAGGCTTGTGGAGAGGGTCTTTAACTCCCTCTCAGAGAGCTCCTCAAGCCCATCCGGGACTGAGACCTTCATCATTATTTCCCCCGATTTCTCTCACCATTAAGTTTTTGGATTTAAGGTTGATAAACCTTCTTAACTCAAACTGGTCATGTTCAAAATTTTTGAACTTTTCGTTCAGGATTTTTGAACTAACCTTACCCTCACCTTGTCTCCCACCTTAAGGTCAAGCCTCTCGCCCGCGCTTCCCTGGTTGACCGCTATCTCAAGGTAGTCGTGGCTCCCGGGTAAAGCAAGCAGTTCGCCAGGCTTCACCTGACCATAGGTGTCGTGATAGGGTATTCTAAGGCCAAAATCAGGCAGTTCTACCGCCTTCGGCTTTCCATAGTTCTCAAAGTTAAGGATTACGTTACCAAAGTCGTCCACGTAGATTACACGAAGATGCCAGATGCCGCCTTCTTTCCTCGGCTTCAAATTGAGCTTAACAAGCGAGTCGAGGGGAATCTCACTGGCGAACTCCTCAGGGGAAACGCCTTTCTCAATGAGCGCCCCGGCTGGTCCAAAGACATCCCTACCGTGGAAGGTCGAGCTGATCCTCCAGCCGGTGAACCGCCTGATCTTTTCAAGGTCTATCTCCCAAGCCTTCCTGGGTTTTGTCCACTTCATCGGAAGGGTCGCCAGCCCGTTGTCCGGAGTCACTAACCACTGATCGCCCTCGATGATCACGGCCCTCCTCTCAGTTCCAACGCCAGGGTCGATAACTCCAACGTGGACCGTTCCCTCTGGCGAGTACTTGGCGACCTGCTCCATCACGAAGGAACCCTCGATTATGGAGTGCCTCGTCACGGCGCGGGTAACGTCGACGATTTTTATGTCTGGATTAACCCTGAGCATTGCAGCTTTCATCTCACCCACGTAGGGGCCCCTAAGTCCGAAGTCCGTCGTAAGGATTATCATCTCCATCACCCAAAGCTTATTAACGGTTGGGCTTTAAAGGATTTGGAAGATGGTGATGAAGCGGATACTACTGGCCGTTTCCATACTGTTGCTCGTAATCGCCTCAGGCTGTCTCTTCAGGCCGCCGGCGGAGGTCACATTCTCGCTCGACAGAACCACGGTAACCCCCGGAGGCACACTACACGTTATTGTCACAGTCAACAACACCGGAAAGGTCGGCCTGACGGGTGCGACACTCATAATCAGCAACGGGAACTTTGAGATAATCCAGGAACCCAAATTCCCCGATGTTCTGCCGGTGGGGAAGGTCATACAGCTGGTCTGGATAGTCAGAGCGCCGGTTAAACCAGGTTTATACAACATGAAGCTTTCTCTTGAGCTGACTGACGAGCTGAAGAGAACGTGGACCGGCTTTTACGACCAGTTTCGCGTGGTTGTTTCAAAGAAGACACCCCCTACCGGAGAGGTAATGGTAGGGATAACCGCCCCCGGGAGGATGAATGGGGGAGCTATCTCACCGGTGAAGGTTGAAATAACCAACACAATGAACACCAAGGTGATACTGGAAAACTTAAAGCTTGATCTCCTTCCGGGAATGAATATAACGAGTGCCGGAACGCTTCCGGATGAGATTGGACCAGGCGATACGGTGTCGGTGAGATACGTCGTGAGAACACCCTACGCCTACCGTAACGGTTACATCTCCGCGATCCTCAAGTACAACGTCGGTGGGGTAGACAGGAGCGCTGCCGCGAGCTTTCCGGTGGTGATCGTCTGGGAACCATGGAACACAAACACGAGTACACTTAGGAAGGCCTACGGCTTCGAGTACCACTGGATAACAGACAAGTACCTCGTCGACGGCTACTGGGCGAAGAAATACAACTCAACACCGGACTTTAACAGAGAACTGCTACGCAAGAAGACGCTGGCACTAATACGGGGTGCAACATCGGAGACCCAGGCAGCGGGGCTTATTTATGATTGGATAACCCGCGAGTACACCTTTGGCGGGAATACCACAACCCTAAAACCTTCCGAGATAATGACCAAGAAGAGGATAAGCTACGCGGAAGGCCAGATACTCTTAACCGCGATGCTCCGCTCAATAAACATTCCAGCGAGGGTCGTAACCCTTTACAACGGCACGGACTGCACCATGAGACCAATGACTGAGTTCTACACCTCCGACGGGTGGTATATCATCGACCTAAGACACTCTTTCATCGGCGACATAGATGACTATCTCGCGAGTCCTTACTTCCCGAGGCTATATCAGCTGATAACTGAGAAGGGCTACCGTCTGGTCGCCCAGAGTCCCACCACATTGAAGGGGCACGCACACATCGACGTGACGGGAGATTTTATGGCAAACTTAGAGGACAGATTGATAAGGATAGTGAGTTCAAGACTGAAACCCCAACTGAGGTCTAAGTTTATGATAGTCCTGAACGACATGAACCCCAACGAAAGGCTCTATGCCCTTTTCCTCTTCAGCTCGGCGCCAAACAACGACGCACTAAACGCGGCCTTTGAGGACTTCAGCACGGAGAAAATAGAGCAAAACGTAAAAGCCCTGTACGAGTTCTACAAGGATATGGAATGGAGCGAGAACTTCACGCGCTACTGGAAGATATTCGTGGGGTGATTCAATGATAGAGGTTCTCAGGCTCGGACACAGACCTGAGAGGGACAAGAGGATAACGACGCACGTCGCTTTAACGGCGAGGGCCTTCGGGGCCGATAAAATCATAATCACAGCTGAAGAGGATGAGCACGTTAAAGAGAGTGTGGAGGATGTTGTGAAAAGGTGGGGTGGGACTTTCACCATAGAGTTCAACCCCAGCTGGAAGAAGATACTGCGCGAGTGGAAAGAACGGGGAGGGATAATAGCCCACCTGACAATGTATGGGATTCACATAGACGATGCCCTGCCCATGATAATAAAAGAGATGGAAACTAGAAGAAACCTCCTAGTAGTCGTCGGGGCCGAAAAGGTTCCGAGGGAAGTCTACGAGATGGCAGACTACAACGTGGCCGTCGGAAACCAGCCCCACAGCGAGGTCGCGGCTCTGGCCGTCTTTCTCGACAGGCTTCTCAACAGGGAGGGCCTGAGGAGAGAATTCAAGAACGCAAGGCTCAGGATAGTACCCCAAGAACGGGGAAAGCGGGTAATCGAGATTTAACCGGTGGTCTCAATGGTTCTCAACAACTATCGTGAGAATGTCAGAGGTTACCTTGAGGCGATTGTGGGACCCCTTGCAAAAGCTGGGGTGACACCGAACACGATAACCGTCCTCGGGCTTCTCATAAGTCTAGTGGGCGCGTACCTCTTCTACCTGAACGAGCAGTTCTGGGCGGCGGTGGTTCTACTCATAGGCTCTCTGATAGATGCGCTCGATGGAACCCTAGCAAGGATGACGGGGAAGACGAGCCGCTTCGGGGCCTTCCTGGACTCCACCTCAGACAGGATAAGCGATGGCGCGGTGCTCTTTGGCATAGCCGCCGGGGGATTGGCGGGCTGGAGGATAGCGTTCCTCACATTCATGGGCGCCTACCTGGTGAGCTATGAGCGCTGCAGGGCTGAGCTTGCAGGTTCGGGAAAGCTTGCCATTGGGATAGCGGAGAGAGCCGAGCGTTTGTTAATCCTCATCGGCTTTGCCCTCTTCGGCTACGTTAACTACGGTGTTTATCTTGTTGGAATCCTAGCATGGATAACTGTCCTTCAGCGCATGTGGGTCGCTTACCAGAGACTCAAATGAGAAAGCGGAACTCAGAGGAATAGAGAAACCGGGGGATGACGACAATTTCGCTAGGCGAGGTTTTGCCGATGAAGAGCCCTGCCGTTGCCGACCCCCTCATTTCTCCATTAAGCCCTCGACGATTTCAACGATCCCGCTAAGTTTTGAAACTACGAAGTCACAATTTCCCCAGAGGTTGCGTTTTTTACCATCCGGATCGAGGAGAACGCTGAGCATGCCGACGTTTTTCGCCCCAATGCAGTCTTTAGCAGGGTTGTCGCCAACGTAAATGGCCTCCCCCGGCTTAATTCCAGCTATATCCAGGGCCAGGAGGAAGGGCCTCCCGTGGGGCTTGTAGAAGCCCGCATCCTCACTAGTCGTTATTGAATCAAAGAGGTCGTAAATTCCCAGTGCCCTTAGATGGGCCTCTATATAGTCGTTGTCTGAATCCGTGATAATGCCCACGTGAAGGCCGAGGTCTCTGAGTGCCCGTATCGTCTCTACTGCATCTGGGAAAAGCTCACCGTAGCGGGCGTGCATTTCAAGGCTGATATCCCAGAAGTCTTCGGGAACTGAGAAGCCGTACCTCTCCGCGATCTTCCCCATCGCTTCCGTATCCACATCACGAATTTTAACGTAGGGCTTTCCGGCCAGCTCCTTGAAGAGCGCCGAGCTCTCCCCCTCGTACTCCTCCCAGACCTTGATGTAGTCCAAATCCTCCCTATTCGCTCGCCTGAGCACTTCCCTCACGAGGTTCTGGTGGGTTATGTTCTCCCCGACCTTGGTTATCAGTGTGCCTACGAAGTCAAAGAAGACGGCCTTCATTCCAATCACCTGATCGTAAGTTGGCGGGTAAGGTTAAAACCTCTTCTCCGGCATAATGACAAAATCCTACCGAAGGTCTTTCGGAAATCTGCCAGTGCGATAGAAAAAACTTGGAAAAGCTTTTATCGCACCACGAGGCTCCAGAAACGAAAGGAACGGGGGTGAGGAAAAATCGAGGCAATACTCCTCGTCTGGGGCGTCCGGGACGAGGTTTTGGAAAAGCTCCCCTCCGAAGGATACTGGCTTTACGGGGAGTACGACTTCATAGCGAAGGTGGAGTTCCGGGATGAGTTTGAGATGGATCAGTTCGCGTCCCAGCTCAGGAGAACTATAAATGGAGGGACCTTTAAGCTCATGCCGATTACCCTTTCGGCCGTCAAGAAAAACGTGGAGGGAACGGAAACCGTTTCCATACTCGAATCGCTCAAAGTCTCGGTTCCATAAGGCCCATCCTCTTCAGTTCTTCATAGGCCTTCCTGAGGGCGTCCCTAATCATATATCTCTTGTTCATACCACCGAGCCTGTAGGAGGCCTTCCTGAGGCTTCCCGTTTTGAGGAACAGCTCGATGAGTTTTCTATCCTCTTCGGGGAGGTCAAGATGCTCCAATGCCATCTCCGCTATCTCCACAGGTTTGTTACCCTCGTAGGCGTAGTCAGAGCTCATGACCGGCTTATCAAAGCGCTCAACAAGGCGGAAAACGATGACATGGGCAGTGGAGTCGTCATTGACGTACTTGTAGTGGGTCTTGAGGGCTTGTATAAGCTCATCCCTAGTGGAGAAGCCGTCGAGGAGGGCATCCTCACCGGTCAGCCCCCCCACCGTTTTGGTTTCCACCATCTCTACCACTGCTCTCCCAAGCGCGTAGCCACCGGAGTGGATGAGAACCTCGTCGCCGGGGTGTAATCCTGGCCTCCTGCCGAGCCTCACCGTTGCCCTTTTCTTCCCGCTTAGTATTGCCTCTGCATAGCGTCCGTCGAACTCGAGATGGCGCACAACCATCACCGTTTACCGTTCTCACCAACGAGCTTGAACCTTATTGCGATCACGCCGTAGCGGTTCTCCTTCCACTTTGGATAGAGGTTGCGGAGGCGCTTTACGGCCCTCTCAAAACCCGGCTCGTCTGGGAAGATTCTCTTTATCGGCTCCTCTCGGAGAACCTGGCGGAAGGTCTCGTAGGCCTTAACGTCAGTAACCACCGCGGGAACCTCGTCGTTGAAGATTATCTTGTCGCCGGGGATTATACCCTTAAGCTGCGGGTAGGCGACGCGAACCTCTGTCCTCTTCTTACCAGACTTTATGTAGTCCAGATATTCACCGCGAACACGAAGTCTGTAAACCCTCATCTTTACCACCCTTCAATCCTCATCCCCGCTTAAAAGGCCGACGGAAACTTTAAATCCTTTGAGGTGAAATCCAATCAGGTGTAGAAAATGCGAAGGGCACAGGGGGCGCTCGAGTATCTCTTCATGCTGGCGGCGGTTCTGATTCTGGTAGCAGTAGCCGTAAAGGTAATCATGAACAGCGTTTACGACCTTAACAGAGCAGTGAGCAACTACACGACGCAGGTCAGGAGACAGCTTCTTGAGAACCTGTGAGGTGGAATCATGTGGACGGTTCCGCTCATTCTCGGCCTGTTAGCAGGAGTTTTGACGTCCTACACCGACATAAAGACTGGCTTTATCTTTGACAACCACGCTTTTCCCACCCTTACACTCATCGGGAAGCTCCTCAGCTGGGAGGAGGATGGTGGGGAAGTGGACCTCCCAAAGTGGATAGATAAAATAATAATCCCCACCGCGGAAGGTGGAATCCTCTACTACGCCTACCTTGGACTTAAGGGGGGAAACACCCTCCTCGCACTCTCTGGGGTTATTGGACTCGTCGTGGGTTTTATCCTCGGCATAATGTTCTACTACCTGGGGGCCTGGGCGAGCGGAGACGTTGTGGTTCTCGCCGCGTTTTCGGCGCTCCTGCCCTTTGCACCGAAGACAGCAAGCGTCATCCCCCCATACGGCCGGGCCCTGCCCCTGTACTCCCTCGCGATACTCTTCAACAGCATCCTTGCGGTTTTCCCCTTCATCCTAGTCTACGCACTCGCGGTTCTGGCCATCAGGGGGAAATTCCACGAGCTTGGTGATGTCTTTACAGGTGGCCTGAAGATAACGGCGGAGTTCTGGATCTGGCTCATAGGTATCCTGGGAATCCAAGAGGCGATAGCCACAACCGGCTTCAGTAACTCAGCCACCCTCTGGGTTCTCGGTCTCGTTCTCCTGCTGGTGTTCTCAAAGTTTAAAGCGATTGGAAACGCAGTAGGTATTCTAAGTTTGGCGTATCTGGTTTACAGCAACCCAGTAACGGCCTTCAATGTCTCTTGGAGGATGTTCGTGGTTCTCTACACGTTCAAAGTTCTCATCTCAACCGTTAAGTACCTTCGTACGGAGGTCCTCATGGAGGAAGTTCCCGTTGAAAGGCTTCAGGAGTGGGACATCCTGGGGGAGACCATCCACGAACTCAACGGGGAGATACTGAGGGACAGGGAGGGTGCCTTTGGAAGGTTCAAGCGGGCCATTGCAAAGCTTGACACATCGATACTGAAGCCAAAGCGCGGGAGAGTAATAGCGTCTCCCACTGCCGAAGGCCTGGCGAAGGAACAGATTGAGGAACTCAGAAAACTGGTAGAAGAGGGAAAGCTTGAGAACAGCTTTTTGAGGAAGAAGGCCATGCCCTTCGCGCCGGCACTCTTCATCGGTTTCCTGATGGCTTATTTCTGGGGCGATGTCTTCTGGTGGCTCGTCCTCAGGGTTGCGGGCTTCAGTTAGGCTTTTTAACCTTCTGCTCCTTACTTTAATCACCGGCCCGGCGCCTGCCCTCTCCGGGGAAACGTGAACCGGGGGTTCCGACCGAGCCGACAGGGGGATGACGAGCTTTTGCTTTGCTGACGAGTGATGAGCATGCCCTTCCCAGACCCCGTCACTTCAGGAGGCCGGCTATAATCTCCCCCACTTCCCGGAGGCTCTCGACGTTGTGGTCGCCCTCAACGCCATCGTGGGGTTTTATTGCTATCGCAACGTCTGCCTCCCGGAACATACTTACGTCGTTGTAGCCGTCGCCGACCGCCACCGTTAATTCCGGCCTCAGCTCCTCCTTCAGCTCGCGCAGAATGGCACCTTTACTCTTGAAGTCGACGACTGGGTTAACTTTTCCCGTAATCACTCCGTTCTCGTCGAATATCAGCTCGTTCGCAAAGACATAATCGACGCTGAGCTCCCTCGCTACCCTCCCGGCGAGGCACATAAGCCCGCTGGAGAGAATGGATATTTTAAAGCCGTTCTGTTTGAGAAACTCCACCAGCTCCTCTGCGCCGTCCATATACTCAACTGAGTTCGCCCACTCGAGGATTTCATCCCGCGTGTGACCCCTCCAGAGAGAGGCGTCCAGCTCAGCCCACTCAACGTAGCCTATCTTCCCAGAGAAGAAAAGCTCGGCGTATTTCATACCCTTTTCCCACGTTCCAAAGCGTTTGTGCAGCTCAACCCAGCCTGAGACGGATTTAACGAGCGTCCCCTCGAGATCAAAAGAGATGAGCCTGACCATGTTATCACCTTAAAGAAAGGCTGTCTGAGAGCTTAAAAGCCTACTCCCTCCAGCCGTACTCGCCTATGAGGGGCACGAATGCAACTTTCCCCCAGCGCCTCTTTTTGACCTCGCCTTTCACGGTTTTCTCGACGATGTAGAGGTCCTGCCAGGGGTGACAGCCCCCGACCGGGATTACCAGCTTCCCGCAGGGGTTAAGCTGTTCGACGAGGGGCTCCGGAATCTTCGGCGCCCCCGCGGTGACTATTATCCTGTCGTAGGGTGCCCTCGGCGGGAAGCCCATACTTCCATCGCCAGGGAAGACTTGGACGTTCTTAACTCCTGCCTGCTTGAGGTTCCGTCTGGCAAACTCGACCAGCTCTGGAATTCTCTCGATGCTGTAAACATCGGTCTTAACGATCTCGGCTATTAAAGCGGCGTTCCACCCGCTTCCCGTACCGATCTCAAGAACCTTCATACCAGACTCAAGCTCCGTCAGCTCAAGCATTATTGCCACCATATGGGGCGCGCTTACCGTCTGCCCCGCGGGAATAGGGAGGGGCTCATCAACGTGAGCATAAGCACGATAGCGCTCTTCCACGAAAAGGTAGCGTGGGTGCTTGAGAAAAGCCCTCCTCACCTTGTCGCTCCTTATTATGCCCTCCTCAGCTAGTGTTTCAACCGTTTTCTGCCACAGGGCATTAAGGTCCATAGACGGTACCCCCTATGCCCATCTGCCAAAGAAAATAAAAGGGGAGGGGGCGTGTGGCCGCTACCTACGGGCCTGGTACCATGCCAGCATTACAACGAAAAGGAAACCCAAGACAAAGCCAACACTACCCCAGAGGGCCTTGGAACTCAGAGGAGTATACGGCACTTTGGAGGTGGTTGTGGTAGTTTTGGTAAATGTCCGGGTGGATGTTCTGGTCAGAGTCTCGGTTTTCGTGATTGCTGTAAGATTGGACGTGGCGTTGCAGGACTCGGTGACCGTTTTCGTCTCGGTTACGGTTACAGTGCTGTTATTGGGATGGCTCCCCACGTTTAGAACGATTGCCGTGGAGTTTATAGTTCCTATTGATGTTACAGCTTTGATCTCAAATGTCCTAACCCCATCCATGTAAGGAATGACTTGTAAGGTTAGAGTCGTATTATTCCCCGGAGATAACTTAAGGGGTGCCACCATAAGGCTACCTATTGATACAAAGCCCTTGGACGGCTTAACCGCAACACCCCTGGGAACCTTCACGGTTATATTGGTAGGAACCGAAACGTCACCAGTATTGATTGCAGTTATGGATATGTTAACTGGGTGGTACACCTGAACCCTTTTCGGGGCATTCACAAGGAGTGAATAACTCATTGTTGACGGAGACACCGAAACATACAATTCATTGGAGCGGAACTTCAGAACCGTGAACCCACCACAGGCAAGTTCAAAAGGCGCCACTACCGAGGCCTCCACGTACCCAAGGGTGCCGTTGCCCGAAATCTCCGGTATAAGCGTAACATCGAAGCTCTTGCTCTCACCGGGTTTAAGGTTTTTAATGAACATGTTACCCCCTGAGACAACACTGGCCCCCGCCTCTGGGACGAATTTGAGTGAGATGTTTGAAAGGGTGACTGTGCCAGTGTTTTTGACGGAGACCTTAGCCTTTATTGGAACATACTGCTTGGCACTATTAGTGGATACATCAATGCGGAGGTTTGCAACCTTGGTGACGTTGGGTATGGCGGATTTATCAATGAGGGCAAAGAAGGTCGCCGTACTGTTGGACGAAAACTTCTCAAGTCCAATGGAAACCCCACCATAGTAAAGGAAAGATGAAACAGGACCAAGGGTCAGTTTCCCGCTCTTCAGCACCTGTCCACAGGGATTACGAATCGAAATCTTTGCCCCGCCAAAGTTGTAGTCGTAAGTAACCAGATACGGACCAACCCTCTGGCTCTGGCCGGGAGACAGCTTGAAAACTTCATCAGGTACGGTCTCAATATCAAGGGAGACCCCCCGGAGATTGACTGAGATGTCAGCATACTCAATCCCGACTAAATCTTTAACCTTAACGTGGAACACACCTATGTCCTTCTCATCTCCCACGTCAATAGGGTAGATTCTACCATCGTATGAGAAGTACACCTTCTCGATAAACCCACTGCTGGTATTCTCCACAGTCGCATTAACAAACTTTAGCGTATGACCCTGAACTGTGACGTTGTCACCTCGCTTGATATAACCGTTAAATACCTGCGGGTAAGCGGAGAGGGATACACGAACATGGCCAAACGTGAACTCCTTGGAGATAAACTCTTTGGAAGTGTTATAACCTGAAATCCTCACTTTGGCACCTGACCCACTGACCGAGACGAGGCTTATTGTGTAATTACCAAAGGTTACGTTCTCACCTGGGAACACGTATGGAAAAGTGGCGTTAACAAGAGCTAGAGAACGCCCATCGACCAATGCCCGAATGTAGGTTATGTTTACACCATTGATATAAATTGACTTCCCGGGACCAAGAACAAAATCCTTGAAGGAGGAACCCGTGTAAAGTTCCCCTAAAAGTGAACCGTCTCTGTAGGAGATGTCTTGGAGTTCTACGGTCGTATTACCAATCTTTATGAACCCCGGAACCTCAACCCATCCACTAAAGGTGGATGCAACTACCATCCCGGATATGGAAACAAACAGCATGATGAGTGTCATGAACGCTACGAGCCTTCTCATCCCATCACCCCCAGAAGGTGGAGGAAGAGCTGTGTGGTGGTTCCTCCCCCACCTATGTTCATCATCTTGGCCATCAGCACCTGCCCTAGGTACATTCCAACTGCGAATATCCATGCTAGTATGACGAAATACCTCGCGGTTCCGAGGATGTGTCCACCGTCGGCGAGCTTTATGACCATGGCCGAAAGGAGCGAATGCATGACCATCATGGCAAGCATTAGATACATAAGGAACGTTATTCCCGAAGATGGGATAACATGGATTATGTTCCCTATGTACTCCGAGGGGATGTTCATCTGTGAGAAGAGCTGACTTATTGAGACCGCCACCTGAAAGGACGCTGCAAAGGAGAAGGCAAAGGCCCCCGTGAGTCCATAGATTATGCCGATGAAGCTCGCTATGCTCTGCTGCCTCTTTCTCCTGAGGCGGACGAGCCTCTCGAAGTTCCTGCTTATGACGAGGCCAACGTAGTCAGGCTCAGCACCCATCCTGAGGCTCTCGCGGAATATCTCGGAGAAGATCCCGACCAGCCAGCTCCCAGTTCCGGCTATGAAGAAATCCCATGCCCTATCCCTGTCAACCCGGATTGCAAGGCGCCTGTAAAGGGCCTTGATATCCTCGGTGAGCGATCCGAAGTCGTGGGCACTGAGGTACTTAAGGACGAGAACAAGGGAAGCGCCGCTCGCCGCCAGGGAGGAGCTTAGACTCCTTATGAAAGCTGGAAAGTTCTCATCCTTCCGGAATATTGATGCCTCCTCCTTGCTGACAACGTTCCCAACATAGAAGACGGGCGTAAGAATAATGGCCAAAACGAATGGATCGGGTATGTTAAAGCGAGGTTTTATGGCGATAAAGTATAACAGGGCCACTATAAAGACAGCAAGGAAGGAGTAGATGGCGGCCCTCTTTGTCCTCTCCCTACGCGGGTCGGCTATTCCCTCCCTCACCTGTGCCCATATTGGGTCATCGGGCATCCTGAGCTTAACGATGAGCAGGATTCCTATCTCTGCCGCGAGGGTCATGGCTATGGCATAGAGACCCATAGTGCCAAGGTCAAGGCCGGTGATGAGCGGCCCGATGATAACGAACGAAGCAACGAAAACGACGGAGATGATTATCGATTCGTATATCTCCTTGAAAACGTCAAGGTCATAGAGTGCGCCCTCGTAGAAGGTCTGGTAATCATCCATAACCGTCTGCTGCTCCTGGAACAGATACTCCTTGAGGTCGACACCACTGTCGAGGGAATACGCTAACCTGTCGAGGAAATCGGCGAAAATCTGACTTGGAGTCCTCCTAGCGAGGAAGCGGAAGGCCTCTGGCATCGAGAGGTGAAGCTTATTGACAACGGTGTGAACCTTCTTGAGCTCGCCTGCTATGGATCCGAGCTTGGGATCCTTCGCCAGAACCGCAATGAGGTCAGAACGACCCATCTCGCTCGTGGAGAGAACCGCGAAATATGTGATGAAGTATGGCATCTTGGAGTTGATGGATATCTTCTTCGAATCGGCGGTTATGTAAGGATACACCGCCGCGTATACCATTAGGATAACCGGTATCAGGAAGAGGAGGACCTTAAGCGCTTTAGGGATGTAGATAAACAGTGTCATAGCGCCGACGGCTATGAAGAGGAGGGCCGAGATCCCCATGTAAGGTATGAGTATCTTGTGAATGTACGTCTTCATGTCGAGGTCTGCCTTGGTGAAGATGCTGATCTTCTCCTCTACCATGGGAATCACCTCAGATCCTAAAGCTCAGGCCCTCGATACCCCTCTGATAGAAGGCCTTGATCTCCCTGTAAACGTCCCAGTAGTTCGTTATGCCAAGCTCGACCATCCTCTGCAGGATCCTCGCGCGCAGGAACAGTTCGTTGTATATCTCCTTTGGGTCCTCGTAGCCGGCGATTTCTCCTATTTTATTCTCAAGGATGTATGAGTTGTTGAAACCGCGGAAGATGTGCTTGTCGTTCACCGCGTCCCACTCGAAGACGTTTCTCGTGGCGACACCGCCCAGCTCCTCGTAGTATCCCTCAATCTCGACGACGTTTATCGTCCTCCTCAGGAACTTGCCCTTGACGTAGACCGCCTGCTGGAAGACGGCTATGTTGAGGTTGTCAATGAAGGTTATAGGGACGTTTATCGGGTGGCCGGTGAAACGCTGTATCATCTTCTTGATGTCACCGGCGTGGAAGGTCGACATGACCGGGTGACCGGTCTGCATTGCCTGGAAGGCTATTGACCCCTCAGCACCACGGATCTCACCGACGATGATGTAGTTCGGCCTCGAACGCAGTGCCGCCTTCAGCAGGTCGAAGAGCGTAACCCTACTCTCCTCGGGACCCCTCTCACGGGTGATGAGCCTCTGCCAGACGGGATGTGGGACATGAACCTCCGGGGTGTCCTCGGCGGTATACACCTTCGAACCCGGTTTGATGAAGGGAATGAGCGAGTTGAGGAGTGTCGTCTTACCAGATGCGGTCTCCCCACAGACAAAAACGCTCATCCCGTACTCGAGGGCTATCCAAAGGTAAGCAGCAATCTCAGCGCTTAGCGTTCCCCAGCCGATCAGCTGAACTATGCTTATCGGCGTTGCAGAGAACTTACGGATTGTTGCGCTCGGCCCCTTGATGGATATGTCCGGCGAGTAGATGATGTTAATACGCGAGCCGTCGGGAAGGGCGCCGTCAACAATGGGCGTCCTGTCGCTGACCGGCCTGCCTATGCGCTCGGCCATGTTCTTGAAGTAGTCGGCAAGATTGACGTCGTCGCCAAAGCTTATGTTCGTCGGCACCATTTCAAATATCTTGTGAACCAGGGAGACGTTATTGGCTCCGATGATGTGGATATCCTCAATGTACGGGTCCCTAGCTATCGGCTCGAGGGGACCTATTCCTATGATGTCGCGCTTAATGAGGTAGCGGAACTTCTCCATCTCCTCCTTGGTTATGGTGAACCTCTCACCCTTCCCTAGGAGTCCCCCACCTTTGCCGCCCTTAACCAGCGCCAGAACCGCCTCATCGAATAGGGCATCCAGAAAACGCTCAAATTCCTCCTGTTCGTCTGGGATGTTTCTAGTTGGAGCCAACTCGAGTATCTTGTCACGTATCCTGTTGTACTTCTGTTCCTCTTCCCTGCTCTCAACGCGAGGCTCTATCACGATGTACCTCTTCTCAGCAGTGGCGGGGTCGGCGAAGATGTGGATGAATATAGGATCGCCGACAGGGTAGAGTATATTGGGGTACATTATGTCACTCATGTCCCTGCTGAGCTGGGCGTAGAACTCAGGCATCTTTCCGTACTTCTTCCTAAACTGGTCAACGTACCTTCTGAGGTGCGGGTTTCTTGCCATAGCCTCATCCAGGGTGTCGCTGAACGCCTGTGCCATATCACACCACCGCCGCGATCTCTACTATCAGCCCGACCTTAGGCTCGACGCGGAAGGGAATAATCTTCTGAAAGATACCCTTTGCGTTGTTGTACTTGACTATCGTTGCCGAGTTCTTCAGATCACCACCGAAGACCTTCACGTTGAGGCGAAGGAGCATGGTGGACGCTTCCTCAAGGACGAAGAGGGAATCGCGGTCTATCTCTTCGGTGTTGGCGGTGAGGATTATCACTTTGTCAAGGGAGGCCATCTTTTTGACATAGAGAAGGAAGTCACGAACGGAACCTGAGTCCTGCTCCCTGGAGAGGAGGGACGAGAATGAATCAATTATCATAATGTCCGGTTCCCAGAGACGAGGCTCGCCAAAGAGTCTGCTCAGGAACTTCCTCTTCTCACTCACACCGGTGAGGAGTGGGTAAAGAGAGACGAATATGAGTTTCTTCCGGATTAAAAAAGGGATTATACCATAACCAATGGACTCCATTTGCTTTATGTACTCGACGGTGGTGTACTGACTCGAGATGTAGCTCGCGGTGTAGCCGTTCATGAGGAAACCGTAGAGGAGCCTCTGGACGAAGATGGATTTACCGCTACCCCTGTCGCCTTCGACCAGCATGATGGTGCCGGCGGGTATGCCACCCCCAAGGCGCCTGTGAAGCTCATCGCCCTTGAGTTCAATCTTTAGCAGTTCCTCGACCAAGGTGATCACCCGCTGACAGTGTTATTTTAGGCCTTAAGGCGCCCTAAACACGAAGCTCCTCCTCTCACCATTGCTCAGCACTACCGTCAAGGTGTAGTCATCGCCGCTCGTGAGAGCATTCCCGAGCGTGACGTTCACCGCACCCACTTCATATGGCTGGAGTGTGTTTATCTCGGCCCCGGTTTGAGGGTCGAGGAAAGTCAAGTTAGAGGGAGAAATCATGATCCCATTAAGCAGTACCTGGACGGAGTCTTGACTGAAGGGGAACGCGATTTTGCCTATGTTTTTGATGTAAAACGTGTAGTTAACCGGCTGTGCAGAGAGGTTTGAATGTGGTATGTTGTTTGGATCGTTGATTATCGCGAAGTCGGTCCTGAGCTGATCCGCCAGCAACGTACCCCTGTAATTCATCCCGTGGGCTATGTCTGTTGTGACGTAGGCCAAGGCACCAGCGACGCTCCCGGCAACTATGACTGCAACTATGAACATTATCAACTCACTTGCAGGCCCTCCCGCGGCCATCAGCTCACCTCCGTCGGACATCCATTCTCCCTGTCGGTGATTAACACAGCTGAGCCATTGTAATACCAGCCAATCCTGAGCCAACAACCGTTGTCAAAGATTACTGTCAAGTTATGATGTGTACTGTCTAGGGGGATATTTGTAACATTTAATAACAGAGTATCCCCAGGAAGAACGTATGTGTAATTCTTGAGGAAACCAACGTTATCGTCGCTAACGTTGTATATAGTCCTGTAGTAACCATCATACACAGCACTCCAGCCCTTAACATACATGGTTGAACCATAGTCCTCGATATATAGAGTCACATTATAGACCTTGTCTGTATCATCTATGGATGCCGCTCCTAGAGTCCCATTCAGATCAACTAGGGTGTTAAGCTGCGAAAGCTTAAGGTTATACCAGTCCTCCCGGGCGGCCTGGACGTTTGTGTAACTGTTATCCCAAGCTGTGTAGAGGGTACTTGCAGCTACCAAAAAGGAAATAAAGATTATCGCTGCGCTCGCTGATACACTGAACCCCATTAACCGCCCCTCCCCGTTTATGGTGCTTCAGATACCGTAGAACTCGTCTAGAGTCTTCTCCAGCATCTTGATTTCTCTTTCAAGTTTGTCAAGGACGTTCCTGTTTATCTTAAGCCCCCTAAGCCTCTCGATGAAGAGCAGGCTTATGAGGTGGTCCTGGACGGTGAGCTTCTCAGCAGGCTTCCACTCCGGGTCCCTGTGGTGCGGTCTGGTGCCCTTGGCGTAGCGGAGTAGCTGGTTGAGCACTTCCTCGCTTATCCAACCTATCTCATAGTAGAACTCGAGGACCCTCTCAAGGTTCTGTATGCCTACCCTGTCGATGAGGAATCCGAGCCACTTGAGGGATATCATGGTGGAAACGATATCCTCGGGGAGTTTTTCCAGTCTTGCCTTCTTGGGCTCTTCCTCGAAGAGCAGGTTTGCAATGTCCTCAGGTATCTGTATCTTCTCGGCCATCTCAACACCACCTTCCTCAGTTTTGATTTTCTCCACAGATTCAACCTCATGAGCGGGAACCTCTTCAAGCGAAACTTCCGAAACGTCCTCAGCCTTGGCCACCTCTTCGGGGGCGGCCTCTATTCCCTCAGCCAAGACCTCCTCCGGCAGTTCGGACGAAACCTCCTCAAGGGCTTCTTGTACCTCCTCCATCTCCCCAGGCACCTCGGAGACTTCTTCTGTGGGAACTTCAATTTTCTCTGTCCCGGTTTCGACAGCTTCCTCTTCCGGAAGCTCAACGCTCTCAACTGTGGCTTCCTCAACCTCTGCCTCCTGCGGGACCTCTTCTGCCTTAAGCTCTTCTGTAACTTCAGCCTCTTTGACGGCCGCTTCCTCAGCAGGGGCTTCTTCAGTTGGAACTTCTGAAACTTCACCTTCTTCAGGAGCCTCTACTTGAATGGTTGCTTCCTCTTGGGCTTCCGCAACGGCCTGTTCCGCCGCGGCAAGCTCCTCCTCGCTGACCTCCTCGCCGGCGGCTATCTTGCTCTGGAGTTCCTCAAGCTTCTCCTGGGCCTCTTCAAGCTTCTCTGCCGCGGACTTCTCCTCGACCTTTTCAGCTATCTCCTCCACTTTCCTGTGGAGTTCATCGAGCTTATCTGTAAGCCCGGAGGAAGCCTCCTCCCTTTCTCCACCTCCAAGAAGCTCTTCAAGCTTCCCTATCTTGCTGTGGACTTCCTCAACCTTCTGGGAGACCTTCTCAGCCTTCTTCCCCTGGACTTCGAACTTGGTGCTCTCGAGGGTTTCAACGAGCCTCGTCAGCTGCATGCCGAGGTCGCTGAGCCTCTTGCCAAGCTCGTCAACGCGCTTGTTGAGCTGTTCGTACTTTGTTGCCTGGTTGCCGTAGGTGTCGAGGACCTTCTGAACGATCTTGTCAAGCTGCTCATAGGTGAGGTTGTCCTTCCTGGCGATGAGCTTCTCACGGAGGTCATTGATGACCACCGTTGGGACCTTGCCCTTCAACTCCGCCAGCTTTGCGTTGATGTCAGCCTCTGTAACCAGTCTGGCCATCTCCACGGGTCACACCTCCGCAAGCACCTCGTAGATTATCGAGTCGAGGTCCACGCCGTAGCCGGCGAGCACCTTGATGTCGTTCTTTATCTGCGCGATCTCAAGCTTTAAGTCTTCCAGTTCCTTCCGGAGGTCTTGAATCTCACTGGTGAGCGGGTTTTCCTGGCTCATCTGCTCCTTGAATGGATTTATCTCCTGACTGATGACCTCATAGAGCATCATGACGTCCTTGATGGTCTTGTCGAGCCTGTCTATGTCATCCCTAAGTTCCTGCATCTGCTTCTTTATCGTGTCAATGCTTATCTTTATCCTGGGGATGTCGTTCTCGATCTCCGTTATTCTTTCCTGTATCTGGGTCAGTTGTTCGTTCTCCTCTCTGTTCCCAACTTGTTCCTCAAGCTCCTCCTCGAAGACGGGCTCAGTCTCCGAGGGGGTGGATGATTCTTCCTTGGGTTTTTTCTTGAACAAAGATGAGAGGAAATCAAGTGCCATGGACGCCACCCCCTCACTGGAGCCCTATAATCTGTTGGGTGTATGCATGTGGGGTTGTGAAGTCTATCACTCCGGCCGCACCGTTTTCCGGGATGACCTTACCCGTCACGTGCGTGGCCGGTGGAATGCCTTTCCCATTGCCAAATTCTGTAACGTTAACCAATAGGGCTGCTATGTCTCCCCAGTTAAGAACCGGGTGGACTGGATTTCCTATCATACTCCTGTCTAAATCCCTGACCACTGCAACACCAAAGTTAGTGCCAGTTACATTGCTCCATGTGGTGATGTTGAATATGTTATTAATTGTTCCATTGTAAAACGCACTGGAGTTGTAGTTGAAGACCGCCATAGTCCTACCGTCGCTGAGGACTATCTTGACGTTGCTGAGGTCTATGCCCCCACTACCCGCGTTGGGTGCAACGTATATGACCATCTTGGTGATATTGGCAACCGTCGGTGTTGAGTTGTTGACGTAGCCATAGATACTCATAACCTGAATGCCACTTGAAACTTCCTGGGTTGTCTGCCTGCCCGTGGCCATTGCCTTCTGCTGGAGATAACCGCTGGTGCTTATCAGCACCCCCGCGGCCACTGCCGCTACTAAGACCATAGCAATGAAGACGATGAGTGTTCCAATACCAATGGCACCACGCCTCATGTTCTCACCTCACTGAAGCACCATCACATTGTAGTTGTACGTGGCGG
The DNA here is from genome assembly GCF_027023865.1 of Thermococcus sp. Classification (NCBI taxonomy): domain Archaea; kingdom Methanobacteriati; phylum Methanobacteriota; class Thermococci; order Thermococcales; family Thermococcaceae; genus Thermococcus; species Thermococcus sp. The sequence continues at coordinate 90,292 of NZ_JALVUC010000011.1, read as the reverse complement.
GCGTTGTGAAGTCTATCACTCCCGCGGCGCCAACCTCGGGAATCACCTTACCCACCATCTTAGTGGCAGGGCCTATTCCTGGTTCGCCGTTGTCTGCCTGGAATATTGTTGTCTTGATGAGCAGTGCAACCATGTCCCCCCATTCGAGATTGGGATGGTTGGCATCCATCTGACTGGCCCCGTCGTGAATGACGGCTATGGCAAAGGAAGTGTTCGTAAGGCTCGCGTTGTCCCATACTTCACTGTTAATGTTCGTGCCGTTGAAAAGGCCGTTTATGACCCCATGGTAGAGTATTCCACTGTAGTTGTACACGACAAGCTTAACGCCGTCGCTGAGGACTATCTTAACGTTGCTGAGATCGATCCCTTCGCTTCCAGAGTTTGGTGATATAAATATCGCCATCTTGGTTATGGTGCCCTTGCTCGGTGGGGTGGTGTTGGTGTAGCCGTAGATGTTAGTGACTTTAAGTCCGCTCGCGACTTCCTGAGTTGTCTGTCTGCCAGCAGCTTGAGCCTTCTGCTCAAGGTAACCAGCGGTGCCGATGATAACCCCTGCAGCTACTGCCGCCACTAGCACTAGTGCAATGAAGACGATGAGCGTGCCGATGCCTATTGATCCCCTACGCATAGCACCACCTCCTGAAAACCATCAAAGAACGAAAGGGGAAAGGGTAGAGAATCACTGCAGGCTAATGACCTCAGTGATGTAGGTGCTGGGCGTGGTGAAGTCAATGACACCCGGAGCACCAAACTCCGGAACAACCTTACCAGTAATGTGTGTCCTCACAGGAATGCCGCCACTAAAGAGATCCCCAGCGTTAACTCCTAGGATGATTATGTCACCCTTGTCAAGGGTTGGAGTCGATTGGGTAACGCTTCCGTCGTAGTCCTGGACGACTATTATACCGTACTTGTCATTTCCAAGGGCGCTCCAGATGTAGCTGGGCCAATTAATTGTGTAGGTCGTGGTTATCGCGATAGTGTTGGCAGTGGAGTTTACGGTACCGTTAACGACTTGGGTGCTAGCTTCATCTCCAAGGGCGTCCAGGAAGATGTTATCGACTGGACCCTTGGCGTACTGGTAGTTGGTAACGTAGACTGAGGTTATGTTTGCTGAGTTGTTGGTAAAGGTTATCGCTCCAGCCTTCTCGAGGGCGCTCATGTTGATGTAGTAGTTGTTCCAGTTTATGCTGAGGTTTGAATAGACTTTGGTCGGGTCTATTCCGAGGGCATTGAAGAGCGCGCTGGCGTTCGCGTAGATGTAACTGCTGTTGGTGACAAAAGGCACGGAAAGCCCAGTATAGTTGTGTCCCTTCCCGTAATCAAGCATGGCCTGAATGTTGTCGTTGCTGAGAATTATCTTAGTGTTCTTCAGGTCAATTCCCGCGCTACCAGCGTTGGGGGTGACGTAGATTGCAAGCCGGGTAATGTCGACTTTGTTCGGAGTGTATCCGGTGACTTGCATGACCTGGATGCCGCTGGCAACCTGCTCAGTGCTCTCCCTGCCGGTGCTGGAAGCCTTCTGCTGCAGGTACCCACTCGTGTTAATAAGCACTGCTGCAGCTACTGCCGCCACGAGAACCATGGCGATAAACACAATCAAGGTGCCAATACCAACGGCACCTCTCCTGTTCCTAGCCTTCATTCCCCATACACCCCCTTTACTGCAGGTTCACTACCTCCGTGGTGTAGGTGCTGGGCGTGGTGAAGTCAATGACACCCGGAGCACCAAACTCCGGAACAACCTTACCAGTAATGTGCGTCCTCACAGGAATTGGGCTGCCAAACAGTGCGGTGGAGTTAACGGTAAGGATAACAATATCTCCCTGGTTCATAGTGGGCGTGGTGTTGCTAACGCTGTGGTCATAGTCCTGGACCACTATGATACCAAACTCAGTGGCACTGGTGGGCCAAGCTGATCCCGCTGTGAATATGTCCCCAGTGACACTGTTGTTGTATAGGCTGCTGCCACCCCATTTAAGTATGCCTTGGACAACTCCGTTGCTGAGAAGAATCTTGGTGTTGTTAAGGTCGATGCCGGTGCTTCCAGCGTTGGGCGTGACATAGATAGCCAACTTGGTTATGCCACTTCCGTTGTTGTATCCGGTGACTTGCATGACCTGGATGCCGCTGGCAACCTGCTCAGTGCTCTCCCTGCCGGTGCTGGAAGCCTTCTGCTGCAGGTACCCACTCGTGTTAATAAGCACTGCTGCAGCTACTGCCGCCACGAGAACCATGGCGATAAACACAATCAAGGTGCCAATACCAACGGCACCTCTCCTGTTCCTAGCCTTCATTCCCCATACACCCCCTAGGGTTATTTGCGTTATGGGTTACGCCGGGTGAATATAAAGCCCTTTTTTGTTCTTAGTGGTGTAGGTGGTTGTGTAGGTGCATATGTAGGTATGCGAAGGGTAGAAAATAAACAAGAGGAGATAAGAGAGGGTAAATCCGGAGAAAAAATCAAAAATTTACATCTTTCTAAAAACGAGCATGCTCCTCGATGGCCTGCTTATCTCGACGTCGAAGCCCTCACTGAGAATCGCGTTCTTGACTTCCTCTGCGGATGGGAAGCTAACGAAGTCCTTGTTGAGGCCCTCAAAGAACTCAAGCGCCTGAACGTGCTGGAAGGAGTCCCTAAACGGCTCGAGGACGACCATCCTGCCTTCCGGTTTAAGGGTCTCCATGGTGGCGGTTAGGACCTTCTGGTAGTCCGAGATGTACTCGAGGACGAAGCTAATGAAGGCCACATTGTACTCGTTAACAGGTCTTATCAGTTTGGCGTCCATCTCCTTGAACTCAACGGGAAGGTTCCTGTCCTCAACCCTCGCCCTAGCTATCTCCAAGAGCGCAGGAGAGTAGTCCACGCCGAGGTAGAAGCCGTTATAACCTATCATTTCACCAAACTGGACCGGGGCATAAGAACCGCACCCAACCTCAAGTACCTGCATCCCGGGCCTAAGGCCAGCAACCTGAGCCATAGCCTCGCGGTAGAGCCTTGAGAAGCGCGTACTCATACGCATGTCCCAGAAATCCGCGTCCTTGTCGAAGTCCATGAGGACGTGTGGATGGACGGGAGTTATGAAGGCGTAGTCCACCATGCGGTTTATCTCCTCGAATATCGGCACCCAGTCTGGCACGAGCAGGTCATACTTCTCGTCAGGCACGTGAAAGGTGTAGGAGAAGCCGTTCAACTGAAGCCTTCCGTTCTTATCCTCGACCATATGAAGTGCCCTGAGGGTGTCAATGAACTTGAGGAGAAGGTGCCTGTTTGGCAGGTCGAGATTGTCTATAAGCTCCTGAACCGTCGGACCATGGGCCAAAAGCGAGAAGACACCGTGCTTAGTACCCAGACTGATGAGGCCGAAAACCGAAAACTTAACCATCTGCTCAACGTTGGCATCGACGGCATCAACGGGATTCATCTTCACCACCTCACATGAACCTCCTGTAATAGCGGTGGTATTCCTTGAGGTATTCAACGACCGTCTTCCCGTAATCTGTCAGCTTGTAGTACTTAAAGCCGTTGTTGGAGACCTCTTCCACGAGACCAAGATAGACCAGGGAGCTTTCACCGTTGTACCTGTTCCCGAGGCCCACGAGCGCACCCCTGACGTTGGACGGGTCCGAGCCAACGACCCGCGCTATCTCCGAAAGGTACGTGGCAGAGGGGTGTATCTCGTTCAGGTACATCAGTATCTTCTTCCGAAGTTCACTACGGTGCAGGGAGCGCAGTACCTGCGGATCAACAATCACTGTGTTCATCCTTCCCCCCTCCCAAAATCAGACTTCAAAGCAACAGCTTAAGCGCGTGATTAGAACCACTGATAGTCACTAGGATATCAATGCAACACTTCCGTGGGCCATAGTAGTATTGAATAATATATAACGTTTTCGGTTATGTTATAAGGATTTGCTATTGGTATTTTTAACTTAATCGTAGAATTTTCACCCACAACTTGAACATGATACTTCATAAGAAGGGACTTCACAATGGAATGGATAATTTCCAACCACGATGAACACATTCTGACCTCCAGCAAACATGATGAAGAGCATAAAATCTAAATACCATGGTGCCACAAACTACTTGACTAAAGCCAGGTGGTATGGATGATAATCGAGCTCGCCGTCACGGCAGGGATTGCAGCACTGCTGGCCTATTACGTGAAGGATGTTACGGACAAGGTTCTCGCGAGGCATTTTGAGCTGCGCTCCGAGGTCGGCGAGCTTGAGGATAAAGTAAACAAGATGAAAAACGAGCTTGAATCACAGATAAGGGCCGTTAGAACCCCACCTTCTCCAAAAGGGGGTGAAAACACTGAACTTCTTCAGAAGATGAAGTCCCTCGAAGAGAAACTCAAGGGCATTGAAAAATCTCTAAAGGACTACCGGAAGCTTGAGACCAAAGTCGACTACGAGATAGGCAACGTCAAGAGGGAGATTGAAAGGACCAGCTCCAAGGTAGATACACTTGAAGAGGAACTTACGAAGACAGAGGACGAACTCAAGAAAGAGCTGAAGAGGGAGCTACTAGAGGAGCTTGAGGAGGAGATAGAGCACCTCGAAGACGCGATAGAGAGAAGGAAGAAGACTGAAGTTGATGAGTTCCTTGAGGTCATAAAGGCGAGCATAACATTACAGCCAGAGAAACTGAGCGCTGGGATGGCAGAGGCGAAGAGGGCGCTCCTCTCAATGAGGGACATAGCGAAGGTTTACGTGCTCACAGGGCAGGGGGACGGGGAGTTCGAGGAGCTTAAGGAGAACCTTGTGGAACTCCTGAAGAACCTGCGCAAGCTGGCCATCGTCTCAATACCGGATGAAAGCGTCTATGTGACGTTCAATGATATCATCGTTAGGGTAAAGCGCCTCAATCTCCCAATGAAGGTCACACACGACGGAAAGGAGCGTGAGCTTAATCCCGAGCGGAGCTTCATCCAGATACACCACATCGTCTACGAGCTTGCAGGGGGGCTTGACGAAGTAGCCGAGGAGCTCAAAGAGCCGATTCCTGTCACGCCTGTCGAGAAAGAGTTCTACGAGAAGCTAAGGTACCAGTTTGAACAGCTGAGGAAACTCGAGGAGCAGGTTCAAAAGCTGATGCTGAAGCTCGGTGCAGAGGGTGAAGTGGAAAAACCACCGGAGTCATCAAAAGAAAAGGACGTCGAGGAGATACTCAGGGAGCTCGACCTTCTCTGAGACCAGGAGACGGGGTCAGCTCAAAACTCGTCCCCGAGGAGCTTGTCGAGGTCCACCATTATGAGGAGCCTTTCCCCGTCGTTTATCTTGGCGATGCCTTTTATGTAGCGGATATCGACCCTACTGCTGAGGGTCTTGGGCGGCTGGTCGATCTGCTCGTCGGTAAGGGTTATGACATCCGAGACGGAGTCCACTATTATGCCTATAACCTCATCCTTTACCTCCGCGATGATTATCTTCTTCGTGGAGAGGTCGTCATCGGGATCGTAGTAGCCGAGGAGCTTCTTGAGGTTGACGACGGTAGTTATCTGCCCGCGGAGGTTTATAACACCCTCGACGAAGTCGGGCGAGTTCGGAACGCGGGTTATGGGCAGCATCTCCTTGATCTCCCGGACCTTCGATATGTCAAGGCAGAACTCCTCGTTTCCAACCATAAAAGCCACGACCTGAATTTCGGCCATCCAATCACCTCCGGGCTGCAACTTTTTCAAGGATTTCCCTCGACTCAACTATCGAGCGTTCAAGGTCCTTAAGACCGTTTCGTATTTCATCGAGCTTTGACTGAACTCCAGAGAAAGATCCCACCACGGGCGTTATGGCGTTCGAGACCTCGTCTTGGAGGGAGTAAACCCCGTCTAGGGTGTCCATGAGCATCTGAACCGACTGGGCCTGTCCCTCGATGCTGTCTGACAGTTCCTTTATCATGTTCGCCGTCTCGTTGGCGCGCCTCGCTATATCGTCGAAGGCCGCTATAAGCTCCTGAACGGCGTCTTTTATCTCCTCCGTCACTTTGAACTCCTGCTTTATCGAACTTACAACGGTGTCTATGCTTTCTTTCATGTCCATAACTAGGTTTGCTATCTGGTCAGTGGACTGCTTGGACTGATCCGCAAGCTCCCTTATGTTTTCCGCCACAACGGCAAATCCTCTCCCGTGCTCACCGCTTCTCGCCGCCTCGATGGCCGCATTCAATGCTAAAAGGTTTGTCTGCTCTGCTATATTGCCAATCACCTCTACTATCTCGCCTATCCTCTTGGAGTGCTCGAGTAAAATGGAGACGGCCCGCTCCATGTCCTGGTTAACTTCGTTGATGCTCGCCACGTTGAGGGCCACGTTGTCGGAAATCTGCTTGCCCTTCTCGGCCATGTTGGCAGTTTCGAGGGCGTAATCCGTGAGGGCCTGGGACTGGGTGTTCATCTCTTCTATACCAGCGGTCAGCGTCTGAATGTAATCGCCAAGTTCAGCGATGGTTGAGCGCTCCTTCTCAAGGACACCACCAACATCCGCTTCATCAGCATCCATGTTAATACTCAATGAAGGAACGAGGGAGGACAGCTTCTGATGCACCTCTTCAAAGGCATTTAGTGCCTCCTCAAGTCCTTTGGGTGCACCCTCATGCCTCACCTCAATCCTCCGGCGTTTTATTGCATCTATGGCGTCCTCGATCTTGAGGAGTCTCTCAGTAGTGTTCCGATCAAACCCTGAGAGGTCGGGTGTTTCACCGAGGAGGAGCTTTTCGACGGCTGTGAGAGCATCTCCAGACCCCTCAGCGGGGCGCATTACGTAGAACGCAACGGGAAGGACGGAAGCAAGTCCAAGGGCGAGTCCCGCGAGGGGCGACCAAAGGGCACCGAGGAGTGTAAGGATGGAAACTGAAGCTACCGAAGTGATTACTGTAATGCGATTCATGGGGTGCACCTCCGGTATCTCACTATCTATCAATGAATGGCAATAGATAAAAGATTTTCGCATGTAGATAATAACCTATTATACGCGTTATGTTAATAGCAAAGCGCGGCGTAATGGCCTACCTATGCACCTACACAACCATCTACACATAAAGATTTTTATGCCGGGCACTCATAGAATTTCTGTAAAGTTTGCAATGGTATGGTGTTAGTTTGGGATAGAACCCAAGGGGATGCATGGCAAGATGATGGACGTAAAGGACCCCGGGTACGTGAAGATCAAGGTCGAGCTGTTCAGGCACCTCAAGGTTAGCAGTGACGCCTACAAGGACACATACCTGATGAGGCGCATAAGGGCAAGGATGAGGAAGCTCGGGGTGAAGGATTACCTCGAGTATTACAGAATAATCAAGACCAACAAACAGGAGCTTGATGAGTTGCTCCTCACGGTTGCAATAAACGTGACCGAGTTCTTCAGGGATCCGGTGGTGTGGAAAGCCTTTGAGAAGAAGGTAATCCCCGAGCTTGTGAAGTACAAGAAGGAGCACCACAACGGCCTGATAAGGATATGGAGTGCTGCCTGCTCCACCGGACAGGAGCCTTACTCGATAGCGATGACCCTCTACGAGGCACTCGGCGAGAGCCTCGGTGGATTCAGGGCTCAGATACTCGCCACGGATATAGACAGGGAGGCCCTGGCAACGGCCATGCGCGGAGAATATCCAGCGGACGTTGTGGAGAAGCAGACCCCAAGGCACATGATACCCAAGTACTTCACAAGGGTGAGCGACGAGCGCTACCGCATAGCCCCCAAGGTTAAGAGACTCGTGAAATTTCAGCAATTCAACCTCTTCGGCTCGAAGTATCCGAAGGGCTTCGACGTCATATTCATCCGGAACGTTCTCATCTACGTCAAGAGGGACGCCCAGGAAGAGGTGTTTGCTAAACTCTACGACTCCCTTGAGGATCACGGTTATCTGATCCTCGGCAAGACCGAGACCATACTCGGCAACGCCGCAAGGCTGTTCAAATTGTACGACCTCGTCGCAAGGATATATCGCAAGAACCTGGAGGTGAAGAAGCATGGCACGGGTTTTGGTGGTAGATGATGCCGCGTTTATGCGCATGCTCCTGAAGAAGATACTGACGCAGGGCGGGCACCAGGTTGTCGGGGAAGCTGGAAACGGTAAGGAGGCTGTCCAGAGGTACCAGGAACTCAGCCCAGACGTGATGACGATGGACATAGTCATGCCCGAGATGGACGGTATAAGCGCCGTTCAGGAGATAAAGAAACTCGATCCCAACGCTAAGATAATCATGATAACCGCGGTTGGACAGGAAGGCAAGGTCATGGAGGCCCTTAAGGCAGGAGCTTCGGGCTACATCGTCAAGCCGTTTCAAGCGCCTAAAGTGCTGGAAGAGATAAACCGCGTACTCTCGAGTTAGGTAGGGTGAATAATGATGCCGCTGAACTCATCCAATAGGAAACGTAGGGTGCTCGTCGTCGATGACTCCGCCTTCATGAGAAAGATACTCAGGGATATAATCAACTCCGATCCCGAGCTTGAGGTCTGCTGTGAAGCGAGGGACGGAGTAGAGGCAATAAATGCGGTCAAGGTTCACAAACCGGACGTCGTTACCCTTGACATTGAGATGCCCCGCATGAACGGCCTTGATGCCCTCAGGGTGATAATGAGGCAGTTCCCAACGCCGGTAATAATGGTGAGCGCCCTAACACAAGAAGGGGCGGATGCAACAATAAAGGCCCTTGAGTACGGCGCGATTGACTTCATCCCCAAGCCAAGTTCGTCTATTTCCATTAACATGAAGGAAATGAAGGATGACATAATCTCCAAGATAAGGGAGGCAGCTAAGGTTCCAAGGCGCTTCCTTGAACTCCGAAGAACGAGGCTCCTGAGGGCACAGAAGAGCAAAGTTAGGAAGCCCAGCACCCCAGCTAGGACAGTTGTCGCGATGGCATCATCGACGGGTGGCCCACAGTCCCTCCTTAAGGTGTTCCCCAAGTTCCCAGAGAACCTGAGGGCGGCGATACTTCTCGTCCAACACATGCCACCGGGATTTACGAGATCCTTTGCCAAGAGGCTTGATGGGCTGAGTAAGGTAAACGTAAAGGAAGCAGAGGACGGCGAGTCGATACAAGAGAACTGGGCCTATGTTGCTCCCGGCGACTATCACATGGAGGTCCAACTCAGGGCAGGAAAACCGGTCATAACGCTCAATAAAAAGCCCAAGATGCACGGGGTACGACCGGCCGCGGACCCGATGATGATAACTGCATCGGAAGCCTTTGGAAGGAGAACCGTTGGCGTCGTGATGACTGGCATGGGGCGCGACGGGGCGCAGGGAATCGTGGCCATCAAGAAGAGGGGAGGGATAGCAATAGCTCAAAACAAAGAAACCTCAATAATCTTCGGAATGCCAAAGGCAGCCATAGAGACCGGCATGGTTGACTACGTTGTGCCCCTCGGTAAAATCGCAGAGACCGTTGTGATGGCAGTGAACAAGGTTAACCGGGGTGGTGCCGGTGGAAGACCTTTCACAGTATCTAGATGAGTTTCTTGCCGATGCGAGGGACAGGATAGACAGCCTAAGCAACGCAATCCTCAGCCTCGAGAAGATAGTGAAGGAGGGTGGAAGTGAGGAAGAGAAGAAGACCATGATAGACCAGATCTTCAGGGACGCACACACCCTCAAGGGAACCGCAGCCACTATGGGTTTTATGACCCTCAGCAAGGTCGCCCACAAGATGGAGAATCTCTTTGACCTCGTGAGGAGCGGGAAGGTGGAACCCACTCCCAAGCTTATAGACGTCCTCCTTGAGTTCTTAGATGTCATAGAAGGCATGGTCAACAACATCGAGGAGGAGGGAAACGAGGGAGACTTCGACATAGAAGAACTGTTTGAGAAGGCCCAGAAGTTCTTCGAAGGTGGTGGAGAGCAGAAGAAGGAAACTCCCGAAGAGAAATCACCAGCGGAAGACGGCGAGAAGCCCACTGAAGAGGCACCCCCGGAGAACATGCCGGTCTATCGTCTGAAAGTCTACTTCTACAAGGACGCCCAGCTCCGGGGAGTTAGGGCGTTTCTGATTCTCTCAGACCTCGACGAACTCGGCGAGATACTCGACACAAAACCTGAGAGAAAGGTTATCGAGGACGGGAAGGCGGACGTTGACGTTCTGGAGTTCATCATAGCTACAGAGGAAAGCTCCGAAAAGCTGAAGGAAGTCGTAACGAGGCATCCAGAGGTGGAGAAAGCGGAGGTCGAGGAATACTCGCCAGAGCCTCCGAAGGTTGAAGAGAAAGGAGAGGAAAGCGACGAGGTAAACGTTTACACCGTCACCGTTTACCTCCAGAAGGACGCCCCATTGAAGGGAGTGCGCTCCTACCTCGTTCTCCAGGATCTTGAGAAGCTCGGAATGGTAAAGAGAACCCTTCCAGAGGTTAGCGGCATCCAGAACGGCGACCTAATCGACGGCTACTATTTCAAGGTACTCCTCAAAACAGGTGTCTCCCCTGGCGACATAGAGAAGGTCGTCCGCAAGCATCCAGACGTTGAGAACGTCAGGGTCGAGAAAGGGGAAGCAATTGAGGTCAATGAAAAGAAGGAGAAAGTGGAGGCCAAAACTGAGAAGAAGCTTTCAAAAACCAAGAAGTCAAACAAGGGCATCCCCACCCCCAAAGTCAAGGTCTCCAAAATAATCAAGGTGGACGTTGCCCACCTCGACAGGCTGATGAACCTCGTGGGCGAGCTTGTCATCACGAAGGGCCGCCTTGAGCAGATTGCCGAGAGGCTGGGAGATAGGGAGCTTCTTGAGACGCTGTCAACGCTCTCCAGGCTCCTCACGGAACTCCAAGACGAGATAATGGAGATGCGCCTCACGCCCGTCGCGGAAGTTTTCAACAAGTTCCCACGCATGGTCCGCGAGCTTGCCAGAAAGATGGGCAAGGAGGTCGAGTTCGTAATAGAGGGGGCGGATATAGAGGTTGACAGGACTATACTCGACAAGCTCGGCGACGTCCTCGTTCACCTGCTTAGGAACGCCATCGACCATGGGATAGAACCGCCTAAGGAGAGAGAGGCAACTGGGAAACCAAGGGTGGGAAGGGTCGAACTCATAGCAAAGCGCGAGAGGAGTCACGTTGAGATAATAGTCAGGGACGACGGAAGGGGTATCGACCCCAACAAGATAAAGGCCAAGGCCATAGAGAAGGGCCTCATAACACCGGAGCAGGCCGCCGAGATGAGCGACGAGGAGGCGATAAACCTAATTTTCCTGCCGGGATTCAGCACGAAGGAGCAGGTGACGGACGTTTCAGGCAGAGGCGTCGGAATGGACGTCGTAAAGGACGTCGTGAAGAGCCTCAACGGAACCATCTCCGTCAAGAGCGAGGTTGGAAAGGGAAGCACCTTCGTGCTCAAGTTGCCCGTGAGCATGGCTATCATACAGGCCCTTCTCGTCGAAGTCCAGGGCGAGATATACGCGGTGCCAATAAACAACATCCTCGAGAGCATCGAGATAAAACGCGAGAACCTCAAGAGCATCGGTGGCAAGGAAGTGATAGTCCTGCGCGGGGAGATAATCCCTGTTGTAATGCTCCACGAACTCTTTGGACTCGCTGTTGAGGAGAAGCCGGAGTTCCCGGCGATAGTGATTGATTTGGGTGCCCAGAAAATTGCCATAGGTGTTGATGAGCTTCTTCACAAAAAGGACATAGTCATCAAGAGCCTCGGCAAAATGCTGTCCCACATCAATGGCTTCGCGGGTGCGACAATACTCGGAGATGGAAGCGTCGTTCTCATCATAGAAATAAACGGACTGCTCGGTGGTGGTAGGAGTGGCATCTGAGGAGGACTATGAGGGATATATCAAAAACCTCGACGAGTTCGCAAAGAGTGCACTGGTTGAAACATTCAATATAGGGGCCTCCAGAGCCGCCGACACGCTCAGCCAGATGACCGGATTGACAGTAAACATAACCGTCCCCCAGATAGAAGTCTCATTGATAAAGAACGTTCCCGAGAAGGTCGGGGAGGACATCAAAATAGCCGTGTATATAGGTCTAAGCGGCGGCTTCAGCGGACACGCTTTCTTCTTCATAGACTTCGGTGACGCACTCAAGATGTTCGACATGATGATGGGCATGCCCCCGGGAAGCACGACTGAGTTCAACGAGATGGTGCAGTCCGCGATAATGGGGGGCGGAAACATCCTCATCTCGGCCTTCGCCAACGCACTCAGCGAGTTCCTTGGGGCGGAGATAGAACAGACGCCACCGGATCTCGCAATAGACTTCACTCCCGCCATACTCGACTTCGCGCTCGCCGACATCGGTCAGCACTGCGACTACACCATCCTCCTTAGGACTCAAATAACGATGGAGTCTGTGGAGTTCAAGGAGCACTTCATGATACTTCCCAACCTAGAGTCCATGAAGAGGATAGTTGAGACCCTGCTGGGGGGATTTGTATGAGCCACAAGAGCTGGTTTTCGGACTGGTATCAGGACATCTTCCGCGAGGCGTCCAACATAGCGATGAGCCACGCGCTAACGGCTCTCTCCAACATGATAGGAGAGATGGAGATGGAACCCCCCGAGGTGCAGGTGGTTCCCAGGGCGCAGTTCCTCGCGGCCCTCGCCTCAAAGGGCATAAGCAACAGCTTTGTTGTGATATTCGACATAACCGAGGGGCTTGGAGGCTTAACCATACTCCAGTTCCCCAAGGAGAGCGCGAAGTCCCTAGTCTCACTTTTGATTGGAATGGATCCGGGGGATGAAGGAATAGACGAGATGGGACGCTCGGCGATAATGGAGATAGGCAACATCCTGATTTCAGTGTACACGGACATACTAGCGAAGCTGATAGAGGAACCTGTCTCGCTGAGTCCCCCTAAGCCCGCTGAAGGTCTCTACGACGTGGAGAAGGAGCTTTCAAGACCAGATCTAAGGGACGTGGAAGATGTTATACTGTTCAAGACGCGCTTCTATCAGGAGAACACCGGCGTTGAGAGCCTGTTCTACCTTGTGCCGACGAAGGACGCCTTTGATAAGCTGGTTGGAAAGCTCGAAGCTCAGGTTAAGGAAACTGAAGAGGCTGTCCCCGAAGGAGGTGATAAGGGCGGAGGAAGTGCCCCGGAGGAAGAGCCTGCGGCGGAGGAAAAAGCCCAAATGAACGAAGAAGCCGGAGAGGGTTGAGCGTTGCAGGAGATAAAAGTGGGGATCGGCGACTACGCAGTAGGAAAAAAGGTCGGGATAATAAGCACCTACGGACTGGGCAGCTGCGTAGGCATAACCCTCTACGACCGCATCAGCAAGGTTGGAGGCCTACTCCATGCCCTCCTTCCGGAGGCTTCATACTACGGCAACAAGGGCAACCCAGCCAAGTACGTGGACACAGGCCTGCAACTGCTGATAAAGGATATTCAAAAGCTCGGAGGCAACCCCCGGAGGACAGAGGCAAAGCTCTTCGGAGGTGCACACATGTTCACCAACGTCAGCAACGAGAAGCTCATGATAGGTAAAAGGAATGTCGAGGTGGCCAAAATGGAACTAAAAAAGCTTGGAATCAGGCTCGTGGCTGAGGACACAGGAGGGCAGGGAGGAAGGACGATTTACCTTGACCTCTCAACGGGTAAAGTCAAAACGCGGAAGGTATCGAATGGAAAAGTGCTGGAAAAGACGTACTGAGAGGTGCCGGGTGTATGGAGTTTAGAAAGAAGGTACTTGGCATTATGGTGGTTGCCCTGCTGCTCGTTACGGCAATAGCGGCGGGGATGATGCTCTACGCAGGGAATCACATGGCGAACGCCATAGGGAAAAAGATGCAGCCCGTCGTCGGGGAGCAGGCCAAGGAAGTGGTTACAGCAAAGTCTCAGGGGATAGCAGATCAGTTCGAGGGGTTCTTCCAGTCCGTGGAGATGCTTGGTAGGGCAACGGCCGAGCTGACGGTGATTTCCCTGAACGAACTGAAGGATGAGGGGGTTAACTTCGGGGCCCCGGGCTACGCTGATAAGCTCAGACCCATACTCCTTGAGCACCTCAAGGTGATAGCCGAGGCCCAGCCCAAGCTCAGCGCGGTGTACTTCGGCGACGTCAACGGCAACATGTTCATTTACCCCAAAGTTAAGCTTCCACAGGGATATGACCCGCGCGTGAGACCGTGGTATAAGGATGCCCTTGCGAAGAACAGCCCGGTCTGGAGCGAACCTTATAAGGACGCATCAACCGGAAAGTGGGTGGTTACATTCTCCATGCCCGTATACTACAACGGGAAGCTCGTAGGTGTCATCGGTCTCGACGTTTTCATCGATGAACTGACCAAGATGATAGACAACGTCAAAATTGGAGACACCGGCTATGCCTTCGTTGTCGGTCAGAACGGATTAGTATACATGCACCCGAACCATGACTACATAATGAAACTCAACGTCTTCAAAGAGCCATCCCTCAAACCCATAGCAAATATCATAAAGAGCGGTCAGGATCATGCAGTCGTGACATATACATGGAATGGTGTAACAGCGGTTGCGGCCGGAACGAAGATACCGAGCACCGGCTGGTACGTCTTCTCCAAGGTCCCCCTATCCGAGATAAGCAAGGGCACTATAGAAGTTGTAAATAACACGAAGAACACAATGACAGAGTCGGCAATACTCATAACCACGATCCTTTCCATAATAGCACTGATAATGGTCTTCATAACTTACAAGCTAGTTGACAGCTCGCTGAAACCGCTTGAACAGCTGAGGGACGTTGCTCAGGCCCTCGCGGAGGGAAGGCTGAGCGAGGTCAACGAGAGACTCAAGAGAATTCACTACATAGAGGACGACGAGATCGGAGCGCTCATAAAAGCCTTCGAGGCTGTTGGAAAAGACTTGGTTGGAACCCTTGACACCATCGCCTCAAAATTAGAGCGTCTCTCGGAGGGAGACCTCAGCAACGGTCTGAGCATCGAGGCAAGGGGAGAACTTAGGGACATCTTAGAAGACCTCCGCGACACGACACACAAGCTCAAGGGTCTCATCGCTGAAGTAGTTCACGTCACGGACGAGCTTGAGAAGAGGGCCAACGTTCTTACCCAGATTTCAACCGACGTTACGGAAGCCATCAACCAGGTGAACGAGGCGGTGCAACAGGTGAGCGTAGAGGCTCAGAGGCAACAGGAGAACATCAACGAGATAACCGAAGGAATGCGCTTCGTTGCTGAAAGCAGTGCCGAGAGCGTCAGGGCGATGGGCGAGTTTGAGGAGGCTGTAGGTGAGGTCGTAAGCATCGCAAACGAGGGTAGAGAGAAGGGTGAGACCTCAGTCAGACAAATAGAAAGCATCCAGGAGACGATGAACAAGATAGAGGGTGCTGTAACCAAGGTTGCGGAGATGAGCAGGAGCATCGAAGAGATAACCAACGTCATCACCAACATAGCAGAGCAGACAAATCTCCTTGCTTTGAACGCGGCCATTGAGGCTGCCCGTGCTGGAGAGGCCGGAAGGGGGTTCGCTGTCGTCGCCCAGGAGATAAGGAAGCTCGCGGAGGAGAGCAAGAGCGCGGCAGACAATATCAAAAATATCATCGACCAGATAACCACCGAAATACACGACGCGGTGACAAGCACCGAGACGGGAGTCAACGTTGTCGGAGAAAGTGCTGGGACACTGAGAGAAACCATCAACTACCTCACCAACATAGCGGACCTCCTGCAAGACGCCAGCGGAAGGATGGGTGAAGTCAAGGAGCAGATAGTCAGGACACAGGATGAAGTGGACAAGGCGCTGAAGTCGCTTGAGAACCTCGCCGCCTCAGCGGAGGAGACGACGGCCTCGGCCGAGGAGGTCAGCTCTGCCGTCGAGGAGCAGACGGCTGCAACCGAGGAGCTACATAGGGCCGCGAACGACCTCAAGAACATCGTCCAGAACCTTAGGGAAATCATAAGTAGGTTTAAGCTCTGAACTCCTTCCCCTATTTCCCTTTGGAGGTGGTAGTATGGACTGGGTAATGGTGGTAGTCATGGTGGTCGTGGTGCTGGTGGGCACCATCCTGTCAGCGTACATAATCTCAAGCACCATAAACAACCAGATGGGCGAGCTTTACACGGTGCTCGTTGAAAGGGAACTCAAAGAGGACAGGAAGAGCACCCCACAGAGGCAAAAGCACGAAGAGTCCAAGGTAGAGGAAAAGCCAAAGGAGAAGATGAGCGTCTCCGGCGTCAACGAGGAGGAGCTTATAAAGAAGCTCAGACAGGTTATAGACCAGAAGGTCGAGAAAGTTCTCGACGAGGCAAAGGGCAGGAAGGAGAAGCTCTTCATGCTCCTTGATGTGGCCAGAGGGTACACCCTCGGCTACGTTACGGAGGACGAGTACAACGCATTCCTCATGAAGGTGCTCTCCGAGATGGATGAGTTCAAGCGCCTTTGGCTCGCCAAGTTCCCGAGCCAGAAGGATAGGGAGAAGCTCAACACGATGATGAACTACATAGCCAAAACGAAGCTCCCAATAGTCGTGAGGAGCAGGGACGGGAAGAACAGCATGACGCTTCCTCCGGAGGAGGCGCTCATCAGAATCACAAGCAATATAAATAGTGCCATCAACGTACTCGATGACCTCATAAGTGGTAGGGGAGAGAACCCGGCCGTTACGCCGCTCGAGATAAAGCTCTCCAAAGAGTGCGAGACACTCCGCGCCAAGGTGGAGAAGATGGAGAGGCAACTTGAGGAGTACGGCGCCCTTACATGAGGGCAACAGGGGATGAACCATGACGATAGCAGAGACCAGGGTAAAGGCAGCCCTAATTTCATCATGGAAGGGTTCTGGAAGGGTTACATGGAGGGATGCTATAGGCACCATCCAGAATGATAGGGTTATTCTGAGGTATCTCCGCATGGGGGAGGTCGTTGGGGAGGACAGCTTCCCATTCTCATCGCTGTCGGATATAAACGTGAACGTTCCCGACAGTCACAAGCTCAACCCTGAGAAGGAGCACTTTGGGATGAAATTCTACGTCCCCGGGAGGGGTGACTTAACCCTCATCCTCACGATAGGGGACAACCTCCTTATATATGATGAGAACAAGTTCCAGGAGTTTGTACACACGATATTCGAGACTCTTATCAACGGAAAGTCGGTTAAGCTCCTTCTCGCGAGGGTTAAAGGTGGAGCAATAAACATGGAGTCGCAGTGGACGGATGGCTCGCTAAGGATAGTGTCAGTCAAGTCCGCCAAGAGGGGAAAAACGGAGAGGAACATCGTCGTCCTCGACCCCGATAGGAAGCCCATCCCAGTATTCTCAGACGTGGAGGATCTGGACGTTGAACAGGTGGACATGAACGGGAAGAATGTGGAGGCGTGGAAGATAAAACACTTCTATGTAGACGAGACGGTTACATCCTTTCTCTACATCCCGGAGAAGAAGACGAGATTATACGTCCTCCGCTACCTGCTGAAGTACATCCCCGGCTACTTCGAGTTCATTATGAAGGTCTCGAAGGAGTTCCCCACGCTCCAAGCCGAGTTCAAGGAAGTCATGGAGAAGGAACTCAGGGAGCTCGAGAGCCTCGATGAGATGGAGAAGCAGATACTCATGGCCCTTTACTCCGGCCTGAACCCGCTCGAGGTGCACCAGTTCCTCGGTCTGGACGAGAGGGAGATAGAGGAGATATACGATAGGATGATAGACAAGGGCCTCCTCAAGATAGTCATGATAAGGAAGGTAGTCGACCTCACGAGGGAGGGCAGGAAGATAGTCAACAAGCTTATAGAGTACGGTCTCGTGGCGATGTAAAATCAAAAAGAAAGAATTCAGCGCCTCTTCCAAAGTAGGGGCAGAAGCGCCAAGACCACCACAAAGGCCGGCCCGCAGATTCCCTTTTCTCCGGATTCTCCTGCAAGCGCTTTCACGTCCACGACATAGAAGTTCGAGCTGGCGGTTCCGACCACCGCGGTGTTGCCTTCAACCGCTATGCTCCTGACGTAGCCTATGTTGGGCAGTTCTCCAAGAACCTTACCGTCACTTGGACTGACCGCGTAGAGGGAGCCGACGCTGTAAACGATAGAGCTTCCATTCTGGTTGACGCTCTGGAACTTCCCAACACCTACAAGGAGCTTTCCATCGGCGTAGCGAACCACCTTGACGCGGTAGGGGAAGTCCTTCTCCCAGAGAACCTTCCCGGTTTGGGGGTCAACGGCCGCGAGGACTCCACCTTCGTCCCCCATTCCGCCGACGAAGATTTTACCCTCAGCGACATCTATGTCCTCGGTGTAAAAGAGGACCTTCTTCCACAGAATTTTGCCGGATGGAGAAACCCGATAAAGCCAGCCATTGGATTTTCCATAGCCGGTTCCTGCTATTAGATCTCCGTTAAGGAGTTCCATGTCGCGGACCCAACTTCCCGTGTTTATACTCCATTTAATCGTCCCGTTCGGCAGAACACCATAGATGTAGCCGAACTGGCTGGGTCCGACGTAGCCAGACGGGAAGCCGGCCCCGACGTAGATTATCCCCTTACCAACGCGAACCCTGCTGGTCATGCTCGTGAAGTTTGTTATTGGCCTCCCAAGGATAACACTGTCGTTTACAATTCTTCCCGCGTAGAGGTGACCGATGTAATGGATGCTATTGTTTTGAATGAAAACGCCTCCATCGACCGCGTAAACTTTACCGCCAACAACCTGGAAGTCGTAGAGCTTATTAATGGTTAGGTTTCTTGAGAGGAACCTCCCATTCCTACCAAACGTGATAAAGCCGCCAAAGCTTCCGACGAGGATTTTCCCATCCCGAAGGGGATAGAGCTTGACAACGTAGCCGGAATCGTTCTGCCAGAGGCGCGTTCCGTTGGAGGAGTACGCCGCCAACCTGCCCTGATAGTATATCTCAATCATGCCACTCGCGTTAGCCACCTCCCTATATGAGCAACCTACGTAAACTCGACCGTTGCTTATAGCCACGGCTTCGATGCTTTTCTGGTACTTAACGTTACTACAGACGGAACCTTTCCATAGTACTGGATTCTTGGCGGCCAGGACAGTCCCGAGCACGGAAAGAGCCAGTAGTGTCATTAGAATCACTGAAACTCCCCTCTTCATGGCCTATCCCTCAATGCAGTTAAGTGAAAAGCTTATATAAACCTTTGCGGTAATTAAACTGGTGGTTCAATGGAAGAGGAACTTGACGTCAGGGAGGCACTTGCAACCGGCGAGCACATGGACGAGCTCATCGTGAGGGCCACAATCGACAAGGAGTTCCTGAGGGATATCCTAAAGTACCTCGACGACGACCTGTGGACGGTGCAGAAGAACGCCCTTAGGGTAGTTATGGAAGCGTTGAGGGATACCCCCGAGCTCCACGAGTCCCTGATAACAAAGCTCATGGTCATGCTCAGAAAGAGCGAGGCTGTACCCTTAACCCAGGAGATAGCAAGAGCCTTCGGCGTCATGGCAGAAGTCGCCCCGAAGAGGGTCTCAAAGGTCGTTCCAGCGGTCTTCGCCAACTACCGCGTTGGGGATCCAAAGATAAAGGTTAACATGGCCTACGTTCTTGAGGAGATAATACGGGTCAAACCGTCTCTCTTGGGCAATGTTTTCAGGGATATCGGCTACATGCTTGTCTCCAAGGACAGCACCGACAAGTTGACCGCTTTGAACTTCATCTCGGCCCTCGGGGAGAACGGGCTGAGATACGTGACGCCCTTCCTACCAAAGCTCCTTGCCCTCCTCCATGACAGGAACGAGATAGTGCGTGCAAGCGCCGTGGAGACTCTGGTGCACATCTCAGAACTGAACCCAAAGCTGGGGAAAATAATCCGGTCAAAACTTGAGGGGCTGGACGAGAGAAGCGACCTCGTCATGAAGAAAATCGAAGACGGGTTAACCAGACTGACCATCCTTGAGAGAAGCTCCTGATTTACCTTCTGGGATCTCACCTTCCTCCGGCGTTCCTGTCTCAAGTCTCTCCTGAATGAGTGTTTTGAGGGCCTCTTTAAGCTTCTCGTTCTCACCCCTGAGTCTCTCGTTCTCCCGGCGGACTTCATCCATCTCAGTTAGCATCTCCCTGACTTCTTTGAGGGTATTCTCAAGCTCAGACTTTGGAACGAACTGGGTTTTCAGAACCTTCAGGGCCTCATTCAGATCCTTTTTCCCGGTTATTGCAATTAAGTGCTTTTTAACGAGGGCCAGCTGGGAGGCCTTGGCTTCATATTCGGAGAGCCTCCTGCTGAGTGCATCAACCCGCTTCGACATCTCCTCCAGGGCCACCAGCTTAGACTTCAGCTCCTCGATTTCCCTTTCTTTTCCAACGAGGGCCTTTTTGAGTTCGTCTCTTTCAGTGGCGGTAGAGCGTAGGCGGGCGTTCTCCTCCACAAGCTCCTCGTAGTGTTGCTGTATGTTACTGAGTGTTTCAGCGAGGTTGACGCTGACCCCAAAAATATCCCGCTTTAACTTCTCCTCAAACTCCTTAAGGCGTCCTTCAAGCTCCTTCTTAAGGTACCCATCGATTCTCCCGCCATAACGCTCTTCCATTCTCCTGGTTATCTCCATTGGCAGGCGTTCAAAGCGCTCCTCTATCTCGCTTATCCTCGGTATGAGCATCTCAACACTGTCCAAAAAGAGGGTTCTCTGTTCTATCTCCGCGATGTGATCCTCAAGCTCCTTGATGCGCTTCTCAAGAGCCATGATATCGTTCTTGTAGGCGGTGCTGAGTTCCTCGGACTTCTTGTTTAGAATCTCTATCCTCTCTGCTAACATGCTGCGGTCTAGGCGAAGCTCGCGGATTGTCGCTGCGACGGCTTCGAGGGCGAGAAGAGAGTAGTCGCCGAGGTGCTCGGACTCAGGAATGGCAGATTTAATACCGTCCCAGTCACGGAGGGTCTTAAGCTCGTCTATGGCAGAGGAATGCCTGTCTCTAATGTAGTCCCAGCCCAGTCCCTGCTTCTTTGACTTCTTGAGCATAACCACCAACCGTTACAAAGTCGACGGAGAAATTTAAATAGCTTTTGTGTAGGTGGTTACTCTAGAAGGATATAGCGGCCGGCGGCGTTTCCGGCTTCCCACCCCCTCCCGGAGGGCAGTACAACCGGAAACGCAGGCGGGCTTAACTTCCGGGGTCGAAACGAGACCGGGTATGACCCCACCGCTATGACCGCCGTACCAATACATACCTGTCGCGGAGGGTTTATAAATCTTACGGTCATAAAGTAGATCAATGGAGGAAGAACTGCTTGAGCTTTTAAGGATGGAGAATGGAAAGGATCCACTCAGCCCGGGGAAAAGACTCAGAGAGTTTCAAAAAAAGCTTCAGAACCTCAGAATCGGGGAAGAAGCTGAGGTAAAGGGCTTCATGACAGGCAGGAAGACCCCTAACGCACCCAGGGATGCCCTCTATCTGTTCCTCTCACCGCTCCCACCGTCAGAACTGGCAAGTCTCCCCCGGGGAGAGTTCAGAGCCTACGCCGTCGTTAGGGTTGATGATAAAACCTCCTTTGTAGGGAAGGTAAAGCCCGGGAGCTACGTCATCGTAAAGGGCATCCTAGACGCGTATCCCCTGGGCAACCTCCGGATGGTACGGGCGCGCTCCATTGAGGGGCTGGACTACTCCGACTACTGGAAGGATTACAGCGAGTTCGCCCTCAGCAGGGATGAGACAATTGATCTGTTTGAGGGGAGCGTTTATCTCCGTGATGAGATGCGTAATACTCTTCTCTACTCAATTCACGGCGTCCCGTACATTCCCGGAGAAAGCTGGGGGGAGGGCTTTGAGTTCCTCGCATTACGATATAAAGACGAATCCGAGGTGCTGGCCCTCTGGAACGTCCTCAAAAGTCTCCATTCAGCCTTACCAAAGGAGGTTCAGCTGAGAAGGAAGAAGGTTATAGAGGCAGACGACCCACTTTTGGGACTTGACTTCCGCTTTTCAGACCCCAACGGAAGCGATATTCGCTACTATGCTCCCCACACAAAGAAGGGGCTTGTAAATCCTGTGAAGTGGGCGCTTAAAGCCATCACCTCCAAGAGGGCGATAGGATTCCTTCCGAAGAACGTCGAGGCAAGACCCCTCGACAGGATGGCGAGACTGGCGGAGACCCCATTCGTACTCATTTCCTCGGAAGAGAAGCCCTACTTTGAGGCCAGAAGGGAGTTCTTCCAGCT
This sequence comes from Thermococcus sp., assembly GCF_027023865.1. Classification (NCBI taxonomy): domain Archaea; kingdom Methanobacteriati; phylum Methanobacteriota; class Thermococci; order Thermococcales; family Thermococcaceae; genus Thermococcus; species Thermococcus sp. Next base: position 68,254 of record NZ_JALVUC010000011.1, on the reverse strand, counting down.
TATTCCAAACCTCCTTGTGACGATTTTCATGAATCGGGACAGGTACTCTGCTCTGGACGCGAAGAGGACTAGACCAATGGAGGAGGAGTTCCTGCGGTGGCTCCAAGAGAGTAGGAACGACTACGGGGAGGAATTTCGAGCACTTACAGCCCCAAGCGGCCCGATGAGTGTAAAACTCCGCGCCGAACTCGGGAGGAGGCTGTTTGGATCGATAGTGCGCTTCAGGGGAAGGGCCACCAAAAAAGCGGCGAGGGATGTCAGGCTGATAAACAACACCCTTGTGAACGAGTGGATGGTGGTTCTCAAAGATAATCCCGAGGAAATGATGAGGCTTTTAAAGGAGTACAAAATGTACATACCCGGGAGCCTCAAGGCAAGGAGGGCACTGGAGATACTCAACGACCTTGCCTCGATAAGCCGCACCGGAGGGGTATCAAAGGAGGACTTTATACACGAGCTTGTGCGGGAAGGCTTCTCCGAGAGGGATGCCCTTGGGGTGGTGGAGAAGCTCATGGCCACGGGCTACGTCTACGAACCGTTCCCCGGAAGGCTGAAAATAATTGGGTGGTAGCATGTCAAAGAAGTTCATCAGGCAGAAAGAACAGAGGGAAAAGAAGAGAATAGCGCGGGAGAGGGTGGAAACGCTCTTCACACTGGCTGAGAAGGTTTATCCCTACGATGAAAACCTTGCCAACCGCTACGTTGAGATAGCGCTCGCTATTCAGCAGAAGGCAAGGATAAGGATGCCGAGGAAGTGGAAGAGGAGGTATTGTAAACGGTGTCACTCGTTTTTAGTCCCTGGGAAAAACGCAATTGTAAGGCTCAGGAGCAGACCCTATCCCCACGTGGTGGTTAAGTGCCTCAAATGCGGACACATAGCTCGCTATCCCTATCTAAGGGAGCAGAAGGAGAAACGACGTCAGTCATCTGAGTGAAGCATCGCGACGGCCCTCACCGGACTTCCCGAGCCGCCTTCTATCTTCAGCGGAAAGGCTATGAACGTGAACTCTTTCTCAAGAAGTTCCTCAAGGTTTGCCAGGTTCTCAAAAATTGGAACCTCGGCGCTCAGGAGTATCTTGTGAACGGCTTCATCCCCTATACTCATAGCATCGATGCCGACGGCCTTAGCCCCTTCTGCCACGAGGAACAGAGCAACCTCGGGGGAAAGTTCCCTTCCGTTGGTGAGGAACAGAACCACCCTGTCAAAATACCCTGAATCTGGGATCTCCTCAAGCTTTACCTCTCCTTCCCCACCGCGAACGTCAAGAACGAGGCCCTCTCCGACGAACTTCTCGAGCGGAAGCTCATCAACCGTCTTGCCCTCAGCTATGAAATGGGCTGGAGCATCGACATGAGTGCCGGTGTGCTCCCCCATCTTAATGACGTTCATGTAGTAGCCGTCCCTGTCTATAACCGCCCAGAGTTTTATGTTCACCGGCGGGTCGTCGGGGTAGAGCGGGGTCTCCTCGGATATGGGAATGGAGAGGTCGATTATCATGTGCCCACCAGAGTAATGGGTGTATTAATTAATATAAACCTTGCCGTTTTCCCCAAGAAGGCGGAGGGGGTACCTCTGTTTAGAAAGCGCTGGATCACTTTTTCTATTGTCAGCTTGATATCCCTTGATTCCCAGCAGTGTCCAATAGGAGAAGGTCTATTTCAGTGCTTCCAGCAAGCTGAGGGGTTGTTAGAGTACCTCCCCTCAATGTGGAGTGGTAATGTTTAAAGGTTGCCCTCTCCCGCATGGGCATCTACAATAGCAGTAGTAGGCCCCCCCAATTTAGAGACCTTTCGGAGGGCTTTTAAGAGTTCAGCCGAAGTTCTTATGGTGATGGTATGGACTGCACGAAGGACTACTGCGTTAGGGATTTGGACCTCGCGCCGAGCGGGGAGAGGAAGATAGACTGGGTCTCCCGCTTCATGCCGGTTCTCCAGAGCATAAGAAAGGACTTCGAGGGGAAGAAGCCGTTTAAGGGTGTGAAAATAGCCACAACACTCCACTTAGAGATGAAGACGGCCTTCCTCCTTCTAACGCTCAAAGCCGCCGGCGCCGAAGTTTCTGCGGCGGCGAGCAATCCGCTCTCAACGCAGGATGATGTGGTCGCAGCACTGGCCAAATCGGGTGTTAAGGTCTACGCGGTAAGGGGAGAGAGCAGGGAGGAGTACTACGAGAACATGCACAAGGCGCTCGACATAGGACCGAACATAATCATAGACGACGGCGCGGATATGATAAGCACGGTGATGAGGGAGCGGAAAGAGCTGATAGATGGAATCTGGGGCGCGAGCGAGGAGACGACGACCGGCGTGATACGCTTGAGGGCGATGGAGAAGGATGGCGTTCTGAAGTTTCCCATCATAGCGGTCAATGACTCCTACACGAAATACCTCTTCGACAACCGCTACGGAACGGGCCAGTCAACGTGGGATGGCATAATAAGGACGACGAACCTTCTCGTTGCCGGAAAAAACGTCGTTGTCGTCGGCTACGGCTGGTGCGGCAGGGGAATAGCGATGCGCGCGAAGGGCCTCGGTGCCACGGTGATAGTCGTCGAGGTCGACCCGATAAGGGCTTTGGAGGCACGGATGGACGGCTTCCTTGTCACGAACATGGGAGAAGCGGCCAAAATAGGGGACATCTTCGTCACTTCAACGGGCGACATCAACTGCATCCGCAGGGAACACTTTGAAGTCATGAAGGATGGGGTCATAATGGCCAATGCCGGCCACTTCGACGTTGAGATAAGCAAGCCAGATCTTGAGGCCTTGGCCGTTGAGATAAACGAGGTCAGGCCCAACATACGGGAGTACAAGCTCGCGGATGGCAGGAGGCTCTACCTGCTCGCTGACGGAAGGCTGGTCAATTTGGCAGCGGCCGACGGCCACCCAGCGGAGATAATGGACATGAGCTTCGCACTCCAGGCTAAGGCGGCGGAATACATCAAGGACAACCATAATAAGCTCAAGCCGAAGGTCTACGTGCTCCCAAGGGAGATTGATGAGATGGTCGCTCGTATAAAGCTCGTGTCGATGGGTGTGGAGATAGACGAACTCACGGAAGAGCAGAAAAACTATCTGGAGAGCTGGGAGCACGGGACGTAGAGAAAACGATGTATCTAACACCGCTTTCAACGCTTTCCTTTTTCTTTGTGAGGAACTTACTGTCCCATGGGGAGCAGATGACCACGTATTCGGGCACGTTTTCGGAGGGAAAACTCAGGAGAACAATTCTTTTTACGGGACTGCCCCCTTCCAAAAGGAGTTCAAAACCGTTCTCCCATATCGAGCCCTCTTTGACCCTAAAAGAATCACCTGCTGTCATGTAAGTTCTGAATACGAGAACCGTTTTCGAGGCGCTCTCTTCTTTCCTTTCGATTGTTGATATGATGACTCCGATTAGAAGGGCAAAGAGAACGGTGAGGTAGGTCGGGAAAAGTCCAATCGGGTTTCTTCCCAGAGATGTTGAGTAGAGGAGGTAAACCAGTAACATCGCTCCGGGGAGCATGGATAAGAGAATTGTCTTCAGTTCTATTGTTATCAGATTTTCAAGCTCATCCTTAGGATACCCTAGCCCAAGGCTTTTCATCCTAGAGTGGAGAGAATGGGCATAGGGGACGAAGACAATGGAAACACCCAGCGGCATTGCCGTGAGAGTAACAAAGGGAACTTTCTCAACAGGGACGCCTCCCAAGTACGGTAAAATATATAAAACGGTCAGTGCAATGACAACATAGGTAAGGCCAATACCCCTGACCCTATGAAGATAAACCGAAAATACGAACAGGGTCAGGAAAGATATGGCCTCCGGGGGCATATACAGCCCAGATCTTCCCGCGATGGCGGAGGAAATACCGTTAAAGTGATATGCCAGCGAAAAACCCGGAGAGATTGAGGCAAGGGCTAAAATTCCAATGGAAAACTTTTCGTAATTCCTCACAAGATCACCTCCAGAAGTTTGAGAACGCCCTTTCTGACGTCCTTTGTGACAGTAACCGAGGGGAAAGCAAGCTCCTCCCTTAGAGACTTCTTCCTGAGAGAAACAAGTTTACCTGCACTTAAATCCTCGTAAACGTCAACATCAACGAGCACGGGAGCGTTCCCTGTTTTAGTCAGAAGCTTCTTAAGACCCTCTTTGATTGAAGTGAGATTTGAATCCGTGAGGTTCGTGACAACAACTGGAACAACCTGCCCTTTGAGGAGTCTTTTCGTCCTTTCAACTGCAAGAGAAAGGGATTCCTCGGTTGAGGTCATCCCCAGGGAGAGCAAAAATCTCGTAAACGTCGAGAGGGAATCTGAACCCGAAACGGGAGAAATCAAGGTACCGTGCCCAAGAGCGTAAAGGCCGACACGGTAACCTCTGTTGAGAAGATACGAAACCAGTGGCAACATAAAACTTACCGCGACCTCAAGGGCACTCTCCTTAAAGCCACCAACTGCCATTGAATCAGAGGCATCAACGTAAAATATGAAAATAAGGGATCCCTCCCTCTCGTATTCGTTTACAAGTGGAACTCCCAGCCTGGCAGTGGCCTTCCAGTTTATTGTTCTCATCGGGTCCCCAGGTCGGTATTCCCGTATCTCCCTGAAATCTGTTGAGGAAACACCCATTCTGGCCCTTGTAACCTGCGGAAAGCCCTGTCTCCCCAATCTTCTGGGTGTGGATCTCTTTATGTTCATGATTTTTGAACTGGCCGTGATTCTGACTTCTTCCGAAAAGAGCGCATATCCTGGCTCCTCAAGCTCAAAAAAGTGCCTTCCCTCAACCTCCACGGGGGAGATTGTATGACTTCCGCGCTTAATGGCCCTTACTCTGTAGGAATACTCGACATCAAGTTTCTTCTCAGGCAATTTGAAGAAGACGTGCCTGTTGGTTCCATCAACGATTTCAAGTGCCGGGGAAACGACGTCTCCCACCAGAACAATACCCGTTCCGCGCTCAACATTCAGCTTGACCTTAACTTCTGTCTCTTCACCTATCTTTAGACCGGTCTTCTCAACGGTTCTCTCAACGGAGAAACCCGAAGGAGTCTCAAACAGAAGGGAAAATGCCAGCACAGATGCTGGAAGAAGGGCAAGATAGGAGATGCTAATCGCTCCCGTCAGCACCGAGAGAACCAACGGAAGGAATGTAAAGAGAACAAACCAGCGAAGCCAGTTCATAATAATCACCAAGCCTTTATTTTTTTGAAAAGCTCGTTAACTAGCTGTTTTCGTTTTCTCCTTTCCCGCTCCATGTAAAGAAGCCTGAGCCAGACCGGTGTTAGAGGACCTCCCAGGTCAGGCTGATATCCTATAATTGGCTCCAGAGCCCTCTCGACATCTCCGTTTTTGACATTTCGGGGAGCAACCCTGGAAACAACGACAACGAGGGGAGTTTTATTGGTGTACTCCACAAACTGACGAACGGCGTTCTCCGCCTCCCTTAGCCAGGAATCAGCTTTGCCGACTTCTGTAGGGGGGGTATCAACCGCCACCACGTTACCCGAGCCGAACCTCAGTGAAACGTACTTCCCGATAACAAACGCTATCCAAGTAAGGGCCACTACAATGAGAAAGTCCAGGAAATAAATGGCCTTCAGTGAAGAGGGCCCGTAAAATGTCGCGAATCCAACGACACCACCTGCGAGAGCCACGCCCAGCATGTTTCGGGGAAGAAAATCGTTGCCTCTCCTGTAAAGAGGGTATGAGACCAAGTACGCCAAACCGACGAAAAGGAAAAGAACGGCTAGAATCCCTTTAACCCATCCTCCAAGGGACAAGAGAAGCACCACCGAGGATGAAAGAAACGCGAGCGTTCTCACCAAATAACCCCTAGGCTCTCCATAGACGGTCGCCAAATTTGCAAGGGCGAGGAGGAAAACGAGGATTATCGTAATGTCTCCAAGAGATCCCCGGAGCAGTATTCCCAGGAGCCCCCAGAGGGCTATACCCTCGAGGTACGTCTTCAGTAAATTCCCCAAGTTCATTGGAACACCCCCATCCTCTGGAGAGAATCAACCATTCTGAAGAAATTCTCCCTGTTAACGTCTTTTGGCGAGTAAAGTGCCGTTGTGAAAATTCTGGCTATCTGAAAGACGTCTCCGGGAAAGCCCTTCTCAGAGAGGGCCAGTGCAATCTCAAAGGGGGTCTTATTTTCCACAGGAACGTATTTCATCGCGAACGGCAAGAAGTGGAGTTTATAGAGCGTTACAACGGCCTCTTTGGGATGTAGGACCCAAAGCTCCGATATCATATCACATGCCTCCAGAATATGAAGCCCAGTCCTTCTTAGCTCTGCCCTTCTCTCCTCGACCGGCCTGCCATCGAGCTTTAGCTTACAGCCAAGGTCGGGAAGTTCAATAACCTCCCTTTCAACAAAAACCCTTCTTTTTATGGGAAGCTCTGAGACCTTCGGCGGTTCAGGAGCTTTCTGTTCTGGGGTTTCCTCCCCAACAGCTACAATCCGAACCCTTCTCCCCATGAGAATACCCACAATCCCAAGGGCAGTCAGGGCCAAAATCGAAGAGTAAATGGTGGCTTTATTCGGGACATGGATTTCAATCCAGCGGAACTCCAAAAAGGGTTTTTTGTAAACGGTTTTTTCCACCGAAAGGTACAAACCGTTGCCAGGGTAAAGAATTTTGACTGACTTCACAGTCAAGCTGAGAGTTACATTAAAAACCCCATTGTTGACCTTCACGGGAATTCTCACCGTTCCATTATCTGTCCTGACAACCAAGATAACGGTTCCGTTCAGAGGAATGTTCCCGTAGTGCAGAAGACCGGTAACCATGGTTTCGTTGCCAGTTGTAACGTTGACGTCAATTTCCGGATAGCGCTGTATGACTACCCGGGGGTCGCTGTTTCCTGGATAGGCGTCAGGACCTGTATAGTGAGCAACAACGGAGTAACCGCCGGCAGAGACACTGGAGGGTATACTGCACGTCACGTTGAAGGTTCCGTTTACAACGTTTCCCATACCAACGACGATGCCCTTTTCAGCCTTGGTCCGGTTTATTGTTATCGCCACCGTTCCCCTTCTAATTGGGCTTCCATTGGGGTAGGCCACAGTTCCCGAAACATGCATAGTGAGCTCGTCATTGCCCCTGAGCGTGGAGGGAAGAGAAGTAATCCTGACAACCGCCCGGGGGAGAACCTGAACCCAGGCCAGAAGGGCGTTTTCAATGTACCCGCTGACGTTCAGCTCAAAGAAGAGGGGGTAATATCCTGGTGGGGTATCGTTGGCAACATGAATGGTATACATAAACTCCCCGGGAAGAGATGACGAATCAACGACCTCAAGATACTTCGATTTATTAAAAATTAGGGAGCCAATAATCGTGGAAGTAATCCTAACGGAAAACGTTCCCCCGACGGGAGTCTTCTGAAGGGGTCTATCAATTCTCAGATATTCAAGTTTGTCCACGCCTTTAATGAGTCCATAAGTCTCAAGGGGAACGTAGTAAACACCCGGTTGTTTCACAAGAAGGTCCCATGTTTCGTTGATTGATATTGGAACGTTCTTGGCGGGTGTATCAACACAGACAAGCATTGGGTTGCTCGGATAAAGCGATACAGGGCAGGGTGCTGTTTTATTTGTTGGCTTGAAGGTAAAGTTCAACCTTGGCGGAACGTTGCCTTCGCCAGATACCAGTTTTTTACTCGAGGAGTTCTCCCCAGAGTGTCTCTCGTGGAACTTTGATATGCCCTTCGCTAAACCACCTTGGGGAATGAGGATGTAGCTGAGTGACAGCACCATCAAGGCAGATAGCAGAAACACGAGGAGGGAAGCCCTAACCTTATCCATCACTCTTCACTCTCGTTTTCCTTGGGTACGGGAGTATTATGTAGTGCCCTTTTGACCACGTTTCTCCCACTAATCCCCTCAAAGGAGTACTCGGCTTTTATTACGATTCTGTGGGCAAGAGCATCAACCGCAAACCGCTTCACATCGTCGGGAATCACGAAATCTCTCCCTTCCAAAGCGGCGTTTGCCTTTGATGCCTTCAACAGAGCAAGGGCACCCCTAGGACTCGGCCCTGCCTCGACTCTATCGTCCATCCTCGCGTTTCTCACGAGCTCTGCAATGTATTTCACAACAGGTCTGCTAACGTACACCGAGTTCTCAACAATTTCCTGCATCCTCAAAAAGGTCCCTCTGTCAATAACGGGCCTCAAGTCAGCCGTCGGGTCATCTTTCTTCCACTTAATCCTCGCCTCGAGGATTGCAATCTCGTCTTCGAGGGTTTCGGGATAGCCTACACTGAGACGGAGGAGAAACCTGTCAAGCTGAGCCTCGGGAAGGGGATAAGTTCCCTCATACTCGATTGGATTCTGCGTTGCTATTACAAAGAACGGCTTCTCCAGTTTCAGAGTTTCACCCTCAATCGTGACCTGTTTCTCTTCCATTGCCTCGAGGAGGGCGCTCTGCGTTTTCGGGGGAGCACGATTTATTTCATCGGCAAGGAGGACGTTGGTGAAAATAGGCCCCTTAACAAGCTCGAAAGCTCCGAGGTTCTGACGCCACACCTTGGTTCCCAGTATGTCTGCAGGGAGTAAATCTGGAGTAAACTGAACTCTCCTATAATCCAGACCAAGAACTCTTGAAAACGCCTTTGCGAGAAGCGTTTTACCAAGACCAGGGTGATCTTCAAAGAGAACGTTGCCGTTGACAAGAGCCGCGGTAAGTGTTTTCATAATAACGTTATCGTTTCCAATGTAAACGCTTGAAACTGATTCAACGATCGAAGACGACAGCTCTTTCAGCTCCTCAACGTCCATTATAACCACCGCTATTACTATTGGATTTCCGTCGCTAATAATAAGATAGAGTTTTAAATCTTGCGGTTCCTTTAAAAGTTCCGGAGAAAAGATGGTTCAGTGATACGATGAAATTTGAACCCTTTAAAATTCTCCCTATCAGATATGTAAGGAAGAACGAGGAACTTCAGGAAACTTACATTGAAATCCTTCACAAGTTTCGGGAAGCGATTGAAGGCCTGCATGAGGGAGACTGGATAAAGCTCGTCCTCTGGTTCCACAGGAGCGATACACCTGCAGGGAGAAGAGTTCTAAAAGTTCACCCCTACGGCAATCCCAAGAACCCCTTGACTGGGGTCTTCGCAACGCGCTCACCCTACAGGCCGAACCCGGTAGCGCTCTACACCGTCAGAATCCATCGCATTGAAGGAAACCGCCTCTACATAGATTGGATAGATGCAATGGACGGCACTCCGGTTGTCGATATAAAAATTTTCGTTGAGAGGTACGACTGCCCCAAGGAGATGCCCATAGAGGGGAGGGAAGCCGACATTAGAGGGGGTAGGATGATCGACGAGGTTAACATTATCCCGAGGGAGAACGAGCACTTAGACGAGCTTGAGGAGGTTTCGCCGGGGGAGTACGATGCAGTAATCCTCGAGATAGGGCCGAAGGCAACGACGCTGACAGCTGAAGAACTGGTCGAGCTGATTGAAACGCTGGAGGGGGTGTACGAAAGCCTGCCTGTCGAGATAAAAGATAAGCTCAGAAGACGTGAAGGGCGCTCGCCTTGAAGTTCATCCAGACCCTTTTTCCGGGCGTCAAATTCATTTCAAGCATCGAGGAACGGGTTACGAATGCCGAAAGTGCCGTTCCGGAGGCGTTAAGCCTGACCCTCACGAGGGGTCCGAGTTCTTCTATGCCCTCAACGGTCGCCTCAAAGGTGTTCCTGGCCGAGGTCCTTACCTCTTCCGTCGAGAGGATTATATCCTCGGGTCTTATACCGACGCGGACCCTTCCACTGGCCTCTATCGGAAGCTCTATCTCAATGCCGTTGACCTGTAGCTTTCTCCCTTTGGCGATTCCCTCAATTACGTTTTCGAATCCCAGGAAGCGGGCAACCTCTTCGTTTGCCGGCCTTGAGAAGACTTCTCTAACGGAACCGACCTGGATGAGCCTTCCGCCGAGCATAACACCGACGCGGTCGCCGAGGCTGACCGCTTCCTCGAAGGAGTGGGTGACGTGAAGGGTAGTGAACCCGAGCTCTTCCCTCCAGAGCTTCATCTCACTCAAAAGCTTCGAGCGGGTCTGGACGTCGAGGTTCGCAAAGGGTTCATCCAAGAGTATCAGGGGAGGTTCAACTACGAGCGCCCTCGCGAGGGCTACCCTCTGTTGCTCCCCACCGCTCAGGGTTCTCGGCTTTCTGGAGAGCAGGTGGGAGATGCCAATGACTTCGGATATATCTTTCACTTTTCTCTCAACCTCACCCTTTGGAACCCCTCTGACCTTCAGTCCAAAGGCTATGTTGTCGTAAACGCTCATGTTTGGGAAGAGGGCGTAGTTCTGGGGAACGTAGGCCAGGCCTCTCTTCTCGGGCGGTAAATCCGTAACATCCCTTCCGTTAAGGTAGACTCTGCCCCCGTCAGGCTCTATGATTCCGGCGATGATTTCAAGGAGAACGGTCTTTCCGGCACCGCTCGGACCGAGGATTATGAAGTACTCACCACTTTCAACCTCAAAGGTTATACCCCTGAGGTGGAACTCCCTCCAATCCTTGGAGATTTCCTCAGCGCGGAGCATTGGCACTCCTCCCTATCAGCCATCTGAGAACTACAAAGATTCCAAGGCTTATCGTGACCATGAGAACCGCTATCGGCCTTGAAGCTCTCAAGCCGTAGTTGTTGAAGTACTCGAGGATCAGAACCTGTGCCGTCATCGGGTAATATGCAACTATCAGGATTGAACCGACCTCGCTTATGGCCCTCGCCCAGGTCATTATCGCCCCACTAGCTATGTTGGGAAAGGCCATTGGGAGGGATATCGAGAAAAAGGCCCTGAGGCGGGAGGCACCGAGAGTTCTCGCAACGGCCTCAAGCTTCTCATCCACAGCTAAAAAGCCGTCCCTCGCGGAGTTTACGGTGAAGGATGCAGAAACAAATAGCATAGCCGCAATTATCCCCCGATAGTTGTCGAGGATGTAGGTGGAGTAGGTCACGAGGAGCATTATTCCAACGACCGAGTGGGGGATGACTATGGGAACGTCTATGATGGCCTGGACGAGGCTCTTTCCATGGAAGTCTTTTCTGGCCAGGATATAGCCGAGGGGGACCCCCAGGGTGATCGCTATCAAAGCCGTTGCCGTTGCCGTGAGAAGGGAGCGTTTAACCGCCGAAATCACTATTGGGTCGTGGAGGGTTTTAACGAAGGTGTCAAAATCACCGGCCTGTCTCGCGTATATCGTAGCCAGGGGGAGGAGTATGTAGACGATGAGGAAGCTACCGAGTGCGGCAAAGAAGTACAGGGTGTAGTCGCGCCTCATGGTTCCCCACTCGATAAGGGTCATTTCGCCTCCTATCGGTTTATTTAACAAAAAGAGGGAAAGCGGTCACTTCTCGACCTTGACCTCGTTTTGGATTATCTGTGGAACGCTTCCGAAGGCTATCGGTGGGTTGAGGAAGTCCTGGTAGTTTTGATCGAAAACTTTCTGTCCCTCCTTGCCGAGCCAGAACTTCAGGAACTCAAGGGCCAGCTCCCTGTGTGGGGCGTTCTTGAGAACCGTTACGCCGTAGACTATGGGCTTCGCCTTGATTGTCTTCCCGGTTGAGCCGAGGGTGATCTCAACCTGGGAGTAGTGGTCAGCGAGCTTGAAGTCGGCGAGGTCAATCTGGGCAGGGAGCGTTATGTAACGGAGGTGGTGCTGCTCGGCGACGCTCTTGTATATGAAGAAGTAGTCGATCGCACCGCTCTCAACGAGGCCAACGAGGTCGGTCTCCTTCGGCCTTATGACTATCTTACCGGTCTTGAGCTGGATCTCCTTGGGGGCATAGACGTGAGTTCCGTTGGCGTAGATGTTGGTGTTCTTCTCAACGAGAGTCTCGAATATCGGTTTGCCGTAATAAAGGTCGGCCAGCTTCATGACCATAACCGAGCGATAGCCACAGGGGTCGTCGTTGGGGTTGCTGAACCCGAAGCGAACGCCCGGCTTGGCGAGGATTTCATACCAGTTCGTTGAGTTAATCTCGTTCGCGTACCTGCTCTTGTTGGTGAAGGCTATGACGATCTGGTTGGTGGCAAAGAGGACGTAAAAGTCGGTGTAATTGGGGACCAACATCTGCGGGATCAGGGTGTAATCGGCCGTTGCCACTATGTCCGCCGGTTTGTGGAGATCTGTAACCTTCCTAGCTGCCATGACGCTTCCACTCGCCTCATCCTGAAACGTTACCTTAACTCCGAGATTCTTCTCGGCGTATTTGGCGAATTCCGTCTCAAGTTGCTGGAGCGGGACGCTCAGCGAACCAGCATGGAAGATTATCAAGGTCTCTTCCTTGGGGGTTTTGCTCTGGGCCGCCTTTGTGACTCCGCTGGAAGAACTACCGATGCATCCAGCAGCTGCCACAGACATCAGAAGAACCGAGATTAGGAGTAAACTTACACTTAGCTTTCTCATGGAACCCACCTAAGTAGGATGACAGAAAATGTATTTAAACATTTTGAGCAAACAAAGGCATTAACGTAAACTCTCGTGTTTTCTCAATTTGAGGAGTTCCTCCACCAAATAACCTAGCTCGTCGTAAAGCTCGCTCTCCCTGAGCTTCTCAACGGCCCCCCAGAACTCGTCGAGGTTTTGGAATCCAGTTCGCTCATACTCAAGGGTCTGAACCAGCATCTCCAACCTGTCCGCGAACTTTACGAGCTTGCCCTCGAGGGTGGTCTCGTTTTCGTACTCATCAAAGAGATCCAATAGGTCCCGACGACCGACCGGGGAGAGCATCTCTTGGAGTGCTTCCCTCTCGCCGGTCGCTTTGTTGAGGTATTCCTGGGCAGTGAGCGGCACGTCGGTTATTCTAGCCTCGGCCAAATCGTGTAGAAGGGTCATCTTAATAGCCTTTTCAATATTGACCTCAACGCCTTTGGATTTCAGCTCATCCGCGAGGAAGAGTGTTATTAGGGCTGTTCTGAAGCTGTGATCCGCTATACTCTCTGGGTTCTTGATCCCACGGAGAAGCCAGCCAGTTCTCGGGAGTCTCTTGAGGTTGCCGGCCTCGAGAAAAAGCTCAATGAGGGACATTTTCACTCCTCCGTTGTGAAGAGCGCTCTCTCTGTCTCAACGGCACTAGAGATTATGCAGTCACCAAGGAAGCGGCCGTAGACCCTGACTCTATCCCCCAAGCTGATGCACGGGCTTCCGGAGAATTCGACCCTTATGCCAGAAACTCGAAAGGTAGTCCTGTAACCGGGCAGTTCCATAGGCAGGAACTCGACTAAGGGTTTGTCCTCTACCGTGCCTTCAATGACAACGTTCTTTCCCCTGAAGCCGCCCGAATGAAGGTCATCGACTGTGACGATATAGTAGTAATGGTGACCGAATTTAACCCGCCTGGGCATGTTCATCACCTTTATATCTCTTTGGCTCATCACCACTTGGGGTGAGGGTATGATAAAGGTTGCGATTATTGGGGCGGAGAACGTAGGTAAATCAACACTCATGAACGCCCTCATAGGGGGGAGGGTGAGCGAGGTCGAGAACCTACCTGGGACGACCAAAGGGGTGATAAGGCGGCGCTTTGGCAAGCTCAAGATACCGAAGGGCATGAAGAATCCACTCGGGGGGGCCGATGAGTTCGTGCTCATCGACACGGCCGGCCTCTTTGACCCCCAGGGGGAAACAAGGGGAAAGGTGCTCAGCGAGGAGCGTTTTAGGGGGATAATTGACGAGATAGTCTCAGCGAACATTATCATTCACATGGTCGATGCAACGGTTGGCCTACACAGGGGGATGGAGAGGCTCCACCACGTCCTTAAGATGCGCTACGAGAAGCCGATAATAGTGGTAATCAACAAGATAGACCTCGTTCCGAGGGAGCGCGTTGAAGAACTTAGGGAAATCATAAAGAAGAGGCTTGAACAGGAGACCGTCCCCCTCTCGCTCGTTACCTACAAGGGCTTCAACGAACTCCTCGAGAGGATAGCGCATTACGCTCAGTACGTTTAGTTTATTCCTCTAGGAACTCTGGGCAGGGACAAACCATTACCTGAACCTTCCTGTGTCTCGGACCGTCGAGTTCAACGAAGAGAATCCTCTGCCAGGTGCCGAGCTGAAGCTCAGCCTCGTCGATGGGGATGACCACCTCAGGGTTTAGAAACAGGCTTGCCCTGATGTGGGAATGTGCGTTGCCGTCAATACGGTCGTGAGAATAGCCGGCGCCTTTGGGCACAAGTTCCTTCATCTTGGCCTTTATGTCTTCAAGGAGTCCATTTTCAGCCTCGTTTATAAAGAGGCCGGTTGTGGTATGCCGGGTGAAGACGATGACTATGCCGTGCTTCACCTTGGAGCGGTAGACAAGCCTCTGAACGTCATCAGTTATATCAACTATCTGAAACTTTTCAGAAGTTGGAACCTCAAGCTCAAAGAGCATTCCCCTCACCTGAGAGGGATTTCTCGATGGCCTTTAAAGCGCTTTCCACATCCAGAACCCGTTGGAAAACCACCGCACGTAGGAGAACCGCAAGCTCGTAGGCTTCAACGGCGTCCCGGTTCCCCTCCTCAAGAACGACCTCCCTCAAGGTTCTGTATATCTCCTCAACGGCGTCTCTGAACAGAGTCTCGTCGGAATAGATCCCCCGGTCGGTTAGGAGAACTACCACCATATCCCTTAAAAAGTCGAGGCGATGCATGCCATTCCTTCTTCCCATCAGCATCTTGAGTCGTTCCACGGCACAACCCTCCCATTAAGTTCAGTGTCCAGCGCGGCCAGGAGTATCTCAGACACAAGGAACGAAGCGAACTTTATGTCCCTGACTTCAAGCGCAGCATCAATGGCCCTCTCGACCCCTCCAGACTTAACGAAGTTGTGGGCCACGTCCGCCAAGACTATGGAGCGCAGGCGCTTGTCCTTCATCATCATTCCGATTTTCATCGCATCCTCCAGCCTGTTGTTGAGGACGTAGAAGCGCGCTATCTTCGCCCAGACCTCCTCATTTGCGGTGCTCCTTCCAACCGCCACGACGACATCCCAAAGGTCAAGATCTCTAAGCTCCAGAATTCTGTTCAGAACGGCCTTCCCAACGGGAACCGCCTCCTCGTCGGTGAGGGCATCAATGTAAGAGACGAGTGCACCCGCGTCCCTCTCGAGGAGTTCGAGGGCGATCTTTGCCAGAAGGTCATCGCTCTCAATGCGGCGGATGAGGTCGAGAGCTGCACTTCCGTGGCTGGAAAGGGCAAGGGCAAGAGCCATTTCCTCTACAAAGGCCCCATCAAAGCGTTCTATCAGGGCCTTTGCGGTTCCCTCAAGTGCATCGATGTAGTGGCCGAGGACGCCTTTCTCCTTCATGAAGAAAACAACCTCCTTGAAAGCGCGCTTCGCCCACTCCCTGACCTCTACCTCGCGAAGCATTGAAACCGCCCCATCGTAGTTTCCCATAGCAAGGTAGGCCTTGATGACCTCAAGGAGGGACTTGGAGCGGTAAGGTTCTCCATCGATGTACTCAAGGGCGAGCTTTATCTTTCTGATGTGGTAAGCAATCTCCAGCTGACTTTTCCCCATGGCCCTGCTTCCGGCGCGAATTATACTGTATAGGGTCTCGTTGCGCAGTTCACGGTTGGAGATGTCGCCGGCAAAGCGGATGGCCTCGCCAAGGTCCCCAAGGGCGATAAGATAGGTGCTAGCAGTCTGGAGGACTATATCCCTCTGTGCATCCGGGAGAACCCGGGAATCCTCAAAAACACTATGGTAGATCCTCTTCGAAGATTTCAGACCAGCCTTGCCCATTGAATATCCAATCGAAAGGAGTGCGCGGAATGCTGTCATAGGATTGTCTATGTCCTTAACGGTTTCCATTGCCTTCACGAAGGCCGTTTTAAAACCTTCGTTGTGGACCGAAACGAGCCTCTCGCCTATTTTAGCATATGTTGCAGATTTTACATAGGGCTCTGGAATTACCTCAACAGATGAGAGGATTTCGTTGATTAACATACAATATCGCCCCCGGGTGATTAAGGATATTGTCAAGGTCTTCGTTGGAATATTATGCATTTTCACTTATTAAGTTATCCCTCGGAACGTTTTTAAATGGCCCCGTTGAAGTTTTAACCATGTACGCGGTGCTATTTGGTAAAAATCCAGCCCTCAGTGAGGCGGAATTTTATTCCTTCAGTCGGAGATTCGGTCTTAACGTTAAGCCAATCAGGTCGAGTCGTTACTGGTTGTTATTCAATTCCTCACGTAAGGTTGAAAGATACTTCCACTGGCTCGGTGGCTCTTTGAAGCTGATAAAAATAGTAGGGGAGGGTGAGGGAGCCGTAAAGGATCTGGAGTACTCTCGGTTCTTCACTTTAAGCCTCTATGGAAGAAACGACTGGAGGCTCTGGAGGAAGCTCGGGAGCAAGATAAAGAGACACTTTAAGGAGGGGGGTCCTACAAAGTTCTTCAAGCCGGCTAAAGTCTACGCGATGCCGGCGGAGCTGCTCCTGAAGGGCTTTCCAGAGGTGAAAGACTTCGTTTTTCTTTTTAGAGAGGGTGAAAGCGCTCTCGTCGGCGAGACGGTTAAGGTCACCGACCCCTTCGAGCTGAAGAAGCTCGACGTCGGGAGGCCCATTCAGAAGCCCATCCTTTCAATTCCACCCAGGCTCGCGAGGACAATGGTTAACCTTACCGAAGTTAGGAAGGGGAGTTTTTTAGACCCATTCTGCGGCATTGGAACCGTCGTTCAGGAGTTCGTCCTTCAGGGTTTAAACGCATACGGGTGCGACAGGGATGGAGGGCAGATAAACGCGGCAAAGAAGAACCTCGCCTGGCTCAGGGAGGAGTTCCACCTCAAAAATTCTGCCCACCTGGAGGTCTGCGACGCGAGGAAGCTCAAGAGGTGCTTTAGACAGCGCTTCGACGCGATAGTAACCGAGTCATACCTTGGAAAGCCCCTCAAGAGGAACCCTAGCAGGGACGAAGCAATTAAATTCGCCAACGAGCTTGACCGCTTCTACTATCCTGTCTTCGAGAGCTTTGCCAACGTGCTGAAGAGGAACGGGAGGGTTGTTTTCGTCTTCCCAGCGTATAAGCTGAGTGGCGGTGGAGTTTACAGGAAAGAGCGAAAGTGGCTCGGGAAGCTCGGCTTTGAAGTTCTGGGGAGGTACACAGACTACGAGGAGAGGCACCGCCTGGTTAGGGATATCCATGTGCTGAAGTACAGGGGCTAACTGTTATCTTTTTCTCTTGAAAACCTCGCCGTTCACGACAGGGAAGAAGTCAGCTTTGTGAATGAGGACTTTTACTCCGAGTTCATTCCCTGCCACTTAGGGTAAGCCCAGATAAAGACGACGCAGACTTTGTGGCCCTCGCCCTGAAGGTAAACGCTCCCCTGTGGAGCAACAATAGGAGGCTGAAAGAAATTCGAGAAATCTAGGTGCTGAACACGAGAGAGCTTCTGGAACTCCTGAAACTCACTCCATAAGCCTCTCGTGCTCCTGCTTTATGCACCTGTGGGCCACCGCCATTAGACCGGCCTCCTTGGCCTTCCTGAAGGCTTCCCTGTCGTAAGTCCCGAACTGGAACCAGACAACCTTTGCTCCTTTCTTTATGGCCTGCTCCACATAGTCCATCGTGAACTCCGGCCGAACGAAGAGGTCGACTATCTCCACATTATCAGGAATGTCGAGAACACTTGGATAGCACTTCTTTCCGAGGACTTCGGAATAACGTGGGTTCACGGGGTAGACCTCGTAGCCCTTCTCAAGCAGGTAGCGCATCACCTGGTTGGCGTCGCGCTCCGGCTTTGGTGAGGCCCCTACGAGGGCTATCCTCCTGTACTTCGTCAGTATTTTCCTAACTTCCCCATCACTTAACCTGTCAACGGGCATCTTCATTACCATGGCTATCCCGAGGATTTGGAAAGCAACATTTAAAACTCTAACCGAGAAGTTTCTTCGATGAGAACATGGCGCTATACGAAGAGAGACTAACGAGCAGGGTGTTTCAAATCATCGTGCTGATTCCAGTCCTTGCGATGTTCGCGGGTCTTTACGGTGCATATCATGCGGGAGAGGGCTTTGAGATAATGCTCACGACCACACTTGGAATTTCAGTTCTCCTTCTGGATGTCACGGCCATCAAAATCGAGATAGACGAGCGTGAGGTTAGAATAAGGGGCCTTTTCGGGCTCGTAGTCAGGAAGACGGTTTCTACCGAGAACATAGCGGGCTTTGAGGTTCGGAAGGGCTGGATGAGCTGTTACGGGACGATCCACTTCACCCTTCCAGCAAAGGCATGTGTCACGATACGGCGGAAGAAGGGCTGGACTGTTTCCTTCACGACGAACCATCCAGAGGAAGTTGCCCGGGTTCTGGCGATGCTCGGCGTTCCACGAGGATCTTAGCGCCACTCACACCGACTATCACAACCACCTCGCCCTTCCGGGCCGTTCCGTTTACGCACTTGGCACTCCAGAGCTCATCAGCCACTTTTACAAGGCCTCTGGGGTTTAAATCCTCAACCACCATCGCGGTTCTCCCGATCAGGCTCTCAGAGCCGATCTGAGGCTTGGCGCTGAGGCCGCCGCGCAGGATGAAGGGCACCACACGAAAATCCTTGGCCAGGAGAACCGCTATGACGACCGCCACCACCCAGAGGGGAAGCTCAACCCCAAAGCTCGGCAGTACCCAGATGAGGAAGAGACCCACTACAACCTCGTCGGCCATCAGCGCCATGAACTTGAGAAGGCTTCTCATTCCTTCCCACCAAGCCATCGCCAGTAGGGGTTGAGTCCTATGATATTCCACCATCTCTTAAGTTCTTCCCTTGCGCCCCTGTAGTCCAGGCAGAAGCGCCCAACGAGCCTCCAGAACGCCTTTGAATGGTTCATGTACTTCAGGTGAGCTAGCTCGTGGACGACGACGTACTCTCTAAGCTCCACCGGAACAGAAACGAGGCGGACGTTGAAGTTCAGGTTGCCCTTAGGAGAGCAACTCCCCCAGCGAGTCCTCTGGTGCCGGATGGAGACCTTTCCCGGAGAAACCTCCATCTTACGCGAGCACTCATCAACAAGGGCGAGAAGCTTAGGCCTGAGGAAGGCCTTCAGCCCGGAGAGGGCCTCATCACGGTATCCTGAGAGAACCACCGTCTTAAACCGTTCATGGACCTTCGTTTTCCCCCCATGTAGCACAGTGTAGAATTCACCATTTATCGGAAAGCCTGACCGGGCTGTCTCCCGCAGACCGTCTATCTCGGCCAGCCTGGCCTCGAGCCAGTTTCTGTGCCTCTCGATGAAGTCCTTCACTTCAAAGCCCTCCGGGGCCGTGATGACCACCCTTCCATCGGGCTTAACCTCGAGGCGGGCGTATTTAACTGGCCTCCTTTTGATCTCCACCTTCATACCACCACCGCCACCACCAGCGAGTTCACGTTCGTTCCAGTCGGTCCGGTTTTAAGGAGTGCATTTACAGTTTTGAGTGCCCTGTAGGCGTCGTGCCTCCTAAGGACGTCCTCGACATTGATTCCGGCCTTTTCCAGTCTTTCAATGGTCTTCCCATCAACTATTCCACCAGCTGCACCGGTCGGCCCGTCTGTGCCGTCCGTATCAACGGCCAGGACAACAGCGTTGAGACCCGATATCTTCCGGGCAATGCTCATGGCAAACTCCTGGTTCGGACCGCCGAGGCCGGCTTCTCCACCAATCGTTACAGTCCACTCACCTCCCGCTATGAGAACGGCCGGCTTTGGAAGTGGACGGTTGCATTTGGCCACTTCCTGGACTATCGAGCCTATCGCGAGCGCTACCTCCCTCGCCTCCCCTTCGAGGGCCGTCGTCAGGATTCCGGCGTTGTAGCCCAGCTCTTCTGCCTTCCTCCGGGCTGCCTCGCAGGCTCTCGTCCCACTCCCCACAATGAAGTTATGAACGTTTGGAAGATTTTCCTTGAGGGTTTCCTCGACTTTTCCGTTCAAACCACGCTCAATGTGCTTCTTAACGCTCTCGGGCAGCTTCTCCCAGACGCCGTAGAGGCTCAGAATCCCATAGGCATCTTGGAACGTCGTGGGGTCCCTCACGGTGGGACCGGAGGCTATGGTCTCAAGCGGGTCTCCGACGACGTCGGAGAGGATCAAACTTATCACCGTCCCCTTAACGCGCTTCGCGAGCTTTCCACCTTTCACTGTGGAGAGGTGCTTCCTCACGGTGTTTATCTCGGATATCTTTGCGCCGCTCTTAAGCAAAAGCTCATTCGTCCGGATTTTGTCCTCAAGGCTTATCCCCTCCTCCGGGAGGAGGAAGAGCGTGGAACCACCACCGGAGATGAGGACGAGGAGGATATCCTCTTCTCCAATCCTCTTGGCAAGTTCAACGCCTAACTTTCCTCCGAGGAGGGAGTTCTCGTCCGGAATGGGATGGCCGGCCTCGATAACTTTGATTCTCTGGATTCTGGGGCAGTTCCAAGCGTAGCCATACTTCGTGACGATGAGGCCCTCTTTAATGCGCTTTCCGAGAAGATCAACGACGGCCTTGCCCATCGCGCAGGCGGCCTTGCCAAAGGCGAGGAGGTAGATGCTTCCGGTTACAGGAAACTCCCTCCCAAAAACCCTTAGGGCGTTGCCCCTAACTCCCATTGCCCTTTTCACTGCAAGATATGGATCAGCCGCCTTCAGCGCGGCGTCGAGTATGGAGTGGGCATCTGTTCTGGCTTGGGACAACATAGGGGAAATATGAATAAGGTCTTAAAAATCAGTCGAGGATTAGGAGTTCCACCTCTGCCTTCGCTTCCGGATGTCTCAGGAGTTCAACGATGCGCCTGTCTATGTCCCTTGCGGCCTTGTTAGCCCTCACCGCGAGCGTTCTCCCGTCAACATAAGTGCTCCTTCTAACCACCATTGAGTACTCGTGGTCTAAAATCAGGTCTGGACTTCCCTCAGCGAGGACCTCGTCCACAATGCCCCCAACTCTTATGCGAATGAGGAGCCTTTTCCCAGCTCTGAGAGCAGCTTTGAATCCCCCGCTTAGGTCGTTTATCCCCTTATCAGCTTTGATGCAGAGTATGCAGTCTCCCCTTGGGGTAAGGTAGTCCTCCTTCGTAAACTCCAGCGTCGATTTATGGGTGGCTTTAACGTTCTCGTGGCCCCTGCAGTGAATGACTTCCCTCAGCATGGTTTTTGCTCGGGAGGAGGGTTTATAAGCCTGAGCGAGGGAAAAGCTTTAAAACCGCTTTCGAGACTGGGGTATGGTTGTCAGGGTCAAGATAACGGGGGGATTGATGATGGGAAACATCAAGCAGACGTTCATCAAGAGGGCTGCCCGCGAGTTGTTTGACCGCTACCCGAACGAGTTCACAAGGGACTTCGAGCACAACAAGAAGAAGGTCGAGGAACTCACCACCGTCCAGAGCAAGACCATCAGAAACAGGATAGCGGGCTACATGACCAAACTCGTCAGGATGAAGGAAGAGGGCAAGATGCTCTGAGCCCCTTCCGCCTTTTGATGTTCTAACGTTCCGTTCTTGGAAGATTTCCAACATATTACCATTATATGCTTTTTTCTGATGATTCTATGGTACTTTGTTGGAACCCCAAGTTTCAAGTTGGTTCTTAATGCTTAACGAATAGATATGTGTTTGTTTTACATACTCCAAATAGGAATACCAATTCTAATATAATACTTCCAAACGTACGCTGAAGATTCGAAAGATTTATATTTGCATGAACATACCAAGACTGCAATGAAGGGTTTATGACCCTGATGAGTTGATAGAAGCCCAAAGGTAAAGAGGTGTTTAAGTATGAAGAATTGGAAGACAGTGGTGGTTGCCTTATTCCTAGTTGGAATAATGGCAGGTATGGTTGCGGCAGTTCCGGCCAAGCCAGTAGCAGTGAAGCACGTCCAGACCCAGAAGAACTATGGCCTGCTTACCCCGGCCCTGTTCCAGAAGGTTCAGAACATGAACTGGAACCAGGATGTCAGTACCGTGATAATGTTCGACAATCAGGCGGACAAAAAGAACGCGATACGAGTTCTCAAACTTCTTGGAGCTAAGATTAAATACGACTACAAGGCCATTCCAGCCGTTGCGGTTACACTCAAGGTTCACGACCTCCTTATGATAGCCGGTCTCATTGACTCCGGCTTCTTTGGGAACTCCCAGATGTCGGGAATCCAGTTCATCCAGGAGGACTACAAGATACAGGCCGATGTTGACCTTGAGGGACTTGATGAATCAACCGCACAGATATCCGCCCCAGAGGTCTGGAACGTTGGCTACGATGGGAGCGGTGTTACCGTGGCCGTTGTGGACACCGGAATCGACGCCTCCCATCCCGACCTTCAGGGTAAGGTTATAGGATGGAAGGACTTCGTCAACAACAGGACCACACCGTACGATGACAACGGCCACGGAACCCACGTTGCTGGAATAATAGCCAGCACGGGTGCAGCGAGCAACGGCAAATACAGGGGTGTCGCCCCCGGTGCCAAGCTCGTCGGCGTTAAAGTTCTCAATGCGGATGGAAGCGGTTCCGTTTCAACCATAATAGCCGGTATCGACTGGGTTATCCAGAACAAGGACAAGTACAACATAAGCGTCATCAATCTTTCACTCGGAAGTTCACAGAGCTCCGATGGAACCGACGCCCTCAGTCAGGAGGTTGACAAGGCATGGGCAGATGGAATAACAGTCTGTGTCGCAGCTGGGAACAGCGGGCCAAACACCTACACCATCGGCTCCCCGGCTGCGGCACCCGATGTTATAACCGTCGGAGCCGTTGACAAGAACGACGTTATTACCTACTTTTCCAGCAGGGGCCCAACCGCTGACGGCAGGCTCAAGCCGGAGGTAGTCGCTCCGGGGAACTGGATTATCTCCGACAGGGCTGCCGGAACCCAGCTCACGAGCGAGACTGTCGGTCAGTACTACGTTGCCGCCTCTGGAACCTCGATGGCCACCCCACACGTCAGCGGTACAGTGGCTCTCCTCAAGGAGGCCCACCCGGACTGGACGCCTGACAAGATAAAGTATGTCCTCGAGATAACCGCCGATGTTGTGAACTCGAGCGCCATAGCCGGTGTAGCCTACGGCGCCGGTAGGATAAACGCCTACGAAGCCCTCAACTACGACCAGGACTCAAAGGTTGACTTTACCGGTTATCTCGCCAACAAGCAGAACGTCACCAAGGAGGTCACCGTCAGCAGTGGAACGACGAGGATAGCGGCACTCCTCACCTGGGACAACCAGCAGACAGACCTCGACCTCTACATGTACGACCCGAACGGCCAGCTCGTCGACTACTCCGACACCTCATACTACGGCTTTGAGAAGGTCGCCTACAGGAACCCCACCCCAGGAACCTGGTACTTCCTCATCGTCAGCTACTCCGGCAGCGCCAACTACAAGCTCGAGGTGCTCGACGAGGGAGGCACCGTCAGTCAGGGAACTGGCAGTCCGAGCAACGGTGGTAGTAACCCCAGCAACGGTGGCAACAACGGCGGGAGCAGCCCAAGCAACGGTGGTAGCAGCGGAAGCGGAAGCCAGCCTACCGTTGACGAGAAAACCTTCACTGGAACCGTTACTTTCGGGGACTACAACGTCCACGAGATGACCGTGAACAGCGGCGCCACCAAGATAACCGGAGACCTCACCGGTAACAGCTACGATGATCTCTTCCTCTACCTCTACGACCCGAACCAGAACCTCGTTGACAGCTCAGAGAACTTGGGTTCAATACAACACGTTGAATACAATAACCCGGCTCCAGGAACCTGGTACTTCGTGGTCTACGCCTACGACACCTACTACTGGACCGCCAACTACCAGCTCGATGTTAAAGTCTACTACGGATGATTTTTAACCCCCTTTCTTTTTCTTCCTTGAGGTGGTTTGAATGAGGAGGGTTCTAGTAATCGGGCTGTTCATCCTGCTCATTGCATCATCGGTGCCGGTCTCGGCTAAAATCGAGCCGTACACGTATTACCCAACCGTCCCGGACACGGCCTTCGCGGTTCTGGCCCTCTACAAGACGGGCGACTATACAGGGGTGCTGGAAGGCTGTGAATGGTTGATGGCAATAAGAACCCCGTTCAATTCATGGGGATACTCCCAGGGTGGGAAGGAGGAAGCAAAGTACACCGCGATGGCTATGCTAGCCCTGATGAGGGGTGAGAACATCGCCCACGGGAGATACATCCACACGATAAACAACGCCGCATACTGGCTCATTTACAAGCAGAAGGCAGATGGTTCGTGGAACGACTACCTCGACACAGCTTTAGCAGTTATTGCTCTGAAGGAGTTCAAGAAGGGCTATATACTAAAGAACCTCACGGGGATGAACAAGCAGGTTGGGGAAGCGATAGAGCGTGCGATCGGCTGGTTAATGACGGCACAGCCCAGAACGGATGAAGGGAGGATCTTCGGCTACTTGGCACTTGGAAAAGTGAACGAACTTGAGAACATGAAGGTGAACGGCGACCTGAGGGCATACAGGGCGTTTGCCCTTGCATACCTGGGAAGAAAGGTTCAGCTGGAGAACTTCACAAGCGATGACACGATCGCGATAGCTATGGCGCTCTACGCCACTGGGAACCAGAGGTACCGCGAGGAACTGTTGAAGAGGGAGCACTTTGGATTCTGGGGAGAACTCTACTTCAGGGTGCTTGACCTCCTCACCGTTGCGAGAGTAAACGGCTTCGAAAACCTAAAGACGATAGCTTGCCCATACATGGGGAAGCTACAACCGAGAACAGAGTGGGAAAAGGCCGTTCTGGCTAGCTACTACCTGGAGTGCGGCATCAAGCCCGGGCTACCGGACAACCTCTCGGCGCTCCTTCCATGGCAGGTTGCTGAGACCGCGAGGGTGAAGGCGCTCCTCGGGGAGAACTACTCAAAGGAGGTCAGCTACCTGCTCTCCACGGACAGAGACGGGGTTTGGAAGGACTTCTACAACACGGAGTACGTGGTCTGGGTATTCAGAAAGCTCAACGTGAACTACAATTATTCCAAGTCCCTTGTCTATCTCTCCAGGAACATCACGTGGATGCTCACAAAGAACCCTAAAACGGGAAAGCCCATGTACTACAGCGTGCCAACCTACGCCCTCGCCCGGGCGCTGGTGGTGTTCCGCGAGTTCGGGATGGCAAAAGAGCTCAATACAACACTTGGTATGCTCAAAGAACGGCAGTATCCCACTGGGGCGTTCCCATACACGCAGGGTTCAATCGCGGGGATAGCGTCAACCGCACGGGCACTCTTGGGCCTCCAGGAGGCGGGACTCACCAACAGTGAGGTCTACAAAAAGGGATTCTCGTTCCTCAGAGGGTTACTCTACGCGGATATACCTGAGGTGAACATCGAGAGCGGCAGGGTTTTCCTCAAGAACGCTACTTTCCTCGAGGTGGAGGACTCAAGGTACATAGGAAACTCAACGGGGGGAGTGAACACTGGAGGACTGGATGGCTACGTGGTTATATTTCCCTCCAAGAACCCGCTGGTGATAAAAGCGTACCGTGTAAACGGGTTCAGGGCGGTTCCATCCGTGGAAAAGGAGAACAGTGGCGGAAAAGCGTACGCGTACATAACCGCAGGGAGCATTCTGATAGCCATTGCTGCCGTCGTTCTATGGAGGGGAAAGCAAACGAAGAAGCCACAGAGGCCAAAAAAGAGAAAGAGATAAGTTTCATTTTTTCTTCAGTTTTTCCACCCTGGAAGCTACGAACCCCACCAAGAACTCCCCATCAAACTCTGTTTTCCTCCCATCTAGATAGGAGCGGTAAACCCTGACGGCCTCCTCATCCCCCAGCTCCTTGAGCTTCTCAAGGACATCCCCTTTCCTCAGGCTCGAGCCGTTGAGAAACGCCATCAGCCTGGCGGTCTCTCCCGCGAGGATGTGGGGCATCTTCATGTTTCCGGAGAAGCGCTCGAGGTTTCTCAGAATGCCATCCAGTCTTCCGGGGAGGATATCCTCAACTCGGTATTCGGGCAGGAGTTCAGTTATATCCTCACCAAGAACCACGAGATGGTTCTCCCTGAAATCGGCCTGGTAAACCGTCAGGAACTTGTAGGGGTAGCCGAGGTTGAGCGGGTCGCGGAGGTTTGAGAGCCACTCCCAAGCGATATCAACCTCAACGGGTTTGAGGCCTTCAGTGCACTCCTCAAGGACGGGCTGTAGTTTGGAGAGTACCTCCTCTGGCTCCATGCCGTCTTCGAGAACCGCGAAGAAGTCAACGTCACTCGTCCCCTGGAGGTAGTCCCCTCTGACGAGGGAGCCGTAGAGAATTAGGGAGTGTAGGCCGGGAACCCGGCCGAGTTCTCGCCTGATGCAGTCAATAAGGCCAATCATGTGGTCGACGCTTCCTCGTCGTTGTAAAGCTCGTCCCCAACGGGTATCCTCTTTTCAAAGCCCTTTGAGCCTTCCAGTGTCTGAACCCTGAACATGTAGCTCCTGTACCAATTGTAGGAGGGTTTGACCTTCACAGGCAGGAGCCTCCACGCCCTCGTCTCCTCCTCGTAGCCCCAGTTGACGTACTCGTTGAAGTTCCTGATGATGTCGGTAATGACAACGCCGAATTCGTTGAGGAGAACCCTCTGCATCTCGCGCCACTTGTCGAGCGAGCTTTCGCGCCTCGTTATGCCGAAGTAGCCTGCACAACCCGGTCCCTTAAGCGTCGCTATACCCCTCCCCACAAAGACGCGGATGGCCTCAACCGTCTCCGGAGGGTCTGTTATGAAGGTGTCGAACTTGTGGAGCGCATAGTCGGGCAAGGGTTCCCTCAGGTCGAAGGTGAACATCTCGATGTTATCATAGCCTATCTCATCCGCGGTCCTCTCGATGAACTTCACAAGCCTCTCGTCGATGTCGAGGACGGCTATCCTCTTTGGAAGGCCGGAGAGCATGAGGGCAACGCTGGTCAAATCGTCGTCGCCGAGGACGAAAACCTCCCTGTTCTCGAGGTCGCCGCGGGTGTGCATCAAGGCGATCCTAGCGACGGTCGTCTCAGGCGTAACGTAGGCCTGATCAAAATCGTGCTTCGGCTGCGGGCGGTCCTTCACTATCTCCCTGAACTGCCCCAGAAGGTCGCCGAAGGCGGAAAGCTCGACCGTCTTCCCACCGCAGTGGGAGCAGGTGTAATCTCTCCTTGCTCCGATTCCGTATTTCTCCACCAGCCTCTTCCCGCTCTCGGTAAGGACGACGTTCGACCCATCGAAGGCAACGTAGCCCATCTCATGAAGGACCGTTATGACCCTCACAACGAGAGGAAGTGGCTCCTCGCTGAGATCCACTATACGCCAGATATCGTCGCTCGCAAGTATCGCGCTCAGAACGTTCTCGACCGTTCTCTCGTAAACGGGAATGTTCGTCCTCTCCCTAACGCTCTCAACTATCTCCATCATAGCAAGCACCTCCAGAAGGATTTCGTTCGTGAAGGGGGTTAGAGTGGGCTTCTTTTAAGGTTTTCCTAGCGGCAGGTTTAATAAGCCCACCCACGATTGGCCTCAGATGATACACCCAATTGGAGACGACTTCATCAAGCGCTACCGCCTCAAATACAACCACGAGGCCCTTGAGCGGGTTAGGGAGGAAATCGGGGAGAGGGTGTATTCTCGCCTTAAGGACCTCCTGGAGTACCGCCTCACCGGTGAGGAGTTCGAGCGCTCCCCAATGGAGGTAAGAATGGCACTCGCGTTCTCGGCAGGCTCTGACAGTACTGCCTCACTCAAAATCCTTCGCTGGGCCGGCTTTGATGTGGTTCCTATAACTGCAAGACTCCCACAGATGACCGAGAGAGAGATAGAAAAGGCAACAAAGGAGGAATCGGTTTTCGTGGAAATTCGGGGATACGCCGACGAGATGGAAGGTCTAATGAAGAAGAGGGCGCCGATATGTGGGCGGTGTCACACGATGGTCATGAGAGCAGTTGAGAGGAAAGCACTTGAGCTTGGCGTCAAGATTCTCGCGAGCGGTGACCTCCTAAGCTCGGGGCTAATATCGATCTACCACAAAGGAGAACTCGTAATCCTCAACCTTCCGGCATTTTTGGCGCTCGATAAGGGTGAAATCATAGAGATAATTGGAGGGCGCTACGAATTCAACTTTGGCTGTCCCCTTTGGAAGCTCGCGGCAAGGAACAATCCTGCAATAAAGCGCTACGGGATTCAGCGCGTCCTGAGGGAGACGAGGGCGAGGGCGCTGAGGCCGGAGATGGCGGTCAAAATTATAGAGGACATTCTATCGTCTTAGATACACACTTCTGCCCCAAAAGGTTTAAATTTGTCTTTTCCAACTCCGGCTGGGTGGTGATTATGGTCACGAAAGAAGATGTCGAAAAGGTCGTTAAGGGAATAGTTGACGAGAGGTTTATCAAATCCATCGGGGTGGACGATAAGGGCAACGTGACGGTGACCCTCGCAAAGGATACGCCGGACATAGACAACGTCCTCATAAAGCTCCACTCGGAGATTGGGAAGCTCGAGGGAGTTGGACTCATAACCATAAACCGCGAGCGCGAGGAAAAGACCACCGTAAACGAGAACGTTCAGCTCACCGAGGACATTATATGGGAGAAGCTCAAGGATGTTGTAGACCCCGAGATAGGTGTCGACGTCGTAAACCTTGGCCTCATCTACGAGCTGAAGCTCAGGCCCGACAACACGGTCTATGTTAAGATGACGCTGACCACTCCGGGCTGTCCAATGACGATGTGGATCCTTCGCGCTGTGGAGGACAAGATACTCGAGATCCCAGGCGTTAAGGACGCGGAGATAGAGCTCACCTTCGACCCCCCCTGGACGCCCGACAGGATAAGCCCGGAGTACAAGAAGAAGCTGGGTCTCTACTGACCCATTCTGCATTTTTCTGTTCACTAAGGGTGTTTTTAATCCTTCTTTCAACGATCTTTGCCCTGAAGGGCCTTTTCCCCGTCGAAAACTTTATATTGCCCCGAGCTCATCTAAAGGCGGTGATGTTCCATGGCGTGGAAGGTTTCGGTTGACCAGGACGTTTGCATTGGAGATGCCATCTGCGCAAGCCTTTGCCCGGACGTCTTCGAGATGGGGGACGACGGCAAGAGCCACACGGTCGTTGAGGTTATCGAGGACGAGAACCTCTACAACTGCGCTACCGAGGCCGCTGAGGCCTGCCCGGTCAGCTGCATCCACATAGAGGAGGCTTGAAGCCCCCTCCTTTTCCTTCATATCGAGTGTAAATGTTTCTTGAGGATTTTTGAATTGGTATCCCGTGGGATTGTATCGAGCGTTAAATTAAACTTCTTGGCCTGTTCAAGGACGTATTCTCTTATCTCTCTTGCATTCGGTAGCTCCGCGACTATTTCACCGTTCTCTATGAGCGGCCTGAGGAGAGGCTCTACTTTCGCCCCGCAGATCGGGCACTTCTCAAGCTTCTTGTTGGCCGGAACGCGGTGGTAGTGACCGTTCTCGCAGCGATAAATCTGTTTCCTCCCGCTGAGCTTCCCACGCTTCGTTATGGGCTTACCCTCCACTTCAACTATGTCAAGGGAGAAGTCTATTGGTTTGGCACTCGCTATGCTGGAGCCAACACCGAAAGAATCCGCAATATCGGCTATTTCCGCTATGCTCTCCTCATCGAGGCCGCCGGAGACGAGTACCTTAACCCGGTCGTAGCCCCTTAGATTAAGCTCCCAGCGGACTTCCTCAATGATTTTCCTGAAGTTGCCGCGCCTCGAGCTTGGTGTGTCCAGCCTTATCGCGTTCAGTCTCTCGCCGAGGACTTCAGCGGCCATCAGCGCCTCGAACTTCTCGTCGTAGAATGTATCAACGAGTGCTGTCCTCGGAACCTCCGGCGGCATAACCTCGTCGTAGTAATTCCAGGCCTTCACCTGGTCGCCGACCGTTATGATGAGGGCGTGCGGCATCGTACCGACGGGCTTCTCCCCCATCATCTCAGCCCCTAAAACGCCGGAGACGCCGTCGCAGCCGCCTATGAAGGCAGAGCGGTCAACCATTGGGGCTATCGCCGGGTGCATGTGCCTTATTCCAAAGGAATAAACAGGCTTGAACTTTGCCGCTATCTTGGTTCTAAGTGCGGCCGTCGCTATCCCGCTCGCCTGGCTTAGCATCCCGAGTAAGGCAGTCTCATAGATCCCGAACTCTTTATAGTAGCCCTCAATCTGAAGAACTGGTTCGTAGGGGTGGAATACTGTCCCTTCGGGCATAGCGTAGATGTTGACGGGCATTCCCTCAAATAGCCTTGCCACCTCCTCTACTCCAGCAAGAACACCCCATTTCCATCCGTTGGGGAGGGAAGTGGTAGTCACGTCGGCGAAGACCTTCCTGTGGATGCCCTTTTCCTCGAGGATTTTCCTCGTCCTGATGAAATAGACGTCCGTCGTTTTCCCGGTTTTTATATCCTCTTCATGAGCGATGTAGAAGTCGCGCATTTTAATCACCAGGGTTGATTATATTTCTGGATTTAAAGGGTTTCTGGGCAAATGATACCATTTCGTAGTGTGGAATAAACTACTCATAACGAGTCAAAATGTTTAAATATAACAAACAATGTAAATTGGTTTGTTGAAGGATGGGGGCCTGTCTTGTGACCACATGCCTTTGTATATGAGGGAGGCAACTACGGAGATATTCCAAAGAATTTATGGAATAGTATAGAAATAAAACCCTTCCTTCCAGGCAGATTGTACATAGGATACAAAGTAGATGGCACTCACTATCCCGGAAACTACGAGCTCTGGTGATCGTATGCTCTCCCGAAAACTTCTCCCTCTCCTCCTAATAGCGGTGGTATTCACGGCAGGTTGCATAGGTGCTCACGGCCATAAGAGTACCCCGAGCATCCCGCTGAAGCCCGTTGCATGTCCAGCTGGGGAAAACCTGACTCTCGTTAACAATGCACACAATGTAACGCTTAAAGATCCCTCCTACAGGCTCGCTGTGGATCTCATGAAGAGCGAACTCGAAGAGGTCAGGGCCCTTTATCGTGTCGCAACATCCAGGGAAGGGAATGAGAACGTCTTAAGGTCACTGTCTAACATTTCCCTCTTATTGCTCAGCAATTCCACGGTTATAAATGAGACGGTCATCCGGGTTGGCAACGCGACCTACAATTACGTTGTCCTCTCCGTCTATGACTACAATGACCCCGACTGCGATGGGGACGTAGAGTTCTCACCCAATATCCTCAGGGTGAACAATATAGCAGTCAGGTTAACCCCCTCCAACTGGACGAGGGGAACGGTAACCTACACAGGGATACCCTACAGTACTTACATGGTGGGGATCGGGAACGAGACCTGTAAGGCGAGTTTCACTGAACTTTCCACCCTAATCGTGCCCTACCTCACTGCGGGCAACTACCTCCTCCTCATCGATGGTGGGAAAGACCGGCTCTGCAGGATGCAGGGGAGCCTGTACACGGTGCACTTCGGATTCTTTAAGAAGGATTCCGAAGAGAGAAAGGAAGCGTCGCTCCTACTTGTGAAGAGGTAACCCTAGCGAATCATCTTTGGGATGTAAACTAGTCTTACCCCTGAAGGCACGTCCGCATCCTCTCTCCCTTTTCAATCCTGTGAAGCTCTCTTCGATATGCCTCGAGTGGCCTGTCCTCAACCTTCAGGTAGCCCGCGAACGTTTTAGGCCTCTCCTCCAGCTCATCGAAGAACCCCGGGTAGCGCTTGTCCCTGATGATGTGGTGGTCGAGGGTTATTTCCGCGTCCGTCTCGCGGATTATCTCATTGAGGTTTTTGACTCCGGTTTCCCAGGCGCCAGCAGCCCTCGGGCCAAGGTAAGTCGGTGGCCCGCCGGTTATGAGCAAGTCTGGGTTCTTCTCGACTATCCACTCGACGGATTTGCGGTTCAGGAGCTGTATGTCGCTGGCGTGAATCACCCTTTCGGAGCCATCATCAATTAAAACCATCACGACGAAGCCCAACTTCGATCCCTCGCTTCCGTGTGGAACCGCCGGAGAGAACTCCAGCGTAACCCCGCCGAGGTCAAAGCTCCTCCCATCGGCGAACTCTATTCTCTTCGCTATCGGCTCAGCGTTTTTGAGAAAGGCCCATGCCCTCTTCCTCTGGCTGAAGTTTATGTTCTCCCGCGGGTGCTTGATGAAGAGGAGCTTGTTCTCGTAGATTTCCCTCGCGTATTCCTCACTTGAGCTCTCGTAGAGGCCCTCAAAGAAGGGCGTGTGGTGGTCGTAGTGGTAGTGGGAGATGGTCACAACATCGGCCCTTTTAGCGTAGCCCTGGAGCTTCCTTCTCATCTGGTGGAGGGCGTTGAGCTCCGCCTTCGCCGGTGGAAGGCCGTATCGCTTCGGGCCGAGGGCGACGCCAGGATCTATGAAGATTTTTAAACCAGAGGCTTCGACGAAGGTAGCTAAGCTCCTAACGCCGAGGCTTTCCGAGGCGAGGTGGATAACACGCATTTTATCACCGGGGTATTTTCGGGCTAAACCTTAATAAGGTCTGCTCATCATTGAGTTGATCACTGAGAAGTGTCGATGTGATATCCTTTTATATTATCTTAAAAAGGAGTGCAATCTCTCTGCTGGAAGATGTGAGAAAAGGTTGTGTTTGGTTATCTGCACTGATACCCTTGAAGTTATTTTGGGCAACAATGATAGGCTGGTTAAAGCTTGACTGCCTCTCTGAAAGCCTTAATGGGAGGAGTGGGGATTAAATAGTGAGGAGGTTTACATTTCTCTTTTGAAAGTCTTGCCCTTTCAATAGGTTTTAGTGAAAAACTGAACCTCCTCCAGTCCTAAGGGGTGAGATTTAAAAAAGAGGGATACTCATGTGCTTTTCTAAACTGTTCACGATTATCTATGTTTTTAATATAGATAATGAGGCACATCTATGCAAGGGATGGAACGTGGGGGAGTGATGAAATGATACTACTGACACTAGATGATACTTCTGATACTGTGATACTCTCCACCCACTATAACATACGTGAGTTTCTCACGTATATTGTTCCACATTAAGGGCACTTGAGTCGGAAGTGTGCCCTTCTAATTTGTTCACAAAAAACTAAAGTAGAAAATGCTGAAACGTCGGGGCAGTGCACTCACTCTTTTTTCACAATCTTGCACGCTACAACCAGGCACCCACCCTGTAAGATACGTGAGTCTCTCACATAGGATTAAAGTGCAAAAAGTGGGTCAGAATGCAAATCATAAAGGGAAGCAAGAGTACAAACGGGTGGTCGATTAGAAGTTGGGTCTTGTTGGCTTGTTGAGGGGTTGCCAGAGTTTTTTGAAGACTCTTGCAGTGGCTTATACGGAGGATTTTAGAAAAAGCCCTAACCCCCTAAAGAGCAAAGTAGGGTCACTCACTGAAACCCTTCCTCCTTTGGGTTAGAGGAAGGCCAGAAGCTACTAATTAGAACGGACGGTTGTTAAAACCGTTAGATTTATTATTAGTTTTTTCTTTATTTGGTTTTTGAGGTGGTTCATATGAAGCGTTTGACCGTGCTTGGTTTGGTCTTGATGGTATTGGGAATGGTCAGTAGTGCAGGGTTCGCTTCAGCGCTTAGCTTTAGCTCAGGGACGGGCTCTTACACACACCATACCCAACCAACGTTGAAGTGGGTGACTTAGTGTTTGGACATGACTCCTCAGGGCTCGCCTCACTAATTCCAGGTTACTGGGATCATGTTGGCATGATTGTTGGATGGAGTGATTATTACAACGATTGGCTCGTTGTCGAGGCGGAGCCGAGTACTGGAGTTCACGTGACCACGTTTAGTACTTTCCTGACGAGATATGAAACTGTTGCCATTGAGAGGGTTGCTGTGAGTGATGCTATTAAAGAAGCTGCTGTCCAGTTTGCTCTGGCTCAGGTTGGAAAGTCATACAATTGGGACTTTTTCAGCAAGCCGAAGGTTTATGATGATAAGTATTACTGCTCTCAACTAGTGTGGGCGGCTTACATGGCTGCAAGCAACGGACAAGTAAACCTTGATCCTAACCCTAGCTGGAGCTGGGAGTATGGTTACGCGGTGGCTCCGACCGAGGTTTATGACAGCAACTGGACTTACGTTGTTTATTACAATGGGATCTAAAGCCTCCCTCTCTTTTTTGAATCTATTAAGTTTGAGAGATCCTAAGGATATTCAACTTTTGGATCCAGAATATTGTATTCCACTTCAATTCTACACCAATGCAATACCTCTGTACGCAAGAGTGTCCGATCCTCATCTAGTAGTTGCTGATGGCCAGGTCCATTACACCGGTCGTGGCAGGGTCTTTTACCAGTGAGATGACTTCCCTAATGGCACCCTCAAAAAACCTTGGTTCTAATAAATGTCCAGAGGGCCAGCTTTGAGGGTATGTTAACAACGTAGCCGCTCCCGCGGATTTCCGGTTCTGCTGAGCACTCTAAGCGGAATCCGAACTTCAAATCCAAGAAGCTCCCCTTTGAAAAGCCTTACTCCGTATCTCGGCCTCAGCTCAAAATCCAGGAACTGAAGGGGCCCTTCACTGGCCGCTTCAACGGCTTCGGCTATTTTAGCTCGAACCTCCTCTATACTCGGCTCCTCCAAAAGAAGAGTATAGTCAAGGTCCTTAGAAAACCTGTAGTCCGGGGAGTAAGCCTTTTTCAGGCAGGTACCTCCCTTAAAAGCCAGTGCCCTCCAAAACTTTGACTTCCAGAGACCGTAGAGCATCCAGCTTATAGCATAGTCCTTCTCAACGGTAGAGACCGGAACCCCAAGCTCGGAACTCAGGACTTTTATCTCCTCCTCAATCATTCTACCTCCTCCCAGTAATCATCCGGAACGTTGATCCGAAGGCCCCACCGATAGTTAAAGCGACCTTCAGGGGGCATTGAAGGGTCGAGGAGTGCAAAGCTCTTCCGGTCCCCTTCAGAAAGTCTGATTTCCTTCTCAATCCCAAGCCCCAGCCTCCCACTCAAAAATCCCAAACGCTTCAGAACGGCCTTGCTCTTCATCCTCTCGGCGTACTCCAGCAGCTTTTCATAATCCAGCCTCGCGTTCTTGAGGGCCTTAAGAACCTCGATTATCCCCCCGCAGTACTTGGGCTTGTCCAAACAGTCCACTATCGTCTTTTCCGGGTCTGTTATCCGGACCTCTCTGCGTCCAAGACGTATGGTACTGATTCCAAAAAACTTCTCAGGGCTGACTACGATCACCTTAAACCTCTTGCCGTCGACGATCAGGAGCTTCCGGTAGTCCTTCTTTACTGGTGTCTGGATGAAAACCGTTCTTGGGATCTGCTCGGTCATTCCATAGTAGTTCAGGGCTGACCAGTAGGCAACCGCTCCGTTGGGCACTAACAACTGCCCCAAAACGAACTCGTGGGGGGAAGAGGTCCTCCCAGGCTCTAGGGAGAGCGTGTAGATGCCCTTGGTGACTCTCCTGAGAAATCCCTCTCTAAGGAGGGCTTCAAGGTAGTAGTTTAACTGCTTCGTGCTCATGCCGAGCTTCTCTTGAGCTTCCTTCTTTGTGAATACATCCCCCAATTCAGAGAGCCGCCTCAAGATCCCCATGGTATTCATATTTTCTCACCATAATCCCAATATAACCGGATAAAAATAAGAATTTTTGAATATAAAGGTTTTGGAAGCATACCCTGAAAACTATCGGCGGAACGGCAAAACCTTTTAACCCCCCTTTCTAGAGCACTTTCGAAGGGGTGGGATGATGGGGCACCTTTAACCGATGACACCCACTCCTCGGAAAAGTCTCCTTTGGCCGAAAGAAGGCCTTAGAAGGGAGATTTGAGTTGCGAACCGATGATGAGTGTCATCCCTACGGAGTGAGCGATGACGAAGTTTTATCCCCACCTGAGGTGGTTGTATGCTCGGATTTCTGAGGAGGAAGAAGGAGCGCCACGGACCGTTCGTCTACCTGAGCGAACCTACCTTCCTATATCATACGAGGACCGAGAAAGCAATCCTTGAGATCATAGATGAAAAACTTGGCTCCAACAACATCCTAGTGCCCTCGGACTACGGCCTGCGTGACACCAGCGGCAGGATAAAGGACGCGGAGATATTCGTGGCGGTAGCGCCCCTCGGGAAGTTCACCTCACTGGTTGGAAGGGAGGTAAAGCTTGCCCAGGAGCTTGAAAAGCCCCTACACACCCTCCTGATAGCGCGCGACAGAGACGGTCTCGTTTACGTCTGGCAGGAAGGCATTCCTGAGGAGGTTGAGTGGCTCTCGCCGGAGGAGACGCAGGCATTCAGCTTAAAGTTTGCCCACGACGAGTACATGGCTTACCTAAAGACGGGTCTATTCATAGGGAGCAGAAAAAGGGAATGGTAGAATGAAAGAGGCTCAAGCGCTGGCTTTCCTCCTCTCTTCAATGTAGTCGCATATCGCCTTTGCTGCCTTCTTTCCGTCGCCCATGGCGAGGATGACGGTCGCCTCACCCCTTATCGCGTCGCCACCCGCGAAGACTCCCGGAATGCTCGTCATAAGGTTCTCATCAACGACGAGAGTTCCGTTGGGGTTGACCCTGAGGCCGGTCGCCTCCTCGGTGATTATCCTGTTCGGTTCAAGGCCTATCGCTATGATGACTGTGTCCGTGGGTAGAGTCACGTACTCGCCGGTTCCGACGATCTTCCTCTTTCCGCGCTTGTCCCTCTCGTCCAAAGCCTTCATCTTCTCGAACTTCACCGCCTTGACCTTGCCTTCCTCGTCGCCGATGAACTCCACAGGGTTGAGGAAGAACTCGAACTTCACACCCTCCTCTTCTGCGTGGCCTATCTCTTCGATACGGGCCGTCATGTCCTCTCTACCGCGGCGGTAGGCTATGGTAACTTCGCTTCCAAGCCTCAGGGCGGAGCGGGCTGCATCCATCGCGGTATTACCGGCACCTATGACGATGACTTTCTTCCCCACCGCTATCGGGGTGTCGTACTCTGGGAACTCGTAGGCCTTCATGAGGTTGATCCTAGTGAGGAACTCGTTCGCGCTGTAAATCCTTCCCAGGAGTATTCCGGGGATGTTGAGGAGCCTGGGCGTCCCCGCACCCGTTCCGATGAAAACGGCGTCGTACTCTCCAAGGAGCTCCTCGAGTGTTACCGTCTTCCCCACGACGTGGTCGGTGAGGATTTTAACGCCGAGCTTCCTGAGCTTGTCGATCTCCTTCTCAACGATACTCTTCGGCAGCCTGAACTCGGGTATGCCGTAGGTTAGAACCCCTCCCGACTTGTGGAGGGCCTCAAAGATTGCCACGTCGTAGCCCATCTTGGCCAGTTCACCGGCGCAGGTGAGTCCGGCAGGACCTGCACCGACGACGGCCACCCTGCCCTTTCCGCACTCCTTGCCCGCTATCATTTCCTCGAGGAGTTCCTCCTCTATGCCGTGCTCGTGGGCGTAGTCAGCAACGAAGCGCTCGAGCTTGCCGATGTTAACGGCGGTTCCGACCTTTCCGACCACACAGACCCCTTCACACTGGTCCTCCTGCGGGCAGACCCTTCCCGTAACCGCAGGGAGTGTGTTGTCGTTCCAGATTATCCTGAGCGCCTCCTTGATGTCCCCTTCCTTTATCTTGGCTATGAAGGCGGGGATGTTGATGTGAACCGGGCAGCCCTTGATGCAGGGGGCATACTCGACGGGGCACTGGAGGCAGCGTTCGGCCTCCTGCTTGGCGAGTTCAAACGTGTATCCTAAGTTAACCTCGACGAAGCTCTTAACCCTCTCCTCTGGCGGCCTCTCCGGAGTGGGAACCCTCTCCTTGATTAGCTTCGGCATTCAGACCACCCCCCTGGCGCGGAGCTCCTCGAGATAGCGTTCTCTGGCCAGCTTCTCCTGCTCGAGGAAGCGGTTGGCCCTCTTCAGAACGTCTTCCCAGTCGACCTTGTGGGCGTCAAACATTGGTCCGTCCCTGCACGCGAACCTTACCTCACCGCCGTAGAGTATCCTGCAGGAACCGCACATCCCGGTTCCGTCGACCATTATCTGCCTCACGGTCGTTATCGTCGGGATTCCGTACGGTCTGGTGAGTTCGGCGAGTTTTGCAAGCGTCCCGAGCTTTCCGCCTGCGAATATTATGTCCCCCTTGTCCTTCTCAATGAGCTCCTTAACCACGTCGAGGTAGTTCCCCTTTATCCCAACGCTCCCGTCGTCGGTGGTCAGGTAGTACTCGTCAGCAACAGGCTTCGCGAGGAACTCCTCGGGATAGACTTTAGCGGCGTCCTCGAAGCTCTGTATCGAGATCGTGTAGTTTCCGGCCTCCTTCATCGCCTTCAGCGTTGCGTAGTTCTCGGCCTGTCCACAGACGGCGTCGGAAGCGAAGACGACATTCCCGTAGTGTTTTACTTTTATTGGCTTTCCAAGCGGGCCCACCATGCTGTAAAGCTCGTCCCCAACGGTAAACTCGTAGTAGAGCTGCATGCTGCTCTTTCCAAGCTTCCTGATGAACATTCCAATTTTTCCGTTCTCTGCTTTGTAGACTGACATTGGAACCCTTTCGCCCTTCTCGTTGGTTATGAAAACCACGAACTGACCGGGTTTCCAGGCCTTCGCCACGTGGGGCGCCTCGACCTCGACAAAATAATCAATCGGACTCAAATCGGTCTTTGCCGTAATCCTATACCCCATGGTACATCACCTATGCATATGAATAACTCTGTTCACCAGAGGTTTTGCACTCCAGGGTTATATGGGTTTTTTAAACCAAAGGTTCAGAACTCCCTTCCTTGAAAAAAGATAGGAAAGCATTCTTTAGAGACCAGTTCTGGCGCCGTATTGCTGTATTACCGTTAGGAAGATTTTTAGGGGGGTATCACCAAGGGGATAGCGGTGGTAAGGATGATAAAGATACCGAAGAGTCACCCTCGCTACTGGAGTCTGTATTACAGAGAGAAGATCATCGAGGGCATGGAGAAGGGCATGACCGCCAAGGCCGGTTTGATAGCCCACGGTCGCGGCGAGGCCTTCGACTACATAATAGGGGAGAAAACGGTAGAGCCTGCTGAGAGGGCCATGAGGGCGGCAGTAGCGAAGCTTCTCTTAGCCAAGTACCCCGTTATCTCGGTGAACGGGAACGTGGCCGCGCTGGTTCCAGAGGAGACGATAGAGCTCGCAAAGGCCCTGGGGGCGAAGCTTGAGATAAACCTCTTCTACCGCACGGAGGAGCGCGTTAAGGCCATCGCCGAGGAGCTCAGGAAGTACGACCCTGAAGTGGATCTCCTTGGAACAAATCCAACCAAGAGAATCCCGGGTTTAGAGCACGAGCGCGGGAAGGTGGATGAGAGAGGAATTTGGAAGGCAGATGTCGTTGTCGTCCCGCTGGAGGATGGGGATAGAACCGAAGCGTTAGTGGCAATGGGCAAGTTCGTGATAACGATCGACCTCAACCCCCTCTCCCGCTCCGCGAGGATGGCAGACATAACGATAGTTGACAACATCGTCAGAGCATACCCGAGGATGACGGAACTCGCGAGGGAGATGAAGGATTACAGTCGGGAGGAACTGTTGGGGATAATCAAGGAGTACGACAACGGAAAGACGCTGAACGATGTTCTGGTCCACATAAAGAACAGACTAACCCTGCTCGCTGGAGACGGCGTCTGGAAGAGGAAGGAGCTGGAAGTTTAAACTTCCCTCTCGGTCTTTTCCACGAGCTTCCTGAGGGCACTTATAAGATCCGACTCGTTGGAGAGCTTTGAGACAACGAGGGGAACCCTTTCGCGCTCTGCAAGCTTCACCGCCAGCTCATCGAGCTTCTTAACACCGTGGAGAACTACAACGGCCGGTTTAAGCCCCTGGACGCGCACCGCTATCATGGGGCTCCTCCCTGTTGTTACCTTTGTGAAGACCAGCGCCCTCTCCGTTGTCCAGCCATAGAGCTTGAG
This sequence comes from Thermococcus sp., assembly GCF_027023865.1. Taxonomy (NCBI): domain Archaea; kingdom Methanobacteriati; phylum Methanobacteriota; class Thermococci; order Thermococcales; family Thermococcaceae; genus Thermococcus; species Thermococcus sp. Next base: position 28,522 of record NZ_JALVUC010000011.1, on the reverse strand, counting down.
GAACTCCTCACTGCTCATCTCGAGGATAGCCCTGATGCTGTCGACGACGGTGTAGCCGTAGATGCGCCTGTCGAGGAGGTGAATGTTGGCAACGACGTCGCCCTTGACCGCATCGACAAGGTCTTTTATCGTGATCGGGAGGGAAAACTCCCTGATGTCAAGGATGGCACTCGTTGGAAGCTCTCCTGCGAGGGTCTTGCTGAAGGCTCGTATGACGTTTCCTCCACGCTTCTCGTCTAAGTCTATCAAGGCCTCGACGAACTTTCGTATAGTAGAAGCGCCGGGGCTCTTCCTCCTGCCGCCTTCGTAGTCGCTGATAACAGAAGAAGAAACACCAAGGTAATCCGCGAGTTCCGTCTGACTGATTCCAAATATCTCACGCCACTTCCGCATTGTCTTTCCCGGGTCGGAGGAGAGGGTTATCTCACCTGCTATCCTCTTCGCCAGGGCTTCTTTCTCCTTCTCAAGCATGATGGGGGATATTCGTCAATCATTATAAGCTTTTCGGCAATTGCCTAACTCCCGTCGCTCGTCCCCTCCAGAGACTTCCTAAAAGTCATTGAGGTCATCCAATATCTTACGGGGAAGCCTCGGAGCGAACCTCCTGAGGAGTGCCTCGAACTCGCGCTCGTTCTCCATGGATATCCTTCGGAGGAGATTCTCTATATACGTCTCGGTCAGAAGGCGAACCTCCTCAAGCTCCTGCTTTGCCATTATTAGCTCGTCTACCCTCGCTTCTATCTCGTGGAGAAAGGCCAAAAGCTCACTTATCTTCTCCTCCGCTGGCTCGGTGGATTTTATAAGGTCTTTTGCGCGGCTGTACTCGGCCGTCTGCCTAGGCTTCCTAGGCTCGTACATCTCCGTGCCGAAGGCATAGGGCGTGAGGAGAACCTCCATGCGGAAGCCGCGCTTTATCATGTAATACTTTCTCGGTCTCCCTCTGGGTATCTTCTCTACCCTACCCTCTATAAGACCTGCTCCCTCAAGTATCCTGAGGTGCTCTAGAACGGCCTTCTGGCCGACTCCGAGTTCCTGACTCAGCTCGCTCACGAAGTATGGCCTCTTTGTGAGCAGTACGAGTATCCTTCTTCTCGTTTTATTGCCGAGAACGTCAAGCAAATTCCCCATGTTATTTGATTCCACCGTCTCACCTCCCTTTCTCTAACCTAGAGTTAGAAAATATCCTTTAAACCTTTTCGGTTAAAAAGCTGAGTTTAAAAACCCCTCCCACTACGTAAACAGGGTGATATACATGTTCGAGGCCAAGTTAGTCTGCACTCACTGCGGTGCCAAATTTCCTCTTGCTTCGGGGATTTACAAGTGTCCCAAATGTGGTGCCCCCCTTGACATTACCTACCATTACGATGACATAGCGAACCTCATCGAAGACGACGACCCCTGGTTCAGGGAAACCCCACACGTGTGGAAGTACTGGATGTTTTTGCCAGTTTCAAACCTCAAAAGAATCGTAACCCTCAACGAGGGAGGAACAAGGCTCTACAGGCTCAAGCGCCTCGAGGAAAAGCTCGGTTTTGGCAGGCTCTACGTCAAATACGAGGGGGAGAATCCAACCGGAGCCTTCAAGGACAGGGGTTCAAGCGTCGAGATAACCAAGGCCCTTGAGTTCCACGCTAGGAAGGTCATAGTGGCCTCAACCGGCAACATGGCGGCCAGCGTTTCCGCCTACGGTGCCAAGGCAGGACTCGAGGTCACAATAGTCGTTCCAGAGGGGACTCCAGAGGAGAAGCTGGCACAGGCGAGGATGTACGGTGCCAAGGTCGAGGTCTTCGGAAAGACTTACGACGAGGCCCTGGCCGAGGCGGAAAGGAAAGCCATAGAAGAGGGGTATTACCTGACGGGCAATTACCACTACCGCGTCGAGGGACAAAAGACCACCGGTTTTGAAATCCTCGACCAGTTACGTTACAACGTTCCTGACTGGATTGTTGTTCCGATAGGAGCTGGAACCCATCTAAGGGCCATCTGGAAGGGCATTAAAGAGTTTTACAGGGTCGGCCTTATAGAGAGCCTTCCGAGGATTGCAGGGGCTCAGATAGAGGGTTACGATGCCATCGTAAGAGCATGGAAAACTGGACAGCCCATAGAGAAAATCAGGAAGAAAGCTCCTACAATAGCGAGTGCCATAGCCGTCAAAAAACCTGTTGATGGCGAGAACGTTATGAAGGCCATAAAGGAGAGCAATGGCCACCTTGATACGGTTACGAACAGGGAGACTGCAGAGGCAGGATTGCTACTCGGAAGGGAAGGAATCTTCGTTGAACCGTCATCGGCAACATCCCTGGCCCTGGCAAAGGAGATGCGCGAGAGGGGGATAATAGAAAGGGACGAAACCGTTGTTGTCGTTGCAACTGGCCACGGCCTCAAGGACGTGAAGACATGGGAGAAGGTTCTCTCAGGGGACCTCATGGTGTAACCTACACCTAGCCTCATAGCTCTCCCTTCCACCAACGAGTATAACAGGCGAGTCCCTAGGAGCAGGTTTCCCGTCTATGAGACGCTGACTCCTCGTTGCAGGCCGTCCACAAACCGTACAGACCGCAGTAAGATAAACCACGTTGTCTGCCCTAACGAGGAGTTCCCTCATAACGGGAAACGGCTCGGCTTTGAAGTCAAGGTTCAGGCCACTTGCTATGACGTAAATCCCAGAATCGGCTAGATTATTTAGCGTTTTGACTATTTTCGCAGGAAAGAATTGAACCTCATCTACCCCTACAACGTCAAACCTCCCCCGTCTAACGAGCCTCGCTATCTCCTCAACTCCTTCATTACTTGTCGGGACTACATAGGCCCTATACCTCAATCCATTGTGGGCAACGACCTCTTCCCTTGAATAGCGGTCGTCTATGCTCGGTTTGAAGAGGGCAACCTTTTTCTTAGCGTAGGCCTGTCTTTCAATCCTCTTTATCAGCTCACTTGTCTTCCCAGCGAACATCGGTCCGGTTATGACCTCAAGGATTCCACCTGGATGAATCATTGAATCACCGCTTTAAGAAATGAATTTGGATTAAAATCACCTACGGAAGAGAAGTTGAACACAAGACGAAGATGAAATGAAAAAACCGTCAGAGCCTCAGACGGGGGTGACATGTCCCCATTTCTCTAAGGCTCTAGCGAGTTCCTTATGGGTCTTGGCGTATTCATCAAGTGAGATCCCCTGCACAATGGCATCTATGGCCTGCCTGACCGCCATAGCCCCAGCCTTAGGTCCGTTAGGGTGACCCATGGTTCCGCCACCGAGTTGAAGGACGATATCCTTTCCTAAGGCATCTATAACCGGCTGGATGTTGCCTGGGTGCAGGCCACCGGAGCTGGTCGGGAAGACGGGCTTTATGTGGTAGAACTTCTGCTCCATGTGGAATACGTCGTTCTCGTCAGGAACGTAGTGGTCCTCGGTGATTATCCTCTTGTACTGTACAACCTCCCACTTCTCACCCTCCATCTTACCGGCGCCAGCGGTTCCGACGTGGAGCTGGTCAACACCGATGACACGGTAGAGCTTGGCCAGGACAAACATCGAGATACCGTGGTACTTGTAGCGGGCAAAGGCGGTGTGCATGGCCCTGTGGGCGTGGAGCGCTATACCGTAGTCCTCTGCCAGCTCCCGGATGTAGTCAAGAACGCCCCACCCGAGGACTACCACATCGATCATCGCGTGGGGAACACCGTAGTCGGCAAGGAGCTCAAGCCTCTGCTCCATCTCGAGTATTGGGGCAGTTATGTTGGCGAACCAAGTCTTCTTCTCGCCGGTCTCGTTCTCGGCCTTCTCCATCGCCTTGGTGATGACCTCGACCCTCTTCTCAAAGCGGTTGTACCATGGACTGGTGAGGTTCTCATCGTCCTTGACATAGTCTGCTCCGCCGGTGTAGAGGTCAAAGGCAAGCTTGTAAAGTTCCTCTGGGGAGTAGCCAACTTTCGGCTTCGGAACGACACCGTAGAGCGGCCGGTCATATATTTCAAGCTTCTTCCTGACGCCCTTGATACCAAAGTTCGGTCCGGGGTAGTTGCGGAGGAACCTCTCGGGGAGGTAAAGGTCCTCGAGGCGGAGCCACTCAACGCGCTTCATTCCAAAAACGTTGCCAGCAACGCTCGCAAGGAAACCTGGCATGTTACCCTCCTCAAAGATATGTTCAGGGTAAGCTATTTTAACTACCCAGCTTCCATCGCCCATGTCCGTGAACTCGTAGGCCTTGGCCGACATGTCCTCCCATCTTTCCTTCTCGTACCATGGGTAAAGGGTCGTCCAGGTTCCGGTCGAGCTTTCTGCGGCGACGGCACCGGCCGTCTGTTCAATCGTGTAGCCTTTGGTAGGGGTAACACGGAAAACCGCCACGACATCCCTCTTTAGATTGGGCTCATAACCCTTGTCAATGTAGTAGTCATATATCTCATCAAACTTCTCCACCATGCTTTCACCTCCCTGGTAACCCTCAGGTTGGGACAACCCGTATAAAAACCCTGCGGTTCATAAATATGACATTTATGGTCAGAACTGATTACAAAACGCTCTTAATATACTGCTTTACCCACCTGCATCTTCTACGGAACCACAAACAACGGCTGGAGAACTGAGAACCAGAGGGGATAAGGACAAATGATGGTTTTTGTATCATCCCACAAAGGGGAGCATGGGGAATCCCAAAGGGCAGAGGTCAAGGTTGCTCAATTTCTCGGAGGCCCATTCAAAAAAGGTGGATTATAGGGTCGAGAAGCCCTCTTTTCCGAAAAGTTTATATAGACCTTTACTCTTAAAATAGAACGCAGATACCTGCAAAACAACGTTTAGGAGGTTGGGAAAATGGCTGAGTTGCCGATTGCCCCGATTGACAGGCTTATAAGGAAGGCCGGTGCCGCCCGCGTTAGTGAGGACGCCGCCAAGCTCCTCGCCGAGCACCTTGAGGACAAGGCCCTTGAGATCTCCAAGAAGGCGGTCGACCTTGCCCACCACGCTGGCAGGAAGACCGTCAAGGCCGAGGACATAAAACTCGCCATCAAGGCCTGAGGGCCTTCTTGGCTTTTCACTTCCCGTTTTTGTTCCGTTACGGTTTTAAATTCCCTCCCCGATCCTTCAGTCATGCCAGAGATAGCTGTCAGAATGACAAAGAGGAACCACAACGCCTTCGTTCACCTTCTCGGTGCTCTGGAGAGTCAGGGGTTCGATTTGAGCGAGCTTCTCATAACGAAGGACTTCAAAGAGATCCTACAAGCAAAACCCAGGGCCGTCCTCTACTCCTTCTTCACCGAGGAGATATGGGGCGACCTCCCAAGGGAGGTTACACTCCTCAGAGAGAGGGGAGCACTTCTTGTTGCCGGTGGCTACCATGCGATAGCGATGCCCAAATACACCCTCAACCAGCTCGGCTTTGATATAGCCGTCATCGGTGAGGGCGAGGAGGTTCTCCATCAACTCCTCAGAACGCTTAAGGGAACCGACTATAAAATCACCAAAGACCTTCTCGGTATCAACGGTCTAGCATTCTATCTCAACGGAGAGTTCGTTTTTACGGGCTTTGCTAAAGTGGAGGACTTCTGGCGCTTTCCACCCTATCCTGAAAGCGCCCACCTGATCTCCCCAATAGAGATTACCCGTGGCTGTCCCTTCGGCTGCTACTACTGTCAGACGCCGTACATTAAGGGGTTCAGAATGAGGCACAGGCCGATTGACCAGATCGTGAAGTACTCTAAAAGGATGAAGGACATGCGATACATAACGCCGAACGCCTTTGCATATGGAAGTCCCGGGGCGATACTGAAGCTGGACAAGCTTGAAGCTCTTCTTAAGGCACTTCAGCCGCTGAGGAAAGAGGGCAGGAGGCTTTTTTATGGTACCTTTCCGAGTGAAGTAAGGCCAGAGTTCGTCCTACCTGAGACACTGGAGCTCCTCATCGACTACGCGGACAACAGAAGGTTGGCCATAGGCGCGCAGAGCGGGGACAACGCGATGCTCAGGGCAATGCACCGCCTTCACAAGGTGGAACACGTGCAGAGGGCCATTGAGTACATGCTGGAGTACGACTTCGAGCCGGTGGTTGACTTCATCGTGGGTCTACCAAATGAGACTGAGGAGAGCCAGAGAGAGAGCATCGAGCTGATGAAGTGGATTATGAACAAAGGGGGCAAAGTCAGGGCCCACTACTTCATGCCCCTGCCGGGAACCCCCTGGTCGCGCTGTAAGCCCTCACCGCTCAGTGACAGAATGAAGAAGTTCTTGGGTAGGATGGCGGCAGAGGGCAAAATCGAGGGTTCATGGGGGGTTCAAATAGAACTCTCAAAAAAGCTCCGCAGGTTGATGGAGGAGTTCTACGAGGAGCCAATGAGCCACACTATCCCTATGAGAAACGTTTGTTGAGTAATTTTTTTACGCACTTTTTCAAAAATCCATCCGGTGGGGGCACATGGCAAGGTGGCTCCTCCCCATAGTTTCGGTCGGGATTTTCCTGGCATTCTCGTACCTCGCATGGGGATTTGGTCTTATCTCCTCCGCCATATTTTCGACGATAATCCTGCTCGCCGTATCAACCCAAAGAGGGCAGGGATGATATTCTACGTCTTCACCATCTTTCTAGTCGGCTTTACTGTGACGATACTGATAGGTGTCGAGACGAACGTAAGAGGCTGGGAATCGGCAGTGCTACTCTACTTACCGTTCCTCGGGGCACTAATAGCGCTGCTCTATAGAAGGAAGACCGACTACCTCAGCTGGCCCATCTTTGGCTTTAGGTATAAACTTTGATGGGATGCCATTAAACTTATAACCCCTAACGCGTTTACCCCTGCGGGGCGTCATGTACGCCGAAAACTATAAAAGATTCCTGGAGATTATATGCAAACTGCGAGAGTTTGAAGGTGCCCTCATCGTGGAGGGTCGGCGAGACGAGGTGGCTCTGAGGAATCTGGGGGTCAGGGCGGGGATAATAAGGCTCTCACGCCTGCCTTTAACCGAAATTGCGCTCACCGCATCATCGTATAGGGAAGTCATGATACTTACCGACTTTGACAGGAAGGGCGACGAACTTGCGGGGAAGCTCCTTCGCTATCTCGAAGGTTACCCCTGCAGGGTTGATGCAGAGACGCGCAGGGAATTAAAGAAGCTGGTCAAGAAGGACGTGAAAGGGGTTGAGGACCTCTACGGTCTTTACCTCAAGGTCTCCGTTTCTGGCCCCCTTCGGAGGGGATTCGATGAAGAGGAAGAAGACTGTGATACACCAGATTTTGTCCGAAAAGCAGAAGTTTGAAAAGAAAAGAGAAGGTGGTAACATGTCAGCCAAGGATGAGTTCGGAACCACAAAGTATGTTGTGTACGCTGAATTTGAGGCAAACGGAATAGTCGAAAGGCCCGATGTCGTCGGTGCAATATTCGGTCAGACCGAGGGACTCCTCGGGGACGACCTTGACCTAAGGGAACTCCAGAAGACCGGGAGGATCGGAAGGATAAGGGTTGAGGTTCACACCAAGGCAGGAAAGACCTATGGAACGATAACCGTTCCTTCAAGCCTTGACAGGGTTGAGACGGCAATCCTCGCGGCCGCTCTGGAGACGATAGACCGCGTTGGGCCTGCTGAGGCCCAGATAAAGGTTCTCCGCATTGAGGACGTCAGGGCAACCAAGAGGAAGTACATAATAGAGAGGGCCAAGGAGATACTCGAGGGTCTCATGGACCAGGGGATACCGGAGACTCAGGAGCTTACTGAAGAGGTCAAAAAGGCTGTCCGAGCGAAGGAACTCATAGAGTATGGCCCGGAGAAGCTTCCAGCCGGACCACACGTTCCGTTCTCCGACTCGATCATAGTCGTTGAGGGCAGGGCCGACGTTCTAAACCTGCTCAAGCACGGCATAAAGAACGCCATAGCGGTTGAGGGAACCTCGATTCCCGAAACCATAATTAAGCTCAGTAGGGAACGCATAGTAACGACTTTCACCGACGGCGACCGTGGCGGTGAGCTTATCCTCAAGGAACTTCTCCAGGTCGCAGACGTTGACTACGTGGCCCGCGCTCCAGAGGGCAAAGAGGTGGAAGAGCTTACGAAGAAGGAGATGGTCAAGGCCCTGAGGAGCAAGGTCCCGGCAGAACAGGTCATCACGGAGATATTCTACAAGGGCAGGAACTTCTACGATGTCATAAGGGAGAAAGAGCGCGAGAAGGAGATGGATGAGAGGGAGAAAAAAGTGCCCCCCATTGTGGTCGCCGCCCCCTCCCAGCAGGCACCGCAGGCCCAAAAGGTAGTTGAGGAGCGCAGACCCGAGAGAGCCGAAAGAGGGGGGCCAAAGAAGGAGGAGCGCATAATCAGGCCCATCCAGAAGTCCAGGAAGAGCGAGCTTGACGAGTTTAAGATGTTCATAGAAAAAGTCAAGAACGGCAAGGAGTCAACTGCCATACTCCTCGACGAGAACCGTAACGTCATAGCTGAAATTCCCGTCAGAGAACTCACCAACCATCTAAAGGAGCGCAAGGATGTTTATACGGTGGTGTTCAACGGCGTCATAACTCAAAGGCTCATAGACACCGTCAGCGAGACCGGAGTTAAGCACCTCATCGGTGCAAGGAAGTACAACGTCGTTAGACGGCCTGTGAACCTCAAGATAGTCACCTTTGCGGAGTGACTCCTTTTTTCACTTCATAATTCTTTTGATTAGAACGTTTCAACCGGATGGAGTAATTCCTGCTGGTGAATCAGGGTGGAGCTTGGCTGACTTCCTCCCCGCCCTGAAGGGCGAGGCTTTCGGGAAGAAAAATGTGAGGCATTCTCCTCGCGGTGGTGGACTTCACAATATCTGGCCCTCGCTTTCAGAGGAACCGGCATCGCCCGATGTTCCACGAGGTTATGAGTTGGAAGAAGAACCGGAAGACCTAGAAACGTTGGAGGACTAACCTTTATAACTCTCCCATCCCTTCTTTTCCAGGTGGTGGAAGATGGAAGTCGAGACGCTGGTCTGGAAGTACGCGCTGGTTAACGCTTACACTCACCGGGGAAAGGCCAATCCAAAGGCCGTCATCGGAAAGGTTCTCGGCGAAAACCCCGAGCTGAGGCCAAGGGCGAAGGAGATAATCCCCCTCGTTAACGATGTCATTGAGAAGGTGAACTCCCTTAGCTTAGAGGAACAGGGAGCCAAGCTCCGCGAGATTTATCCCGGGTTCTTCGAGGCCAAGAAGGAGAAGAAGGAAGAGAAGAAGAGCCTCCAACCGCTTCCAAAGGCTAAGAAGGGTAAAGTTGTCACCCGCTTCGCACCTAATCCTGATGGGGCCTTCCACCTTGGGAACGCCCGCGCTGCAATCCTGAGCCACGAGTACGCGAGGCTCTACGGCGGGAAGTTCATCCTCCGCTTCGACGACACCGACCCTAAGGTCAAGAGACCGGAGCCGAGGTTCTACGAATGGATTAAGGAAGATTTGGAGTGGCTCGGCTTTAAAGTGGATGAGGTTCACATAGCGAGCGACAGAATTGAACTCTACTACGACTACGCCGAGAAGCTCATACGGGGGGGCAAGGCCTACGTATGCACATGTCCACCTGAGAAGTTTCGCGAGCTTCGCGATAAGGGAATCGCCTGCCCTCACAGGGACGAGCCGCCAGAAGTTCAGCTCGAACGCTGGAGGAAGATGCTGAACGGCGAGTATAGAGAAGGAGAAGCGGTAGTGAGGATAAAGACCGACCTCAAGCACCCAAATCCAGCAGTTAGGGACTGGCCGGCACTTAGGATAATTGACAACGCAAACCATCCACGCGTTGGCAACAAGTACCGCGTCTGGCCATTATACAACTTCGCCTCAGCCATAGACGATCACGAATTAGGAGTTACCCACATCTTCCGTGGGCAGGAGCACGCTGAAAACGAGACGAGACAGCGCTACCTCTATGACTATTTCGGCTGGGAGTACCCGGTCACGGTCCACCATGGCAGGCTCAGCATAGAGGGCGTTATCCTCAGCAAGTCCAAGACGAGGAAGGGAATCGAGGAGGGCAAATACCTCGGCTGGGATGATCCAAGGCTTGGAACCATCCGCGCTTTGAAGAGGCGCGGAATAAGACCGGAAGCAATTAGGGAGCTCATCATAGAGGTCGGCCTCAAGAGGAGTGACACAACGATAAGCTGGGATAACCTTGCGGCAATAAACAGGCGCATAGTCGAGCCGATAGCCAACCGCTACTTCTTCGTCGCTGACCCAGTCCCGATGTACATAGAAGGGGCTAAGGAGTTTACAGCTGAGATACCTCTTCACCCCGATTATCCGGAGAGGGGGACAAGAAAGCTCAGATTCAAGCCTAACGATCCGGTCTACGTCTCGAAGGACGACATAAGGCTGTTCGGGCCGGGCAACTTTGTCCGCCTGAAGGACCTTTTCAACGTTGAAATCCTCGAGGTGAAAGAGGAGGGCATCAGGGCAAGGTTCCAGGGCGTTGACTATGAAACAGCCAAGAAGAACCACTGGAGGATGGTTCACTGGGTCACGGAAGGGAAGCCCTGTGAAGTTCTCGTTCCCGAGGGGGACGAGCTGCTTGTGAGAAGGGGTCTCCTTGAGAGTGACGCCAAGGTGAAGGTGGATGACATAGTGCAGTTTGAGCGCTTTGGTTTCGTTAGGATTGACGATGTTAGTGAGAAGGTCGTGGCGGTATTCGCCCACCGCTGACTTCTTCTCTTTCCTCAGATTTTGAGCAGGGGATAAATTGAAAGAAAGTCTCAGACCGTCTCCTGCGACACGGTCCTGTCCCCGAAGATACCGAACAGTATTATGAGCAGAGAAATCACGCCGGAGGCAATGTAAACTCCGCCGGAGCTGAAGTCTCTGTAAAATGCGTAGAACCCTCCAATCAGAAGCAGGGTCACTGCAACCGCTATCGCCGTGATGACACCCGTTGGCTTACCCTTCTTGGAGAATATAACAGGGTAAAGTTCAAATATCGCGGTGAAAAACAGTGAAGCGGTCACTGCCTTGAGCATCATCTCGGCTATAGTAGGTGGAGAGTCAAAGATTCCAATGAGGAGGGCGATTCCAGTTAGATACATGGCCGCCTTCTCCCTCCCGGTGCCCATGACCGACTCGATGATCTGGAGGCCGACCTCCGATGTCGGAAGCAGGCTAGTTATCCCTGCAAAGAACACGGAAAGTGCCATGAGGGCCAAGAGTAGCGGATAGTTCGACAGTATGTGGGGCAGGTCTCCTAGGAGTTGTATGGCACCTTCTTCCCCTCCGTAGACGTATTCCAAGAGCCTGCCAGGGGTGGCCGGTGCTATGGAGTAAACAACAACAACGGTCGACATCAACCCCATGAGGAGTTGGACGAGTATTCCGGTGCCGATGATCACCTTGGCGTTGAAGCGCTCGTTGAGGAAGCTTCCAATCATGAGGTAGAACGCGAAGCCAAGTCCAACTCCGTAGACTGCCTTCTCAGCCGCGGCCTTAATCATTGCCATGGTTACTGGGTGTGAAGCCACGAGCATGTGCTTTGCCATTCCAAGAAACGCCGCGTTCCCTGGTATCTGGACTTTGAATGCTATAGTGGTGACAACGACCGCCAAGAAGAAGAATATAGCGCCTCCCGCCATTATTGCGAAGGTCTTTTCCTTGGCCCTTGTGAGAACCCAGAACACTATGCCAAGCATTATCAGCTTTGCAATGAACCTTGCGACCGTCCCTGTTCCAAGCACCGGTGAGAGGAGTGACAGCATGACGTTGGCGGCGTAGTAGGAGAGGAAGATGGTTATCACCGTGAATATCGCCAGTATCATTGCGGGCCGTTTCGACACCTTGTTGTAGAGTTCGACGAAGTAGTAGCCGGATTTCATGGCAGTCTCTGTCTCCAGGATTGCCACGTACGTCAGCACCACTAGGAAAACCAAGTACAGTGCCAGGCCGGTGCTGCCATACTGGAGCCAGAATTGAGGGAACAGCCCGATGCTTCCTATTCCAGTTGCGAATCCTGCCACCAGGAAAATCATGTATACCGTCCATTTTTTAATCTCATCCATGATTCCATACCTCCATTGATGGACTAAGTTGGTGCGATGGCATAGTTAAAAACTTATCCCATGACAAAGGGGATGAAATAAAACTCTGAGTTAAACAAAAGTTCAATCAACACCCCACCATTTGACAAGGCCGAGTAGGAACCTGTGGGGCAATTTCTCATGATGGGGGTAAACCCTGAGCGCGTGGTGCCAGCATGGGTCCCCTAGATGCCTGAGAGCGTTGCCCTCATATGTGTAGAGCCATCTTCTATCGCCTGCCTTCTGAGGATGCCTCAGCTCAACTATGTGGGGTCTCTCTATCTCGTAACCCTGGGCCCTGACACCGTAGTAAAGCTCAACCCTGACGTCGTCAGGCATAAGACCATCGAGATAAATGATCGCTTCAACTTTCCCCTCCTCGTTCACCTTGACGTCCTCGAACTTAACCGCGTCCCAAGATGCCGTGACCCTGTCCTTCCATACGGCTATCTCTTTGGCCCCGCGGTAGTTCTCCCTCGTCAGCCAGATGTGGTTGCTCATGGCCGTTGAGTAAAACCTGTCCATGTACTCCTTGACCATCCTGTGGGTGCTGAAGCGAGGCGCGATGCTTTTTATGCTCTCCCTCATCATGTATATCCAGCGCTCGCGGTTGTCGTAATAGGTCGGGATTATCTCCCTCTCAAGGAGTTCGTAGAGGGACTGGGCGTCCTTGAGGTCGTCCGCCTCTGTCTCAGGCTCGGTGCTCTCCTCACCTATGACCCATCCATTTTTGCCGTTGTAGCCCTCGACCCACCAGCCGTCAAAGATACTCGCGTTGAGGACGCCGTTGAGACCGGCCTTCATGCCGCTCGTTCCGCTCGCCTCCATAGGCCTGCGCGGGTTGTTGAGCCAGACGTCAACGCCGGCAACCATGAGCCTCGCGCTCCCCATGTCGTAGTTCTCCATGATGAATATCTTGCCCCTAAACTCCGGCATCTGACTGACCTCGTAGACGCGCCTGAGGAACTCCTTCCCGGCTTCGTCGCGCGGGTGGGCCTTTCCACCGAACACAAGGTAGACCGGCCTCTTCGGATCGTTAAGGAGCCTCTTGAGTCTCTCAAGATCCGTGAATAAAAGCGTCGCCCTCTTGTAGGTGGCAAAGCGCCTGGCGAAGCCGATTATCAGGGCATTCTCCTCCATGCTCGGTAGGGGATTGTCGACGCCGAGGCGCTGGTTCCTAAGGAGAACCTTCCTCCTGAGGAGTTCAAGGAACTGTCCCTTCGCCTCAAGGTGGGCCTCCCAGAGTTCTCCATCTGGAATTCTCTCCACCGCGTACCATACACCCGCGATATTTGTGTGTTCCCTCCAGACTTTTCCTATATAACGGTCGAAGAGTTTACGCATCTCATTGTGGACCCAAGTCATGGTGTGGACGCCGTTGGTTATGCCGACTATGGGAATCTCGTCTATCGGAACGCCAGACCAGAGGTCCTTCCACATATGCTTGCTAACCTCTGTGTGAAGCTGGCTGACTCCGTTGACGTAACTCGATGTTCTTATGGCCAGAAGCGTCATGTTGAGCTGATCATCCTCGCGGCCGAGTTCGAGCAGGTTTTCTCTCCCCCCCAAGAAGCCGGAGAGCCTCTTCCTGACCTCTTCAATGGGAAACCTGTCATGACCGGCGGGAACCGGCGTGTGAGTGGTGAAGATTGTGGTCCCCCTGACGATGCTCAGAGCTTCCGTGAACGTCAGGCCTTCCTCCATGTACCAGGCCATCCTCTGAAGGTTCGCAAAGGCAGGATGTCCCTCGTTAAGGTGGACAACGCCAGGCTCAATACCGAGGGCCTTCAAAAGTCTCATCCCCCCGATTCCGAGGAGTATCTCCTGCTTTATGCGCTTGTCCATCTCGGCGTTGTAGAGGTAATCACAGACCGTTCTATCTTCTGGGTCATTCTCGGGCACGTCGGTGTCAAGAAGGTACATTCTTACCATTCCAACCTTGACCTCAAAGGCCCTTGCGTAGACGGTCCTGTCCTCGATTGGGACCTCGATTAGGAGAAGCTTTCCATCCTTCCCGAGGACGGGCTGTATCGGCATTTCCTCCGGCTTGTACTCGGGGAATACCTCCCTCTGCCTTCCATTCTCATCGATTTCCTGTCTAAAGTAGCCGTGCTTGTAGAGAAGACCGACAGCTATGAAAGGCAGTCCAAGGTCGCTTGCAGTTTTAACGTGGTCTCCGGCGAGAATGCCAAGACCACCGGAGTATATAGGAAGGCTTCTGCTTATACCATACTCCATGCACATATAGACTATCGGCCTGTCCCACTTAGGATAGTTGGTTGAGAACCAGGTGGAATCTGGGTTCATATAGGCCTCAAACTGATCCATCACAAGCTCATAGAGGTTCATGAAGTCGTCATCGCGGAGGAGTTCCCTAAAGCGACCCTCAGGGGTATCAAGGATGAGCTTAACGGGATTCTTGTGCTCCGTCCAAAGCTCCGGGTCAATTCTCTCCCAGAGCTTCGTTGCCCTCCTGTTCCAACTCCACCAGTAGTTATAGGCCAAATCGGCCAGCCCCTTGAGGGGGTGGGGGAGCTTATCCCTGATTGCATCACAGGTGCAGCTATCAAGCGTAGCCATAGCAATCACCCTATATCATTATAGGTGATACCTAGTCACCCACGACCTTAAAAATCTGCCTCTCGTCGGATGACGAAGATAAAAACAGAAGAGAGGGTTAAATCTCATCAAGTGCAAAGGGGCTGATGTAGTCGCCGTACTTTTCCCTGGCCGCGAGGAGGCGCTTTCTCTCCTCCTCAAGGACCTGGAAAAGTTCCTCAGGAACGTTATCAAGCTTTCTGTAGGTTTCTTCAATGCGATCTATCTTGGCGAGAAGCTCGGGAACCCTTATCATGAACTGCTTCTCATATGCCTCCTTCGTGTACTCTTTGTCCAGGACCACCTTGAATAGCCTCTTCAGGTCCTCATACTTTGGTATATAACCTATCGGGGTTTCTATAGCATCAACGTCGCCGTGCACCCTCAACTCCATCCACTTGAGCCAGACACCTTTATCAAGCTTGTGGTTAAGCCAGGTTCCGTTTCTGTCACGGAGGAAGTAGTTGACGGCGAATATCTTGGGGGGCTTTTTAACGCGATTCTCAAAGTCGAGGTAGTTTCTTATGTAGCCCCCAAGGTGCACACTCATGAAGTCAAGGATGGCCATCGGGTTGAATGCCCTGACACCTTCCTTGCCGAGGGTTGCCGCCGTCGTCTCGCTCTCAAGAGCGGCGCCCATCGTTATCACGCCGTGCTTCCAGTTAAAGGCCTCCCTCACCGGCGGCCAAGTGTCTGCATCCCTGCCGCCGAATATCATGCCGCCTACCTCAACTCCGCACGGATTATCCAGGGCCTCCAAATCGACGTTGGGGAAGTGCTCGAGCGGGACGGTAAAGCGCGCGTTCTTGTGGCTCGGCGGTATCTCGTTGCCCTCGGCGTCTTTCTTTCCGCACCACCACTCACCGCTGTGGTTCTCACCCTCGTTCGGAATCTCAACACCCATGTCGTTCCAGTAGGGCTTGCCGTCCTTGACGAGGACGTTTGAGAAGATAATCTCAACCGGCGAGTGAAGGATGTTCCATATTACCGGGTCATCCTCAGGGTTCACCCCCTGGATGATGCCGAAAACGCCCTTTTCAACGTTCGCTCCCCTAGCCACACCGTTTACCGGGAGGATGAAGCTCAGGTCATCGCCAACTATGTTCTCCCAGCTTATCATGGCCGTTGAGGTCTTGCCGCACATACTTGGATAGGCACCGGTGAAGTAAGTCTTCCTGCCATGTGGGCCGTTTACTCTCATCAAGAACATGTGCTCGCTTAGCCAGCCCTCCTTGACGGCTCTGTTTATGGTTAGGCGGAAGGCGGGCTTTTTGAGGCCGATTGTGTTACCGCCATACTGGGTGTTGACGGAGTAAACAGTCTCATCATCAAGGTCGATGTAAATCCTCCTCTTGTCGAGGTTCTTGCTCGTCTTCCTTTCATCAAGCTCACCCTCGCTGTGGACGAAGCGGAAGAACCTCGCGCTCCTGCCGAGGCGTTTGAACTCCTCGTAACCTTTTCTATAGAGGATGAACTCCGAGTGGGCAACATAAGCGGAATCGGTGAGCTGAACGGCTGGAATCGAGAATATGGAGTTCTTCGGTCCGAGAGTGAAGAAGCAGACAAAAAGCTCCTTGCCTTTCATTATGCCTCTCATAAGCTCGCGTATCTCCCTGAGCCCCTCGTCCCTGTCCTTGGTGTTAAGGTACGGGAGGGGCTTTCCGCCGGGGGTCAGGATGGCCGTGTTGGCCTTGTCCCTAGCCTGGTCGTAGTAGTTGTCGTAGTGGATGGTGTGGTTCGGCGTTTCGAGCATTCTCTCTTCCCCGTAGTAGAGGGCCTTCCAGCGGACGTAGAGTTCGTCCTCTTTGTTATCCGTGCAGACGAAGACCCTGTCCGGTCCAAGCCACTCAATCCACTCCGCTAAAAAAGCATGCAGCTCCGGGTTGTCTATCGCCTTTATCTTTTCAAACTGCTCCTTATCGAGGAACTTTTCAAGCCTCTCAAGGGGTTCCATAATATCGCCTCCGGGAAGAGTTGGGCAATGTCTTAAAATAGTTTGTCGAGTAAGTTTATACGCCGATGAACCTATGGGTTCAGTGGTGATGGCATCACAAGGCATATTAACCGGGAATGATACATTGGATGGTGCGCATCATGAAGGCGGTAGTACTCGCAGGGGGCAGGGGGACAAGGCTTCTCCCACTGACAGTTTACAGGCCGAAGCCCATGATTCCCTTCTTCAACAGGTCCCCGATGGAATACGCCCTGCTGAACTTGATCAGTGCGGGGGTGGATGAGGTCTACGTTCTCGTCGGCTACCTTAAGGAGCGCATAATTGACTACTTCGGTGACGGGGGTGAATGGGGGGTTGAGATACACTATTCCAATGGGGACAACATAAAACTCGGAACCGCTGGGGCCACCAAGAAGGTGGTGAAGCACATGGACGATACGTTCTTCGTGGTTTCGAGCGACGTCCTGACTAACCTTGACCCTAAAGCGCTCTACAAGTACCACCGATCCAAGAACGCCCTCGCGACGATAGCGCTCTCCTCAGTAGAGGACCCGACCCAGTACGGCATAGCGATAATCGACAGTGATGGCAGAATCCTGCGCTTCAAGGAGAAGCCAAAGCAGGAGGAGGCATTCAGCAATCTCGTCAACGCCGGCATCTACGTCTTTGAGCCTGAGGCCTTTGACCTCGTTCCAAAGGCGAAGGAGTTCGATTTCTCAAAAGACCTCTTCCCACGGATGCTGGAGAACGACCTGCCCCTCTATGGATTCACCTTCAATGAATACTGGAACGATGTTGGAAGGCCCTCAAGCTATCTCCAGGCCACTAAGGATGTCTTCGCGGGCAGGCTCGCCCTTCCTGGCCTGAGGACGGAAAGCTTAAAGGGCAACTTAGAACACGGTGGGGCCATAGTGACCGGAAGGCAGTGCATCCTTAGGAAACCCGACATTAGAGGCTTTGCAGTCATCGGGAACGACGTTGAAATAGGACGAAACGTTAAAATAGAGCGTTCGGTGATATTTTCAGGCGTCACCATAGGGGATGGTGCTGAGATCAAAGAAACCATAATAGGTGAAAACGTCCGCATAGGGAAGGGCGTTGTGATCCAGCCCGGAAGCGTTGTGGGTGATAACACGCTCATCGAGGACTTCAGCAAAATCGGCTCCAACGTCAAGATATGGGTGGAGTCGAGGATTGGAAAGGAGAGTATAATACTGCCCGATTGAGGTGGTTAGGATGGAGGTATATTATTCCCCAAGGTTCAACCCTGAGGAGCTGGCCCTGCTTGGAAGGGCCATAGGGACGATTTCGCACGGTACCATAATAGTTGGAAGAGACGGTAGGGCAATATCGAGGTACGGAAAGCGCGCGATGGTGGTTGGAATCGTCAGCACTGGTTCGACCATAATGGACGTCCGCCTGATTCCACTCGTCGCGTTGAAGGACTTCTCCCATAGAAAGGGTCTTCCGTTGGCATACGTCTACTACTACAACGGCGTCAGGGTTTACGTCAACGGAATGGACGCAGATGAGATAAACACCATACTTGAGAGTAAAAGCTTCATTGAGGCACACCCGAACGACATAGGCGCGACAGTTTACTACCCAAACGCCCTCGATGACTTCCTGCACGAGGTCTTCAAGCACTACAACTTCAAGATAGAGGGTAAAGCCCTCGTCGACGCAATGAACACCCCAGCGGTTCTCTTCTTCCCGCGCATGAGCGAGCACTTTGACTTTGAAACGGAGCTTATCAACGACATGATGACGAGCTATCTGCCCCCCAAGCCGAAGGAGGTCTTTCTCCACAAGTTAAACAAGGGGGGCTATGACTTTGGACTGCGCTTCAGGCCGGACGGGACGATAGAACTTCACCACAAAGGAGAGCAGAAAGAGTTCGGCAGCATGTGGACTTTACTTGACCACATGAAAAGGAACCTCTGATGCTTCAGTTTTCCCTGTTTTTTTCGCAAAGCCTTCGCAGAAAAAGGTTAAAAGGTAACCACTTCACCAGTTTCATCCGTGGAGGTGAGGGCTGTGGGGACTTTCATAGTCATAGAAGGCATTGATGGTGCAGGTAAATCAACTCAGGCAAGGCTTCTTGCCGAATGGTTCGAGGAGAGGGGAAAGGAGGTCGTCCTGACGAAGGAACCGACGGATACAGCCTTCGGCAAGCTCATCAGGAGGCTCGTTCTTACGGGCGGAAGAGAGGGCATAATAGACGGCGCTAGGATAAGCCACGAGGCCGAGGCGCTCCTCTTTGCGGCTGATCGAGCCGAACATGTTGAGAAGCTCATCAAACCAGCCATTAAAGAGGGTAAAATCGTCATCTCCGACCGCTACTTCTATTCGTCCCTCGCTTACCAGTGGGCTAGAGGGCTCAACCTTGAGTGGCTCATCGGCTTGAACAGGTTTGCCGTAAGGCCCGACATAGTTATACTGCTTGACCTCCCGGTCAGGGAGAGCATGAGGCGCATAAACAGAAGAAGCATAAAGAGCGAGTTCGATAGGATAGCTGAACTCCAAAAAGCCGTCCGCGAGAACTACCTAAGGTTAGCGGAGCGCTTCCCTGAGATGAAGATCGTTAACGCCCTCGCGAGCGTCGAGGATATACACGAGGATATAGTTGAGCTTGTCAAGCACGAACTCTCCGGGGAGAAGTAGGGGTCGGCCAGTGCCAGTCTCTTCATCTGGTAGCGAATCAGACCGGTAAACGCTCGTCATTCCCCATTATTCTTCCGGTTGCTTTTTAAAAAGTCTTTCCCAATTCCCTTGGGCCAATGACGAGCGTTAGCCACGCTGAATGGTGAAGAAAAGAGGGTTAACCGAGGCCCATCAGTAGAGCTTTCCTCCCTCCTCCTTAAGCTTCTCCCTCTCGCGCTCGATCTTCTTCTTATCCTCGAAGAGCTTGGCCCTGTTGTTGTAGCCGAGCCTGCTGAAAAGGCTCGTTGTCGTGTTCATGAACTTTCCAAAGTTCGCCGCTATTACAGAAGCGACTATGAAAAGCCCGACTATGAAAGCCGCCTGACTCTTTGTGAAGAACCCGTGCGATACAAGGGCATAGCCAAGCCAGATTGGTATTCCAACGATGACAAAGAGGAGCATTGCATACCACAGGGCTTTATACCCGTATCTCTCCATGAACATCGCAAAGTCCATGGTATCACCTGAGCGTATTTTGGATGCAATCTTTTTATATTTTTCGATTGCGTAAAAGTTTGTGTGTTTAACTAGTCAACTATTTACACTTTATTAAGACATAATTCAAACGATATTCTAAAGTACTTTCCTAAATGAGCCAGGTGGTGTTTTGTCCTTAGCTGAGTTTTACAGGTATCTACGGTGGGATGGTCCTGAAGATAAAATGATAATCCGGTGCTTCAGGGCAATAGAAACGTTCTTTGACATGTTCACGGCTTCGAGAAAGCCACGGAAATGAAACTTAAGTCCCGGGATATCGCCTCTCAGCTCGCTATTAGATGGGTTCGTTTCAGGGGAACGGGCTTGTGGGAATAGAAGAGCACGTGTAGATGGGTTTTCGGACGTGATAGTGTTCTCCAAGTCAGTATAAATGGATTGCAGAGGAGCTTTGCAGTCAGTTCTGAATTTCAGAGTTTCCACCCTCTTTATATCTTCCACCCCGTTTCTGGGCTTGGGGTTGCCCATGAAAGCCATCAAAATTAATGGGTTGAAGAAAAGCTACGGTGAGTTTTTTGCCCTGAAAGGGGTCAGTATTGAGGTGGAAGAGGGGGAAGTCTTCGCCCTTCTCGGACCAAACGGGGCAGGAAAAACAACACTCATAAGAATCCTAACTGAGGGGCTCGGCTATGATTCCGGAGAGATCAAGGTCTTTGGAAAGCACCTCTCAAAGGAAACCGCCAGACTAATAGGTTACGTACCCCAGGAGAGCGTTGCCTACGACCTGCTCACAGTGAGGGAGAATCTGGACTTCTACGCCGACATCTATAACGCTCCCCCAAGCAGGATCCCAAAGCTCATTGAGGAGTTCTCGCTTCCTCCAGAGAAGAAGGCGAAGGAGCTGAGCGGGGGAATGAAGAGGAAGCTCAGCCTCGCCGTAGCACTCCTCTACGAGCCTAGAATCCTCATACTGGATGAACCATCCACAGGGCTGGACGTTCCATCGAGAAGAGAGCTGTGGGGGAGAATAAAACGGTTCCAGTACGAGGGGAGAACGGTTCTGCTCGCGACCCACTACATGGAGGAGGCCGATGCCCTGGCCAGCAGGGTGGCTATAATGAACGAGGGGAAGGTGATTGCCGTGGGAACACCTGACGAACTGAAGTCCCTGGCTGGGAGGGAGAGTGTTCTTCACATAGAAGGGAGTTTAAGGGGGGTTGAACTCGTGAGAAGGGAGTTTCCTAGGGTAATAGAGCGTGGGAACATACTCAGGGTTTCAGTGGAAAACGCCAGAACCTTGCTTCCCCGTGTTGTTGAAACCCTCATCTCAGAGGAGAGCGAAATAAGGACGATAAGGGTCGAAGAACCAACCCTTGAGGATGTTTTTCTCAAACTCACCGGGAGGGGTCTGGAATGAACAGACGGGTTGTTAAAGGAATAATTCTAAAGGATTTGAAGGAGGTAAAGAGGGAACGAATGACCATGTTTTGGGTCTTCGCCTTCCCCCTCATGTGGATAACCTTACTCGGGGGAATCTGGGGCGGTCACAGTCCGCCGGTGACGATTCAGCTCGGCGTCGTTTGCCCCAATGGGAGCGCCATCTTCACGACGGGAAACGTCGTTGCTGCAATGGAAAACTTCACCATTGACGGAGTTCACGTCTTTAAGATCAGAGAGTATGGGAGCGAGAAGATAGGTATGGAAGCCATCAACCAGGGACGGATAGACGCACTCCTTGTATTTCCCAGGGGCTTTGAAAAGAACGTCTCCGAAGGTCTTCCCATCAGGATTTATGCGTACTTCGATAGAAGCGACCCCCAGAAGTATCAGGTAGTAAGCGGAACGGTGAAGGGTTTCCTCTCGGAGTTTAGGCATGAGATGGCCGTGAGGAGACTGAACATCACCCTGTCCTATATGGGGAAGTACATGTCCTCGAATTTTGGGGACAACTTCACCGTTGAAGATGGCAAGGCGTACCTTCTCGGCCTGGTGAACCCCATTGAGGTGGAGGAGAAAAACGTTACCGGGAATGCCCCATCCCCAATTCAGTTCTACGTCACGAGCTTCATTGGAATTCAGTTCCTCTTCGCGACCATGCTGTTGATAGGCTCGGGGACGCTTGAAGAGATAGAGCACGGGACCCTCAGGAGGATAGCGGCCTCACCGGCAACGGCCTGGGACTTTCTGGCCGGAAAGGTGCTCTCGACCTTTACCATTGTAACCATCAGCATACTTGCGGGTATAGCCTACGCGAAGCTGGTCTTCGGGGAAACGATCTTTCCAAGCCCCCCGGGCTGGGTCCTGATATTCCTCGCGGCGGTCTTCTCGATGAGCCTCGGGTTGGCAATAGCAATGGCAACGAGGAGCATAAAGGCAACCAACACGATAGTCAACCTGATATCGATGCCTCTCCTGTTTCTTGCTGGCATCGTCATACCCGAGGCAACCCTACCGGACTGGGCAAGGCCCATAGTCAACTACTTCCCGCTTGGCAGCGCGCTCAAGGGACTCCGACTGCTCGAACTTTATCATAGGCCTGCTAGTGAAGTCCTGCCCGGCATCCTCTGGCTCTCCGTGAGTGCCTTTGGAATTCTCTTGATTGCGGTGCTCCTCTACAACTGGGCCGTGAAGAGGCTCGGTTAGCTCCAATCTTTTTTCCTCACGAACCGCAGGAACCTCCTCAAGAAGGTCATTCCCGCGTCGTTGTTGACTGCCACCGGATGAACGGAGAGAATGAAAGTGCCGTTAATATGGGAGTAAGCACTCTCCGCGCTCAAAAGCTGGTATGGAACGAGAAAATCGGGGATGTACCATGTGTACTCGTGGTTGTAAACCGGCTCGATCCGGCCATCGGGGAAGTAAATGAAGTCCTTCCCTATGACGGTTATGTTGTGGCTCAGGAGAACGCCGAGGGCATCGCTTGACATACTGTACCTTGGGGCAATGAAGTACTCAGGAAAAGGCAGACCGCATTTTTTGAACTCCCTTAAACCAAGCTCAAGCTTCTCCTCCGCCGTGCTCGCGTTGCAGTTGAATTCTTCTCCAATGTGGTTGTAACCGTGAAGCTCGATATGATAACCCTCCCTTTCGAGCATTTCCAGGAACCTTACAAATGCAGGATATTTACACAGGGGCTTTTCACCGCCGTGGTTTGGAATCACGAGGAGATACGTCTCGTTCTGGAAGCCGTACGCGCTTATTACGTTCGTTATCTCCCGCAACTGCTCCATGTAGCCCGGGCTGACATCGTGGAGGAGAATTACGAAGTGGCCAAAGGCCGGAACGTAGGCGGGCCTCACGAGCGAAGAAGAGGCGAGGAACACAAGGAACACGATGGTGATGACCTTTCCGGAGGACTTCATCAGAGGTGAAAAGAAGGAATGGCTAAAAAGTTTGCCCCTCAGAGGTGTCTCTTCAGGAAGTCCCCGACCCTGGCCTTCCACTCCTCGGGATGGAACTCCAGCGTCCTGACATGGGAAGCATCGGTAACCCAGAGCTCAACGTCGGGGTTGACCTTCCTGTTGTGCTCGTAGAACTCCCTAACCTCACCCACCCCCACGAGGGGATCTTTCTCACCCGCTATGAGCAGGAGCGGCTTCTTCACTCTCTCCGCCAGATTGATGGTGTCCTCCGTCCTCCCGCTGAATAGCCTTCCAAAGGGCTTGACGAAGGGGTAAAGCCATTCAGGCAGGTTGGCGAAGTACTTCAGGCTTCTCGCGCCTGTTCTGTCGAGATACATCGGTGGTGAATCTGCAACCCCACAGCAAACCCCTTCAAGCTCGGCCAGCGAGCGGATGGTGACTATCGCACCCATCGAGAATCCTATCAGGGCTATGCTTCCGGCCGCTTCCGGATGGTTCTTTTCCAACCAGCGGACGGCGGCTTCAACATCTTTAACCTCGTCCCTCCCGACTGTGGTGTACTTCCCCTCGCTCCTGCCGTGGGCGCGGAAGTCGAAGGTCAGGACGTTGTAGCCCTCTCTAAGGAGGAACTCCGTGGTTTGCTTCATGTAAACGTCGTCCCACCTGCTCCGCGTGTAACCGTGGAGGGGAATCACCGTTTTGTCGCTCCCGTTCGGGATCCACCAACCGTCTAGCCTAAGACCATCGGAGGTCTCGAAGGTTGCCTCCTCATAGCCGGAGCCGAGATCCTTGGGCGTCCAGTCACCGACGAAGCGTGGAGGCTTCGCCATTTTGTACGCTATAAAGACCGCGAAGAGAATGAAGAGGAGGAAAAGAAAAATCAAAACTTCCAACAACACGTTTTCATACCCCCTCCTGCGTGTCCTCAATCTTGTCTATTCCCGGCTTTTCGTTTGACATAACGTCCAGGTGCTTCATTCCCCATATCAACGGCAGGGCTATGAGGACGAAGATAGCCCCTACCGGGAAGAGGATCTTGTAGTTTCCCCCAGCGAGCTGGACGATGCCGCCGCCAACGAGGCCCGCTATGAGTATCGGGAAGGATTTAGTGGCCTCAAAGAAGCCATAGTAACGCCCGTTGAATGCCTCCTTCTCGTACTTGGTGAGGAGGTCTCCGATGACCGGCCAGGAGGTGGCCATCAGCATTCCCCAGCCTATTCCTGCGAAACCGATGAGTGCCGTGACCTGGAGCTTCGTGTGGATAAACCAGCCAAGGAGGAGTGGAATCAGGAAGAGCACCCCTCCAATGATGATGGACTTTCTCCTGCCAATCCTGTCGTAGAGTGGGCCGCCGGTTATGGCTCCGATTAGGACGGTAACGTTGAAGAGGGCCATTATGGCGTTTCCAAGGGCGGTGACGCTGGAGGTTCCGAGAACGGATTCGAGGATTCCAAACATGAATACAGCTATGAACTCGAAGCTAAGCCACCAGAGCATCTGGGCGATGTAGAAGCTCAGGAAGTCCCTGTCGGAGAGTATTGTCCTGAAGTAGTCCCAAAGGGACTCTTCTGGCATTTCCCCTTTTATCTTTGGCTCCTTTACCCTGAAGAAGACGTAGATAGCCGAACCAATGAGGAAGATAGCGACCACAGCGAAGGGAATCCAGAGGTAGCCGGCTTCACTCATGGCCTTTATCTCGTCGCTTACCCCAGTAACAGCGCTGGCCTTCACGGCCAGGAAGGCTATCATGCCAAAGAGGAAGAGGTTGCCCATCCACTCAAAGAGCGTTATTATTCCGCTGACCTTGCCGCGGGCACCGCTCTCAACAACATCCGGCATCAGGGAGCGGTACTGGGCGACGAAGAAGTACATGAAAAAGTAGAACGCCGCCAAGATTACCGCGAAGGCCGCAAGGGACATCCTTGCAACGTAGCCCAGGTATATAGCTAGGGCTATCAAACCAGCAAGGATACCACCCGCAAGCACGAAGGGCGTTCTCCTACCCCTTCCCGACGAGTAAACATCACTGTAATACCCCATCAGGGGTGGCACGATGAGTCCCATAAGACCTTGGAGAGATAGCACGGCCCCTATAACCGCCGGAGCGTTGGTGTATCCTTCTTGGAGCAACTTAAAGGTTAGACCCTTGTTTATTGCCCAGCCCGTACTCATGCTGAACCCGAGCAGGGCTAGACTGAGAACCATTCCCCAGCTGAACTTCCGTTTATCGATGCCCATCCTCATCACCTTTATTCTACCCCGTACAGTGATGAAACGTTAGTAGTAATACAGAATAAGCTTTTAAGGGTTGCCAGTTCATATCTGGACGATGAAAATCGGGACAGAAATGAACAATGAAAATATCTTCATATTAGGGCACAGGGGCTTCAGAGGGCCGCTGGAAAATACGCTTCCAGCGTTTAGAAGGGCTTTAAAGTACGCCAACGGGATAGAGTTCGATGTCAGGGTAACGAAGGATGGAAAGCTAGTAGTCCATCATGACAGGGCCTTTAACGCGGGGGGAAAAAGGTTCAGGATAGGTAACGTTAGTCTCTCCCTGCTCAGAAAACTCCACCCCCTTGGCCCGTTGATTCCGAAGGTTTCAGAGGTGCTGTCCCTCAATGCCACTCTCTTCAACGCAGACGTTAAGGAAGCGGGGGCCATTGAACCCCTTATCAAGCTCGTTGAACGGAAGAAAGCCCTTGACAAAACCATTTTTTCTGCAGATAAAGTGAGCATATCAAAGCTTCTATTAAAAGAGTGTCCCGACTGCAAGATAGGTGTCTCCATACTCGGTCTCCGCCCCATCATTGAACTCCTCCGCTCCCGAGGTTTTTATTCGGCACACGTCCCTATAGATGCCATCGCATACATTGGTTATAGACCTCTCGCAACCCTTATCCGAACCCTCAGAAGGCGGGGACTCCGGATTTACCTCTGGAACTACAGTATGGACGAGCTTTTCTGGATTCCGAGGCTGATCCCTTCTGTTGATGTAATCATTTCCAACGATCCAGCTAAGCTGGGAAAGGTTTTTTAGGCTCCCACCTACCCCAAACGAAGGTGATTGTCATGGAAGGAAAAACACTCGTTCTCGGCCACAGAGGATATTCAGCTAAGTATCCTGAGAACACCCTTCTGGCCTTTAAAAAGGCCATCGAAGCCGGCGCGGATGGAATCGAGCTTGACGTCTGGCTGACTAGGGATGGAGAGATCGTTGTAATCCACGATGAGACCGTCGACAGGACGAGCAACGGGAGCGGTAGAGTCAAGGAAATGACGCTCGAGGAGCTTAAGGTGCTCGACTTCGGCGATGGGGAGAGAATACCAACTCTGGAGGAGGTCTTTGAGACCATTCCGGAGGATGCCGTTGTCAACGTCGAGATAAAGGACATCGATGCCGTTCCAAAGACCGCTGAAATCATAGGGAGGAACCATCCTGACAGGATAATCGTTTCATCCTTCCTCATAGATGCCCTGAGGGAGTATAGAAAGCGCGACTCTAAAACGAGGCTTGGGATACTCATAGACAGCGAGGAAACCTTCTCCCAGCTCCCAAGGCTTATAGCGGAGCTTAGACCCTGGTCAATAAACCCCCCGATAGACGCGATGGCCATCCTTGGCGTTGAGAAGACCGTGGGGGCGCTTCAGATGATTAAAAAAGCTGGGCTTAAGGCCGTTCTCTGGCCTCTAAACGAGGAACTCTACTATCAGAACGACAACCTTGTCCGCCTCGGTGGCCTCTTCGATGGTGTCATAGTCAACGACATTGAGAGGATGCTCTCCTACCTCGATTCGATAGGGCTGAAGTGACCGAATCCCTAATATACTTTCCTTCTCTTCCTACTTTTCGGTGAGAACATGAAGAAGTTCATCCTATCACTCGACGAAGGAACGACTTCAGCTAGAGCTATACTCTTCGACAGGAAGGGTAATATACACGGCGTCGGTCAGTACGAGTTCCCCCAGCACTATCCGAGGCCGGGCTGGGTGGAGCACGACCCGGAGGAGGTATGGAACGCTCAGTTCAGGGCGATAAATACCGCTATCGAGAGGGCCAAAATTAATTCTGGGCAGATAGCTGCTATAGGCGTTACCAACCAGAGGGAAACCACTATTGTCTGGGATAGGAGTGGAAAACCGCTCTACAATGCAATAGTCTGGCAGTGCAGGAGAACTGCAGAGATGGTCGAGGAGATAAAGCGCGAGTATGGCGGTCTGATTAAGAAAAAGACCGGTCTTGTGCCGGACGCTTATTTCTCCGCTTCAAAACTTAAGTGGCTCCTCGACAACGTGCCCGGTTTGAGGGAAAAGGCCGAACGCGGAGAGGTCCTCTTTGGAACAGTCGATACGTTCCTTATCTACCGCCTAACTGGAGAACACGTCACCGATTACTCCAACGCTTCAAGGACGATGCTCTTCAACATCAAAAAGCTGGAGTGGGACGACGAGCTTCTTGAGATATTCGGCATCCCTGAGGAGGTTTTGCCAGAGGTCAGGGGATCGAGCGAGATCTACGGATACACCAGGAGAGAACTCCTGGGCAAAGAGATTCCGGTAAGCGGGGACGCCGGGGATCAGCAGGCCGCATTATTCGGTCAGGCAGCCTTCGATGCGGGGATGGTAAAGGCCACCTACGGCACAGGAAGCTTTATCCTGGCTAATACAGGTAAAACTGTCCGCTACTCCGACAACCTGCTCACCACCATCGCCTGGGGTCTAAACGGGAAGGTCAGCTACGCCCTCGAGGGGAGCATCTTCATAACAGGTGCCGCTGTGCAGTGGCTCCGCGACGGGATAAAGATAATCAAGAGCGCCGCAGAGACGGAGGGACTTGCCAGAAAGCTGGAAAGCAATGAGGGAGTCTACTTCGTCCCAGCGTTTGTTGGCCTCGGCGCACCCTACTGGGATCAGTTTGCGCGCGGGCTGATAATCGGCATAACCCGTGGAACCGGCAGGGAGCACCTGGCGAGGGCGACCTTAGAGGCTATAGCATACCTCACGCGCGACGTGATTGAGGAGATGGAGAAGCTCGTCGGGATAAAGGAACTCCGCGTCGATGGTGGGGCAACGGCCAACGACTTCCTGATGGGCTTCCAGGCTGACATACTCAACAGGCGCGTCGTCAGGCCTGTAGTGAAGGAAACCACCGCCCTTGGCGCGGCCTATCTTGCAGGACTAGCCGTTGATTATTGGAGCAGTCAAGATGAGATAAGGAGCCTCTGGGGGGCGGAGAGGGTCTTTGAGCCGTCTGTGGATGGGGAGACAAGGGAGAAGCTCTACCGCGGCTGGAAGGAGGCGGTAACGAGGGCGATGGGATGGGCGAAGGTCGTCGGCAGTCAATGACTTACCATTCCTACCCATAAATTTTATTAACATATCAGTCGTAGAAGAATAAGGGATATCATGAGGAGGTTTCTGGTCGTTTTTGGCGTCCTATTGGTTCTGTCTTCTGTGTTAGGTTACC
>NZ_JALVUC010000010.1:88183-113185 GCF_027023865.1 Thermococcus sp. | reverse complement strand
TGAGATGAGGGGTTTCACGTTACCACTCTGCTTTAGAGTGGTTTGACGCTGTTAAGCGTCTTCGAAAGACTGCCCGCTGAGGCAGTCTGAAACTAACGAGTGGGCCTTTGGAATGATAACCCCAAACCGTTCAGCGGTAGGGGTAACGGGCACGAGACCGTGCCTTCGGGCCGAACCGAAACCGGCAACGGGAGTAGGTGAATGAGTGCCCGTAAACCGAACCGCCTGCTGGCGAGGGGTTAACTCGAACCCTCGCCGTTCACGACGGGGAGGAAGTCAGATCATCTCAGATAACGGGATCCCTAAGGTTCACCGGATTGAATCACCCCCTGAAAAGCCCCCTTCAGTCACTCAAGTGGTTTCGAGGGTCAATTCTTATCCCTCTTTTTGTTGGGCCGTGAACGGTAGCTCACTTTCCATTTTCAACATTCCGGCCGGGAGTATTAGGGCCTGCGTAAACTACTCTAACGGCACTGCTGTTTACTGGATCAGGGACAACGGGGGGAGGAACTTTACCTTCTCGGTTAATTCCAAGGTGAATGATATCAACTGGTCAATCGTCGCCCGCACCAGCTGGCCAGAGATTAACATCATGAACTTTCTTAGGTGGATCCTGGAAAATGGAAACGTTACGGGCATAAAAAGGACTGGTAGCTACTACGAGTTTCACGTGTTCCTCAGGCAGGAGGATGAATCTAACGCCGGGACTATCGAGGAGCCCTACGTAATAAGGATTGTTGAGACGTGGAACGTCACGTTGAGGGTAAAAAGCAATGGGGAACCTGTGAGCGGCCGTTTTTCCGGGAGGATTGGGGGGGCCTTCAAACGTCTATGGCGCCAATCTGCTTCATGATGGCAACTTCATCATCCTTGGAAAGTGGGGTTCGGAGTGAGCTTGGTGGGGCTGTCCTCCATGATAGCCAGATGTACAGAGATGGTCTCCTTCCCAGTGGTCACTCACGTCCTCCCTCCTTATGCCCAGAACTGTTCTCTCGTTTCTCTTGTGATAAACCAAAGGTTGGAGAAAGCTTTAAAACGGGTGAAGGCTTTTCTATGGTTATATCGGAGGGAGGGATATGAAAACGAAAGTTGCCATAATAGGTGCTGGAATAAGCGGCGCGAGCATAGCGCGCGTTCTGAGCAGGTATGAGAACCTAGAGGTTCACCTCATCGAGAAGGCCCCGGACGTGGGCTGGGGTGTGAGCAAGGCCAACACCGCCCTAATCCATGGAGGCTACGACGATGACCCCGAGAAGTACCCAACGAGGGCGAAACTCTGTATAAGGGGGAACCGCCTATGGCACCAGTGGGTCAAGGAACTCCAGATCGCCCATGTCTGGAACGGGGCTTTAATAGTTGCCACCAAGGATGAGGACTTCGACGAGCTTGAGAGGCTCCTTGAACGCGGGAGGAGGAACGGCGTCCCCGAGATGAGGATAATCGGGAGGGAAGAGCTTTTCCGCATGGAACCCCACCTCACCAAAGAAGCCCTCGGTGCCCTCTGGGTTCCGATAGTCGGCCAAATAGCGCCGATTCCGGCGGTTATAGCGCTCGTTGAAAACGCCGTAGCAAACGGAGTTAAGACGCACTTAGAAACGGAAGTCAGGGACATAAAGGTCGAGAACGGCGAGGTTAAGGGTGTTGAGACGAACAACGGCTTCATCGAGGCTGACGTTGTAATCAACGCCGCCGGGCTTCATGCGGATGAGATAGCAAGGATGGCGGGTATAGACTACTTCGAGATACACCCGAGGAAGGGGGAGTACTTCCTTTTCGATGATACCGTTCCAGGCCCGAACCACGTTCTGTTCCCCACTCCGACGCCTATAAGCAAGGGTATCGTCGTTACAAGCGAGGTGAGCGGGCACCTCATGATAGGTCCCAACGCCCAGGATCTGCCGCCCGAGGAGAAGGAGAACTTTGCAACGACTGAGGAGGGCCTTGAGAAGGTATGGAAAGGGGCAAAGAAGCTCTGGCCGCAGCTCCCGCTGAAGAGCAAGGTGATAAGGACCTTCGCGGGATTGAGACCCGAACCAACCGGTGGGGACTTCATAATTAGGGCCGAGAAAGATGTCGAGGGCTTCATAAACGTCGCTGGAATCCGCTCTCCAGGCCTCACGAGTGCTCCGGCGATAGCGTATGAGGTTACTGAGATAATCGAGCGCGACCTTGGAATCAAGCTGGTCGAGAAGGAGAAGTGGAACCCCTACCGGAGGGAGATAACGCACTTCTTCATGCTCCCTCCAGAAAAGGTCAACGAGATGGTGAAGGGGAACCCTGCATACGGCAGGATCATCTGCCGCTGCAACAACGTAAGCGAGGGCGACATCTTGGAGGCGATAGAGAGGATGAAGTTCATAGGAGTTAAGACACCCAGTCTCGACTCCATTAAGTTCAGGACGAAGGCCATGACAGGAACCTGCCAAGGCGCCTTCTGCAGACCCAAGATAGTCCAGCTTTTAGCTAAAGAGTATGATACCGAATCCTGGAAGGTCACGCTGAAGGGTAGAGGGAGTGAGATTGGCATTGGAGATGTCAAAGTTCTTATCAGGGGGGATGCCTGATGTTCCCGAGGATCCCCATGCTTAACTACGACGTGGTCGTCATCGGTGGTGGACCGGCGGGAATGGCGGCTTCCATTAAAGCGAAGGAACTCGGCCTGAAGGTGTTACTCCTCGATGAGAGGGATTACCTTGGAGGAATCCTCCCCCAGTGCATCCATCCCGGTTTTGGGCTTCATTACTTCAAGGAGGAGCTTACCGGCCCGGAGTTCGCGTCCAGACTTGCAAAGAGGCTGGTCGAACTTGGAGTGGAGTGCAGAACATCTGCTAGGGTTCTAGAGATCAGGAATTATTCCGATCTTGAGAAGGTGGTAATATTTACATCACCGAGCGGTGCCTACCAGGCCTGGACCAGGACCGTGATCTACGCCGCCGGCGCTCGCGAAAGGCACGCCTTTGAAGTTGGAATAGTTGGAGACAGGGTTTCTGGAATTTACACGGCAGGTGAGGCCCAGACGTTGATGGACATCTACGGCATCCTGCCAGGAAAGGAGGTCGTCATAGTTGGTTCCGGCGACGTGGGCCTTATAATGGCACGCCGCTTTGCCCTCGAGGGCGCCAAGGTCAAGGCGGTCGTAGAACTGATGCCCTACCCTGGGGGCCTAGCGAGGAATGTCATGATACTCCGCGATTTCAACATCCCCCTCTACCTAGGCCACAAGGTTGTCGAAGTGCGCGGAAAGGGAAGGGTCAAACGAGTGAAGGTCGTGAAAGTTGATGAAAACCTCAGGGAGATTCCGGGAAGCGAATTCTGGATTGATGCAGATACCTTAGTGATCTCAGCTGGCTTGGTTCCGAGCGTTAAGAAGCTGAAAAAGGTTGGAGTTGAGATTGATCCAGCAACCGGTGGACCAATCGTCAACGATCGTCTTGAGACGAGCGTTCCGGGGATTTTCGCAGCGGGCAACTCCCTCCTCATAAACGACCTCGTTGACTACGTGGCGGAGCAGGGTGAATTAGCGGCGGAAGGTGCAAAGGAATTCATCAACAATGGAGGAATTGAGAGTAGGAAGTGGATTAAAGTTGAGAAAGGTGAAAACGTCCGCCTCCTCGCTCCACACTATCTCAGCGGTGAGAGGGATGTCTACCTCTACCTCCGCGTTGCAAAACCAATGGAGAACGTTGAACTGAGGATTCCGGAGATATCCAAGAGGGTTAGACTCCCCGTGGTCAAGCCCGCGGAAATGCTCAGGATAACGCTGAGGTCCAAGGAAATCAGGAAAACCGAGAAGCTTACAGTGGAGGTGGTGAGGATATGATCTACCGCTTTACCTGCATAGTCTGCCCCCTCGGCTGTTCCATAGAGGTTGAGGTCGAGGACGGGAAAATTAAAGAGGTTCGAGGTTGCACCTGTCCCAGGGGGGAGGAATGGGCGGTTCAGGAGGTCACAAACCCAAAAAGAATTGTCATGAGTGTTGTTCCTGTCGAAGGGGATGCCCTCCCAACGGTGAGCGTCAGAACGGCAGAGTCGGTTCCTAAGGAGAGGATACCCGAGTTGATGAGGTTTCTAGCGGGGCTAAAGCTCAAGGCTCCGATAAAAGTCGGCGATGTCGTTGCCGAGTGGGAGGGGGTAAAAATAGTGGCGACGAGGGGGGCTTAACTCCTCACCCCGTCTCTAGTATTTTTTCCCATTCCGGTATCCAGCATTCTTCTTTAATGTCGGCCGAGAACGAAACCCTCTTCACGGTCTCCCCGTTGGATGTCACGATGCTATCAACAATCAACCTCGTGGGTATGTAATGATCGTTGAATTTCACTTTGATGGTTCCTGCGAACGTCTCTGGACTCCCGCCCCCAGTTTCCGGCAGTGTGAAGTTGCAGACGAGCCATTGGCCTGAGACGCTAACCTTATCAGAGCTTCCCAGTGCGCGGATGGCCAGCTGAACCGGCTCGTACATCATCATTGCAGACAGCTCATTTTCCGTGAGGTTGATGTTGAACTCCTTTTTCTCCCCCGCGTTGACTACCCTTTCAACCAAGTGGCGGCCCCTTATGGTTCCCCACCACTCAGTTCCGCTCCTCCTCCCGTGGAAGTAATACGTCCCGTTGTTTAGCCCTCCCTCCACGCTGGATCTCACAGTGACATTTCCCGAACTAACGGTTATGTTCTGGGTGTAGGTGTAACAGTCCATCGCACCAAGCCTTGCCAGTATCTGCCCTTTAACGGCCAGCGGAGACTGCTGGTGGATGATGCTTCCGCTGCCCCTCAGGTACCACGCTCCAGCTATTCCAGCAGCGATAACCAGGATGAGCACCGCTAAAGTCCTCTTCATTTCAATCCCCCTAACACGTTGGTGGGATTTTCAAAAAACCTTTTGGTTCACGGTTCTAAAGACAAGCTGAGGTTTGGGGAAAAATCAAAGAACCTCGAACTTCTGTAGGAATATCCTGAGGTCGGTTCTGAAAGGCTCTTCCGCCATTTCCATCTCCGATTTTATCCTATTTAGGAACTCCTCTTCGTTTTCCGTGTCCTTCCAAAGCTTCTCAACGAGTTCTTTCAACCCATCCCAGTACTCAACGTAGGGCCTAGCCTCAAAGAGTGCATCCTCAACCTTTCCCATCTCAACCACCCCTCCTAAGCCAGTAATACCAGAGCCTCGCCCTGTCCTCCGCGAGGCCGGCAATCATGAAGTACCTTAGTATGGCCAGATTAACGCCGATGAGGACTATCAGGACGATGTTGTAGGCCGGGATCGTGGCGCTCATGAAGGCATAGTAGTCCCAGAGAAAGTGAAGGAAGATCGCCAGAAGGTAGTAACCGGTCAGGGAGTCAACCTTTCCCTCCGCCTTTAACCCATAACCAACGCCGATTATCGCGCTCCACGTTGCGTGGGCGAATGGAGTAAGGAACGCCCGCGTCAGGGTAACGCCCAACCCCCAGCCAAGACCGTACATGAAGTTTTCGGTGGCAGCAAAGCCGAGACCCGCAGCGGCCCCATAGACTAAGCCGTCCATTATACCATCCATCTGACCCGCTTTGAAAGGCCATCTTACAGCCAACGCCTTTGAAGGCTCCTCTACGAGTCCAGCAACGAGCGCAACATAAAAGGTCGTCGTGGGGAGGAGGGGCTGTATCATCCCCCCAATCGTCAGGATGCTCTCTAAGATGTAGGCTATCCCGACGGAGAGGGTTCCTCCGAGGATAAATGTCCCGATAACGTAGCGCCTCGGCTCGGGTTCATATCTGTCCGCGTGATAGAAGTACCAGAGTATCGCCAGTGCCGGGGCGTAGGCGAAGAATATCAGGGCGCTGAGCGCGTTCACGTTACCACCGACGGGTTTACTTCTTTGAAGTTTAAAGGTTTGTGGAGGGGAGTTTCCAGATGATTCCGGACAACCTTCCGAGCTCACCAAAGTCGAGGATCTCGTCCCCTAACGGAACGAGCACGCGAGCCTTTGAAATGTCGTAGGCCCTTAGAAATGGTGAGACTATCTCCCTCAGCACGTCGTTGCCGTAGGCCCATGGACTGAAGGCAGGAAGGACTATTAGCTCGTCGCTTACTAAGAAAGCAGGCATCTTGACAAGCGCCCCCACCTCGTCGCGTAGCCTTATCGCTGGATGCTCGTGTCCCAGGATAAAGCGCTCACCCTCGACGAGATTATGCCCGTGGACGAGCTTCCACTTTCCAATTTCAAGCTCGTCAATGACCTCAACACCAAGCTTCCTTAGCCAGAGCGTTCCAACGTCGTGGTTGCCCCTCACGAGAACCAGCTCATCAACGAGCGGGGAAACCTCCTTAAAGAAGGCCTTTAGCTCTTCCCTTTCACGCCACTCGGAGACGAAGGAGTGCTTTAGGTCACCGTTAATTACGAGACGCTTTAGCCTCTCCCTTTCGAGGATAGCTTTCAGCTTTCCGACGACCTCGTGGAAAACCCGCGGCAGGTAGAATCCCTTCCTCGCCATGCTGATCTCGTAGCCGAGGTGGAGGTCCGCTATTATGAGGTTCCCATTGAGTTTGAGTGCTCGGTCTGGCAATGGAACTGGTTTCATGTTTTTAGGTTTTTCTCTCGGCTTTTAAGCTTTGTTAAGAGAACCGAAAAGGTTTTAAATCTGCCTATTAATGGAACAATGGTGAGTAAAAATGGCCTACATTGGCTTCGTCAAAAGTCCATACGGACCGGGCAGAACCTACGAAGAGGTGCTGAAAGAGCTTAAAAGGAGGGGCTTTGAGGTAACTTTCTCAAAGCACCACTGGGCCGGTGATTTACCCTTCGGACTCATCATAGCTGAAACGGATAGGGGTCCCATTGCGGTTAGGTGGTCGCTGGGAAGGGAGTTCTCCATAAAACTGGAAGAAGTTAATGGGGGAACCTACGACGAGTTCGTTGAGGATACCGTTGAGTACACCAACGCCGACTCAGGTTAGCTCATCTCTTTATCATATGAATACCAGTTTTGTTTACCAGCTCCTCCACGGTGGTTATGTTCATAAGGGCGTAGTCATTGTTCATAGGCGGCGCGATGTAACCTATGTATGATCCGTTGACAAAGCGCCAGTCCCCAAGCTGCTGGAAGTAGACATCATGACCTCCGGTTGAACTCTTGCTCACCCATATCTCTATGGACAGAGCCTCAGGCATCCCCGTAAAGTTGACCGCGAAAACCCCATATCTGAGGACGTTCGTGCAGTTACTCCTTCTGTTTTTAAGCCCAAGTGCCTCCAGCGTCCCGGCGTCTATCTCGTAGACCGTCAGCTTGCCTGTTCCGTCGTATTCGTAAAGGTAGGCCACCATGCAGTCGGTCAGGATGGGATCTTTGACAACGAACTGCCAGTCACCAATGTTCTGCGGCTTGTGGATGCCCAGATAGGTGGCTGTGACGTTGGGTCCAGAGGGTGTTATGCCACCTGATATGTCCTTCCACCAAGGACCAAGACCTATGATGACAATGAGGATGAAAGTTGCGAGCAATCCTATGAGGACCTTATTCTTCATACCCATCATCTTTTAACAATATCGATCTCAACATCTAAAAATGTTTTCCGTGCTCCACGTTCTTTATCACATCAAAGATGCTCCACAGATCCCGTATGATGTGCAGGTGCGGTATGAGTGCGAGCCTCTCCCGCTTCTTCTCAATGAATCTTGCGGTGAACGGGAAGTAGTACCATACATATTCCGTGTTCCCGTCACCATGCCCTATGAAGCGCCATGGCTTGTCGTCGACCCAGATGAAGGTCTCGTTTCCATACTTCTCGCGGACGAGCTTGAAGGCCTCGTCGAGCGTCATCTCGTGCCCGAAGACCACAACATCGTCGAAAAGGTCGTAGACCCCCATCATCTTCAACCTTCTGGCCTTCATACCGTCCATGAAGTCCTCCGCCGAGAAGGAGATGACGGTGTGACCTTCCTCCTTGAGCTTCTTCAGCAGTTCGGGGGAATCATCTATCGGCCTTGTTAGCTTTGCCCTCTCCTCAAACCACGTCTCAAAGAACTTCGTCCTGAGGAAGAACGGAACCTTCGTCTTCTTCTTGTGCCCCCCCAAGGTTGGTCTCTCGAACTGAAGCTCTACCTTAGTTAAAAGCTTCGCCCAGAGTACCTTCCCTGGAAGCCAGCGGTAACGCCTCTGAAGGGCGCGTTTGAATGCCTCCTCAATGCACCAGTAGGTATCTGCCAGCGTCCCGTCGAAGTCGAAGGCGATTATCATTTAACCACCCCTTCTGATGCATTCAAAGGGAGTCACCATTGAGGCAATAATAATGACCGGTGCGAGCGGTTGATGCAGTCTATCATAAGGTTAGGGTGGGGGCTTGGCTTTTAAGGTTGCCGCCGGCACAAAGCATATATTCTTCCCGCCCAACTTTCAACGAGCGTCTTAAAGTTAAGAAGGTGATAGGCATGGGAAGACACTACCTCCCGAACCTCCCGCAGAAGGAGGAGATGCTGAGGGAAATCGGGTTTGAGCGGATTGAAGAGCTGTTCTCCGATGTGCCGGAAGGAATGGTCAAGGAGTTCAACCTTCCAGAGGGAAAGAGCGAGTACGAGGTCTTCACTGAGCTGAACGGTATCCTGAGCCGGAACAAAACGGTTCTCGAGATGCCGAGCTTTTTGGGGGCGGGAACATACTTCCACTACGTCCCGGCACACGTCAAGTACCTTATCGAAAGGAGTGAATTCCTGACGGCATACACTCCCTATCAACCGGAGGTAAGCCAGGGCATGCTCCAGGCTCTCTTTGAGTACCAGAGCCTCATCGCGGAGCTGATTGGCCTGCCGATAGTTAACTCCTCAATGTACGACTGGGGGACGGCGATGGCAGAGGCGGCGCTGATGGCAGCCAGGCACACGAAAAGGAAGAAGTTCGTTATCCCCAAGGCACTCAGTCCCGAAAAAAAGGAGGTTCTGAGAGCATATACCTCGGGACCGGGCCTCGGGAAGGTTGAGGTC
The DNA here is from genome assembly GCF_027023865.1 of Thermococcus sp. NCBI lineage: Archaea > Methanobacteriati > Methanobacteriota > Thermococci > Thermococcales > Thermococcaceae > Thermococcus > Thermococcus sp. The sequence goes on along the minus strand of NZ_JALVUC010000010.1, from coordinate 104,237 downwards.
CCCTGGGATGAACGGGGACAGCTTGACCTTGAAAAGCTGAAAGAAGCGGTTGAAGGCGCCGCCGGTGTCTACGTCGAGATACCCAACTTCTTCGGCCTCCTCGAAGAAAACATCGAGGAGATAGGGGAGATAGCCCACGATGCCGGGGCACTCTTCGTTGTTGGGGTCGACCCGACAATACTTGGGGTAGTTGAGGCTCCGGGGGAACTCGGCGCTGACGTCGTCGTCGGCGAGGCAGCCTACTTCGGGAACTCCATGAACTTCGGCGCTCCCAGGGCGGGAATCTTCGCCGTAAGGAACGACAGGAAGCTGGTAAGACAGATGCCGGGTAGGATAATAGGGATGACGAAGACGGGGGACGGGAAGAGGGCCTTCGTGATGACCCTCCAGACGAGGGAGCAGCATATAAGGCGTGCAAAGGCAACCTCAAACATCTGTTCAAACGAAGCCCTAGTTGCCGTCGCGGCTGCGATACACCTAGCAACGCTCGGGCCGAATGGTCTGAGAGAGCTCGGCGAGACCATCCTGAAGAACACCGCCTACCTCAAGAAGCGCCTTTCAGAGGTGGCTGAGGTTCCCTTCAGTGGCGTCAACTTCAAGGACGTGCCCGTTAGGTTCGGTGTCCCCTATGAAGTGGTTCACGAGAGGCTTCTTGAGAAAGGCATACACGGTGGCTACTACCTCGGAAGGCACTTTCCAGAGCTTGGGGAGACAGCCCTCTTCGCGGCGACCGAGACAACGAGAAAGGAATGGGTTGATGAACTCATAGATGTCCTAAAGGAGGTGGCCTGAATGTTCCGCCAAGCCAAGTGGGACGAACCGACCGTTTTTGAGCTTTCCAGGCCGGGAAGGGTTGGTTATACTCTTCCAAAGCCGATTGAAGACGCTGACGTTGAAATCCCTGAGAAGCTGAGGAGGAAGAGCCCGCTCAACCTCCCGGAGTTGAGCGAGCCTGAGGTGGTCAAACACTACACGCGTCTGAGCGAGATGAACTACGGTGTCGATAGCGGCATTTATCCTCTCGGCTCGTGCACCATGAAGTACAACCCCAAGATAAACGAGGAGATAGCTTCCCATCCCGGTGTGGCTTACGTCCATCCTTATCAAGACGAGAGAACCATCCAGGGAGCGCTTAGAGTAATGTGGGAGCTGGAAGGATGGCTCAGAGAGATAACCGGGATGGATCGCTTCACCCTCCAGCCTGCGGCCGGTGCGAACGGCGAGTTCACCGGCGTCTCGATAATCCGCGCTTACCATCTCGACCGCGGTGAGACTCAGAGGACCGAGATGCTCGTTCCGGATTCGGCCCACGGTACCAATCCGGCCTCCTCCGCGATGGCGGGCTTCAAGGTGGTTGAGATACCCTCCAACGAGAACGGAACCGTTGACCTTGAGGCCCTTGAGAACGCCGTGAGCGAGAGAACCGCCGGTTTGATGCTGACTAATCCAAACACCCTCGGAATCTTCGAGGACGAGATACTGGAGATAGCCAAGATAGTCCACAAAGCCGGCGGCCTGCTCTACTACGACGGTGCAAACCTCAACGCGGTCCTTGGCAAAGTACGGCCGGGCGATATGGGCTTTGACGTCGTCCACCTCAACCTCCACAAGACCTTCTCGACCCCGCACGGCGGCGGTGGACCCGGAAGCGGGCCGGTTGGCGTGAAGGACTTCCTGAAGGACTACCTACCGGTTCCGCTCGTGGGTTACGACGAGGAGAACGACCGCTACTACCTGGACTACAACGTGCCAAAGAGCATCGGCAAGGTGAAAGAACTCTACGGCAACTTCGCGGTTATGGTAAAAGCACTGACGTATCTAAAGATAATGGGTAGAGATGGGTTGAGAGAGGCCAGCGAGATAGCGGTCCTCAACGCCAACTACATAACGAGGAAGCTGAAGGGAACCAAGGGATACGAACTTCCCGGAAAGGAGCTTAGGAAGCACGAGACCGTCTTCTCTGCGGAGCCTATGAAGAAGGAAACCGAAGTTAAGGCCCTTGACGTCGCCAAGAGGCTCCTCGACTTCGGAATGCACGCGCCCACCATATACTTCCCGCTGATAGTTCACGAGGCGCTGATGATTGAGCCGACTGAGACCGTCAGCAGGGAGGAGCTGGATGCATACGTTGAAGCCCTCAAGAGGATAAGCGAGGAAGCTTACAGCAACCCCGAGCTTGTGAAGAGCGCCCCACACAACACCGCGGTTAAGAGGGTCGACGACGTTTTAGCTGCAAAGAGGCCGATAATCAGCTGGCGCATGTACCGTGAGCTGAAGGAAAAGGGTGAGATCGACATCTGATTTTGTTTTCCTTTTTGCTCTTTTTGGGTTCTTACGTACGGTCTTCTGGGAACTCAACAGGACCATCGTCCCGTGCGTTGAGGCAAAGCTCCAACGTCGCAGACAATCTTTTGGAAAAGCTTGAGCAAGAGAGTTCTCTTTCTCATAATCTGAGGGATCGTGCTAGTGTGCCCGTTTCGAATTTCAATTGAATAGGGGTTTAATTCTAAAAGAAGCCTTTGGACAGGTTTGCGTTCTATTCTGGCGTCCGTAGGATGCTTTGAAGAAGACAAACGTCCAAAATTAGCAATTAACGAGTAAATCCCTCAAGAGAAGAAACGCAATCTTTCCGTCATCCGCAAGACGCTTGAAATAGGGTGAAAGCGGTGTTGAAGCTTTTGAGAAAAGCTTCACCAAAAGTTCGTAGCCCTCTCCCGGAGAATGGTGTCTTTTTAAAGTTAAATCCCTTACAAAGAACCTTTAAATGAGTTCTCCCTAAAACAATTAACTTCAAGAGGAGAACCCTTCATAAACGCACTTCATGAATGGGCTACGGGCTTTCCACCAGCGCTTGCTCTGCAAGGGCTAAATGGTGCGGGGGAGGGGATTTGAACCCCTGAACCCCTGCGGGAGTGGATCTTGAGTCCACCGCCTTTGACCAGGCTCGGCTACCCCCGCGCGGGAGGCTCAAAAGCTGTAACTCTCATGAGATTTATAAACTTAACCTAGCCAACCAAGAAAAACGGGGGGACTAGAGGCTCAGCGCTCAAACCTCTTCACGCCGTCCTTCGTGCCGATTAAAACGATGTCCGCTATGTCGGCGAAGATACCGTTTTCCACAACGCCGGGGATGTTGTTCAGCTCTACCTCGAGGTCAAGCGGGTCTTCGATGCGGTGGAACTTCGCGTCGAGTATGAAGTTGCCGTTGTCGGTAACTACCGGTCCATCCTTCTTCTCGGCCATCCTGAGTTCAGCCTCGGCGTTGAAGACCTCTATCTCCTCGGCTATCGCCCTCCACGCGGCCGGGATAACCTCTATCGGCACCGGCATCTTTTCACCAAGCCGCTCGACGAGCTTGCTCTCGTCCACGAGAACGAGAAAAGTGCCGGCGCGGTACTCGATTATCTTCTCCATCGTCAGCGCTCCACCGCGGCCCTTTATGAGGTTCAGGTTGGGGTCAACCTCGTCAGCACCGTCTACGGCTATGTCTATCGCGTCAACCTCATCAAGGGAAACGATGGGAATGCCGCTCTCTATGGCGAGAAGTCTCGACTGGTGAGATGTGGGAACACCGTAAACGTCCTCGAGCTCCTCCTCCATGATGAGCTTGCCGAGGTATTCTATGAAGTGGGCGGTGGTCGAACCGGTGCCGAGACCGATGACCATGTCGTCCTCGATGAATTCCAAAGCCTCCTTAGCTACTGTTCTCTTCAGCTCCTCCATGTCATCACCCCACGGGAGTTACGTTACAGGGAACGGTCGCGTTACCGTTCATGACCATCCTATAGAGCAGGCTCTGGTTCGAGTAGCAATGGGGCGTGAAGCCTATTACCAGTGAATAGGTCAGCATAACGAAGTAGAGCCAGAACAGGCTCCATCCCCAGAACGCTTTTTTGAGTATCGCTCTCTCGTCCGGAACGTCGGGCGGGAGCTCCTTTATGACTGCCATGATGAACTTGTCGGTCACTATATACATGGCCACTCCAAGGAGCCAGCCGTACTCGATCTTTGCCGCAGCGAGACCGCTGATTATGCCGGTTATCGTACCCCATAGGTAAACCGTAAGGGAGAACTTGTGCTCAATGGCCAGCTTCACCTTCTTCACCTAGGATTAGCTTTTAAAAGGGACTTTAAAACCTTTCTACCCCATCATCTCCAAGAACTTCTTCCCCCTACCGGTCAGCCTGTAGTAGACGCGTCTCCCCTTCCGCCTGCTCTCTTCAATAAGCCCCATGCTCTCCAGCTCGCGGAGGTGCTGGTAGACCGCCTGGTATCTGAGCGGCTTTCCAAGGGCCTCCCAGACCTCGTAGCCGTACATCTCCCCGTCCTCAATCAGGCGAAGTATCTCCAGCTTAGTTCCACCGAGGGAAAACCGCTCCCTGCTTTCAGAGTACTGTCCCTTGAGGCCTGAACTTGTCACTACGAGCGTTACCCTGTCGTCCTTCTCGAAGTACCCCTCCTCTGAAAGCTTCAATAGCGCGGGGATGATAACGGAGGAAGCGTACTCCGCGAATACTCCTTCCTTGGCCAGAAGTCTCTGACCGAGGTCAAGCTCGTCCTCACCAACCAGGACGGCCGTTCCACTGCTTTTGGATATTGCCTCAAGGGCAAGCTCCTTCATGGCAGGATTCCTCACGTACAGACCGAGGGCCTTAGTTGGTTCAGCGCGAGGCTCAACGCCAAGGACCTCACTCGCTATCGGCGAACACCGCTCCGCCTGCACCGCTATAAGCTCCGGCACCTCATCAATTGCCCCGATGCGCAGAAGCTCCACGAAACCTTTGTAGATACTGTAGAGGTTGCTTCCGCTCCCGGTGGGAACAACGATGTGAGTTGGATTAAGCTCCTCCCAGAGTTCAAAGGCTATCGTCTTCTGCCCCTCCAGACCGATGAGGTTGCTCTCGGGGGTAATGTTGTAGAGACCCTTTCCATCGGCCAGTCCCTCAGCGTAGCCTATGCCCTCATCAACACTCTCCCCATAGCGTATTAGCCTCGCTCCGAAGGCAGTTATCTGGCTTAGCTTTCCCTCTTCAACAAGGCGCGGAACCACGGTGTAGGCGGGTTTTTCGGTTCTCGCCGAATATGCGGCGAGGGAAGCGGCCGCGTTCCCGTTGCTAGCAACTATGAATCCGCTCTCGGCGTGAGGAATACCGTAGGAAACGGCAACTGTGACGAGTCTGTCGCGGAAGGAACCCGTGGGGTTTCTAGTCTCGTCCTTGATGAAAATCTCAAAGCCCAACTCTTCGGACAGCTTTGCCCTGAGTAGTGGAGTGCCACCCTCTTGGAGACTGACAATCTCTTTAACGTCCGGAAGAAGCTCCCTGTATCTCCACACTCCCTTCTCCCGGGATCTCCATCTAGAAGGGTCCACTCTCTCATAGTTGTACTCCACGGAAACCCTTTGACCGCAACAGAAGGGGGGAATAATGGGAGAAGAGGAGGATTCACAGCAGAGGGGGGTTACCCTCATCCTCATCCCCTCGTTCAGCGGAGTCTTATGGCGTCGAGGTTGTTAGGGGCACGGGTCCTTATGTTGAACTTCTTGTGTATGCTACTCGACAGGTCGAGGCACTTGTGGGCCTCGCCATGGACGGTTATTATGTTCTCCGGCCTTGGTCTGAGCCTTGCGACATAGTTCATAAGTTCCCTCCTGTCCGCGTGGCCGGAGAACCCGTCGATGGTGTAGACCTCTATGTTAACGTTGACGACTTCAGTTTTACCATCCTCACCGACGAGCGGTATCTCCTTCAATCCCCTCTGCACCTGTCTTCCAAGGGTTCCCTCCGCCTGATAGCTGACGAAGATCATGCTGTTCTTTGGATCGGAAGCGAGTTGTTTAAAGTACTCAACACTCGGTCCGCCGACAAGCATGCCGGAGGTAGCTATAATTATTGCTGGCTCGCCAGAATCTATGATGTCTTGTCTCTCCCTGCTGTTGGCGACGGGCTTGAATATCGGGTTGAGGAACGGGTTGTAACCCTCATGGAATATCTGCTCGCGCAGGTGCCTGCTGAGGTACTCCGGATATGCTGTGTGGATCGCCGTTGCCTCCCATATCATCCCGTCGAGGTAAATCGGCACCTCGAGGCCACCTATCCTCGCGTACTCCTCCAGAACCATCATTATCTCCTGCGCCCTTCCGACGGCCATCGCCGGAATGAGCACCTTCCCGCCGCGCCTTATGGTCTGGTGGATGACCTCTATCAAGCGCTTCTCCGCCTCATCCCTTGGCATCTGATAGTCGTTGCTTCCGCCGTAGGTTGACTCCATAACGAGGGTCTCAACACGCGGGAACCTGCTCACGGCCGGCTCAAAGAGCCTCGTCGGGATGAACTTGAAGTCACCGGTTATGGCTATGTTGTGCAGTCCGTTGCCTATGTGGAGGTGGACTATCGACGAGCCAAGTATGTGACCCGCGTTGTGAAGGGTTAACCTCATATCCGGTGCTATGTCACGAACCTCGCCGTAGTCGAGGGTTATAGTGTGCTTTATAACCTCCTTGATGTCCCTTGGCCTGTAGAGTGGCTCAACGCCGTTCATCTTCTGAATTTCAATGAAATCCTGCTGGAGGAGTACCATCAGGTCCCTTGTCGGTGGAGTGGCATATATCGGGCCGTCGAAGAGCTTGTAACGGAAGAGGTAGGGAAGCATGCCACTATGGTCGAGGTGGGCGTGAGTTATGATTATTGCGTCAAGAATGCCCGCGTCAAGGACATAACGGAACTCAGGCGCATCGAAGTGCGGGAATGCCTTCTTGGGGTCACGAAGGGCGGCTATATTCACTCCAAAGTCGACCAAGACATAGCTCTCGTTGGTCTGGACGAGGAGGGAACTCCTTCCGACTTCCTTGAAGCCTCCAAGGCCGGTTATCCTTATCCACTCGCTTTTCGTTTCGGGCTTGCGGTAGATGTTCCTTCCAGCCTGGCGGAGAAACTTCCTCCTGTCCTTGGCCTCAGCCTGCAGTATCTGCCTTATCGAATAAATTGTCTGGCTCTGGAGCGGCGGGGTTCTGACGACCTTCGGCGCCCAGCGAACCTTCTGAGTTATGAGGCGGAGTCCCTCACCATTTTTGCCTATGACCCTCCCAGGTTTCTTGGCCTCTATTATGACCTGTCCTATTGAGGGATCGAAGCTTATGTTGGTTATCTCAGCATCCACTGGAACAAGCTCCTTTATCATCTCCTCCGCCTGCTCCGGCGGGATGAGAACGTCCGGGTCTGGCCTTATACTTATCCTCTTTTTGAGAACCTTGGCGAGGTTCTTTATCAACTCCCCGTCACGCATTATCGTCTCTGGATTTCTGACGTATATGACCAACTCCGGGCCTTCGAACTCTACATCAGTTATTCTTGCCTCCAGTGGAACCATCTGACTTATAACCTCTCTGATATCGCGAAGAATATCATCAACGAACGTTTCCCTTCTTATCACTGACACCACCTCATTCTGATAAAGCCTTGAGCTCTTCCTCGCTCCACTCGTGGTGGCCGTCTCTGGTGATGGTAATCAGAGTTACTCCCCCTCCGGTGAACACATCCCTCCTAGTGGCAGCTCCGATGGCACGGAGGGCGAGTTTAACAGCTTCTTTGAGGGAAATGTCCTCTCTAAAGCCGGATTCGAGTATTGAGAAGGCGAACTCCATTCCGGAACCGGCGGCGGTGAACTTATCCTCTGTGAGGCCACCGGCCGCGTCTATCGAGTACAGCCTGGGGGCGGAGTCGTGGCCTCCTATGAGGAACCAAGCGAAGTATGCGTAGCCCCTACCCCCGTGCAGGATGTTGGAAGCAAGCGTTGCGAGTGCCTTAACGCTCATTTCCCTTCCAACCCTGGCCCGGTAAAGCTTTGCTTCGGAGCGGAGGAGCCGGACGAAGCTGAGAATATCCCCAACGCTCCCAGCTCCTGCCAGGGCAAGGTGGTCGTCAATCCAGAAGACTTTAGTAACGTTATCCGAGAGCACCATGTTGCCGAGGGATGCCCTTCTGTCCGCTGCGAGGACTATTCCTTCCCTACATGCAATGCCGACCGTAGTCGTTCCCTTTAGCTTCTCAGCCAATTACAACACCCCTGCTGGTATCTTTTTAGAATAGAAGAACCTTTACACCCGCACTTTGAGGGAATAGTATTTAAAGGTTTCGTCTGAAGGGGTTTTAGATGCAGTGGGGTGTGTAGAATGAAGGAGATAGTCCTGCTCACCGGGCCACCTCTTAACGGCAGGGACGAGTACATAGTGAAAGCGCTTAAGCTCGCCGATGATGAGAGCTACGCCTATTACCACGTCTTCAATTATATCAAGGACGTGGGAAAGGAGAGGGGAGTTAAGATAACCCGAAAGAACGTCCTAGACTTCGCGATAAGCCACCAGAACCTGATGAATGAGATACGGGACGAGGCCTTTGAGAGAATACGGGAAGAGATAAAAGAGAGCGACGCGGAGCACCAGCTCGTCTCGACCCCAAGTCTCTTCAGATGGGGGAGTGGGAGCGTCATAGGTTTTACCCTGAGCAACGTCAAGCTCCTCAAGCCTGACAGGGCGGTTATAATCCTTGACGATGTCCTTTCCGTCAGGAGAGGGATAATCAACGACCCGGAGTGGTTCGAGCGCTTTGGAAACGATCCAGACAACATAAAACTCTCCACTCTTGTCATGTGGCGCGAGGACGCGATAAACCACGTCAAAACACTCGTTCACGAGCTTAAGAAGGAGGGCGTAGAAGTCCGCTATATCCTACAGTTTGGAATAAGGCATCCCCCTAACGTATTCCTCGACTTGCTCTTCCATGAGGCAGAGAAGCCGATAGTCTACCTAAGCTACCCGATGACCGGCCATGAGGAGGAGTACTACCACCGCGTCAGGAACTTCTACGAGGTGTTGAGTGAGCACTTCACGGTTCTCGATCCGGGAGCGCTGGACGACTGGTGGGTCGTGGCTGAATATGACAATCAAGTGTCTAAAAACCCCAGCGTTGAGAGGATAAGGATAAAGCACCTCCTTGATGGGGACGAGGTAGATGAGCTTGACAGGGCCGACATAGAGCAGGCGACCGACATCCTTAGGAGACAGCTCGTCGAACGCGATTTCAACCTCGTTGACGTGAGCAAGGCGATAGCGGTCTACCACTACGCTGAAGGGGTCTCCGCTGGTGTCATAAGCGAGATGGCAGAGGCATACAGGACGCTCGCTGCCATCTACCTCTACTACCCGTTCAAGAGGCGCCCAAGTCCGTTCATGGAGTTCTACGGCATGCAGAATCCCTCGAGGAGGACGATGTTCAAGAACAAGGAGGAGATGGTAAGGGCAATGATAGAAGAGAGAGAGTACTGGGCGAAGGTCTAAAATCCGTGTTCCCAATCCTTTGTTTTCTCGTATTTCTACTCGTGTGCTCCTCTATTACAATAGTCTCCTCGACTGGTGCTGGCTTTTGAGGAAGTGAAATGGTTATAACAGCCTTCACCGTCGGCTACGGCGACTTCAAGCCCAAAACGGCACTCTCAAAGGTTCTCTGTGCCTTCATACCAGTGTAGGATGATTCTGACGGATATAATAGTTGTGGCCGCGATGCAGGCCATAATTACAACCCACAGCTGGAGAAAAACCCGAATGGATGTATTACAGAAGAGAGAAAGGAGAACAAGAATAAAGGGAGAAGAAATCACTTCTTCACCCATCCGCGGTCCTTCATGGCCTGGTAGACCCTGCTGACCGCGACGACGTAGGCGGCGTCCCTCATGTGGATGTTCTTCTCCTTGTGGGTGTTGTAGACGTCCCAGAAGGCCTTGGTCATCTTCTTGTCGAGCCTCTCGTAGACCTCCTCAAGGGTCCAGTAGTAGCCGTTTATGTTCTGGACCCACTCGAAGTAGCTGACGGTGACACCGCCGGCATTGCAGAGGAAGTCCGGAATCTGGAGGATGCCCTTTTCGCGGAGTATCTCGTCGGCCTCGGGGGTGACCGGACCGTTGGCAACCTCGGCGACGATCTTGGCCTTGATCTTGTCGGCGTTCTTCTCGGTGATGACCTCCTCGATAGCGGCCGGGGCGAGGACGTCAACGTCGAGCTCGAGGATCTCCTCGTTGGTGATGTTGGTCGCGCCTGGGAAGTCCTTGACACTGCCGTTCTTCTTCTTCCACTCAAGAACCTCGTCGGCGTTGAGGCCGTCCGGGTTGTAGATGCCACCGTGGCTGTCGCTGACGGCGACGACCTTCATGCCGTACTCCTCGCTCATGATCTTGGCCATGTAGTAGCCGGCGTTACCGTAACCCTGGATGGCGATGGTCTTGCCCTTGAGGTCCATGCCGAGGGCCTTGGCAGCCTCGCGGATGGTGTAGGAGGCACCCTTGGCGGTGGCGTCGCCCCTTCCGAGTGAACCGCCGATGCTGAGCGGCTTTCCGGTGATGACGCCGAAGGCCGGGCCCTTCCTCCTCATGATGGTCTCGTACTCGTCCATCATCCAGCCCATGATCTTCGGGTTGGTGTAGACGTCCGGGGCCGGGACATCGGTCCACGGGCCGATTACGTCGTAAACGGCGCGGATGTATGAGCGTGCGAGCCTCTCCTGCTCGCCCTCACTGAGCTCCTTGGGGTTGACTATGATGCCGCCCTTGCCTCCACCATAGGGGATGTCAACAACGGCACACTTCCAGGTCATCCAGGTGGCGAGGGCCTTAACGGTGCTGAGGGTCTCAGCAGGGTGCCAGCGAATGCCGCCCTTGGTCGGACCGCGGGCCCAGTTGTGCTGGACGCGGAAACCGGTGAAAACCTTGACGGAACCGTCGTCCATCTGGAGCGGGACGCTGACCTCCAGAATTCTCATGGGCCTCTTGAGCCATGCAAGGGCCTCGTCGCTTATGTCCATGAACTGCGCAGCCCTCTCGAGCTGCCTGACCGCCATCTCAAAGGGGTCCTGCTCAACCATATTTACCACCTCAGGTTTCGGTAATCTGCGATATGAGGTTAGGCATTTACTTATATAAACCTTTCGATAATAGGGGTAGGAGAACGGTTATTTTTCAGCAAAAGCTTGTAGGCTCAAATTTTCAGCAGAAAGAGAGAACCTCCATAAATCTTTGGGCGAAAAGAGCGATGTACATCCAAGATTTTCTATACATTAAAGAACATAAAACTCCATCAATGATGTTTAATGATGGTGCCCTCAGCGAGAAGTCGATCATCACCAGTCAGCTCACTCTCTTTTTCGTTCATCGGGCACCGGAGGTTCTTGGAGGGGTGTTAATATAAACTTTCTAGTCATTCATCTCAATACAGATTTCCGCCATATCATCAAACATCATGCTCTAACTCTGTCATAACATCATCCCATACGTTACGTTATCTTTTAGTACTGAAAAAATGACGAAAACCCGGCACCGTTAGTTTTGCGACTGAGTAAATCGGCTTTCGTCGAAAAAAACCATGGAAAAGCTTTTTATAGAATGGAACACCTTATGCATAATGCCCCAACTCAATTCATGGGGTCCCGTATATTTGCATGGGGGTGAATGGTTTGGAACAAGAGAGGGATCAATGGGCAAGTAAAATTGGTTTGATTTTAGCCATGGCTGGAAACGCCGTCGGTCTTGGAAACTTTGTAAGGTTCCCAACCCAGGTTGCCCAGAACGGTGGCGGCGCCTTCATGGTGCCGTACTTCCTGGCGCTGTTCCTTCTTGGAATACCCATAATGTGGGTCGAGTGGGTTGCAGGTCGCTACGGTGGCAAGTACGGCCACGGTACAATCGGTCCAACCTACTACCTGATGGCAAGGGAAAGTCTCAAACCCAAGAGCGCACTAATAATGGGTACCATCAGTGGCATGGTGGCGTTTGCGGGAGTTACACTACTCAACAGCTACTACCTGCACCTCATTGGCTGGTCCGCAGCTTACACCTGGTTCAGCATAACCGGCGCATACTTCGGCAAGAACACTGGAAGCTTCTTCAGCAACTACCTCAGCAACCACGCAGAAGTTCTGCTGTTCTGGGGTATCACCATAGTCACCATAGCCATAGCCGTCGGAAGGGGAGTCAGCAAGGGTATAGAGAAGTGGGTCAAGATAATGATGCCGTTGCTCTACATCTTCGCCATTATAATGGTCGGCTATGTTTTTGTCCTTGGCTCACCGATCAACCCCAACTGGAGTACATTAGATGGATTCTCTTTCATCTGGAGTCCCAACTGGGTCTACCTCAAGGAGCACTTCGCCACCGTCATGCTCGCGGCAGCAGGGCAGATATTCTTCACGCTGTCGCTGGGAATGGGTATCATCCAGAACTACGCGAGCTACCTCGGCCCCAACGATGACGTCGCCCTCTCTGGAATAGCCACCGTTTCACTCAACGAGTTCGCAGAAGTCATCCTCGGCGGTTCCCTCGCAATACCGCTGGCAACGGCATACGCTCCGAAGATAGTGCCAGCGACCGTCCTCAGCCAGGGTAAGGGCGCCGCCCTCGCGTGGATAGGCCACAAATTCGGCCTTGGTTTCGCATACACCAGCCTTCCAAATGCCTTCGTCAGCATGGGACAGGCAGGAAGATTCTTCGGAGCCCTTTGGTTCCTGCTCCTGTGGTTCGCGGGATGGACTTCGGCAATAGCAATGTACAACTACCTCGTGGCACTCTTTGAGGAGGACCTCAACATCAAGAGGAGCATTGGAACATGGATCGTCCTGCTGATATACTTCATACTGGGACTGCCTGTCATCTACATAGGCCTCGACAAGTACGTCACCCCACTCGACAACTGGATCAGCTTCCAGCTCACCCTGCTGGCACTGCTTGACATCATAGTGGCCGTGTACCTCTTCAAGCCTAGCAACTTCTGGGAGGAGCTTCACAAGGGAGCCTACACCAGGGTCCCAACATTCTACAAGTGGATTACCCTAATCGTGGCACCAATATTCCTACTGATACCACTGGTCGGAACGTTCAAGGGCTTCGTTAGCGGCGGAATTCCAGGGAGCGTTGGGGCAGCGATAATAATCATGTTCATCATCGGAGCAGTAGAAACGTACTACGCCATCAAGAGGAAGTATGGCGAAGAGATAAAGGAGAACAAGGTGCTAGTGAAGGTCTGAGGTGGTGACGATGGGAAGCTGGGTAATCTACATGATAATAGCATGGTTAATAATCCTAGCCCTGATGGGCTGGAGCATCGGCAGGCTTTTGTCAGCCGAGAAGGCACAAGGGTCTTAAACCCCCTTTCTTTTTTAGGTTTGGAGGGATAAACGTGAAGAGTCCCGCGATTCTTGAGGACACTGCTGAAGTTCTTGAGACAACGATACCCAGAGTTGAGAGGTTAACTGTTCTGAGCGAAAAGGATAAGAGAAAGGTAATCTCGCTTATCAGGGAAGCAGCCGGAAACTTCAAAACGCTGGCAGGGAACGTCAAAAAGGACAACGTCCAGCTGGCGGAGTTCTTCTTCAAGAAAGCCAAGGAACTGAAGAACCTGAGCACTGACAATGGCATCGAAAAGGAGGGAAGGAAAAAGTACATAGGCAGGGCAAAGAAAATGAACCTCTACTCGAAGTCCGCGGTGTATGACTTCGACCCGGGCATGCTTAAAGCACTTAAGAGATCCTACAGAACGTACCTCTTTGGAATGACAGCGTTCTTCCTGCTGGTTGGTGTTTACATGAGCCAGATAATGGCCGTGACGGCATTGATACTGGCAATCCCCACGATCCTCTCGATGCTCTCCCTCCAGAGAAGGGGATACCTTGGCCTGCTTTTAGCGTATTCAACAATACCAATACCGATAATCCAGGGGGCAATGGGGCTAACCTACGGACTGAGGCAGTTAACCACTCCCGGAGCGATTGGAAAGATAACCGAGATGATAAGCAAAAGCCCCGGCTTCGTCAAGGGATGGCTCATCTTTATGGTGATCCTGAGCGCCATCGAGCTTTACCTGATACTCTACGGCTCGTACCTCCTCTACAAGCACAGACACGCCTTCCTTTAACCCCTCTCATTTTCCGTTGTTCCCTTGAACTAATCGGGTTCTCAGGAGACCTGCCCCACGAACTTCCTCAGCCGTTTTAAGGAAATCCGCGTTTTCATTGCCAGCTTCTCCAAGTCGGCATTCTTCAAGTCTTCAACGGTATAAACACCAGCTCTCCTAAGTTTTGCCAGCGTCTTGGGACCGATTCCCTTTATCGAGAGGAGATCGCTCTTCGTTTTTGTGCCGCTCACTTTTTCAACAATTGTCTTTTTTCTTTCAGGTTTCTTCATTCCCCATGCCTTCCCTTTTCGAATCTTCTCCGTCGAGTTCAGGGACTTCAGCGTTCTCTTCGCCACTTCCTTGACAACCTCCGTTGCGTAGGCCCTCTCCATGACTTCATTGGGCATCTCTATCTCCCCGCCACCGGTTTCCTCGGGAGGAACCTCCGGCGGCTCAACATACTCCTCAAGCTCCGGCGGGTTCTCGCTGATGTAGTGAGCCACTAAAACCGGCCTGAAGGCGTTGTCACGCTCTTCAAGCTCTTCAAGCAACCTTATATCGAACTCTCCAGTTTTAAGGTACTCAACGAGACCGTTCGCGAGTCGATGGAAATCCCCGCTGTGGATCAGAACGCGCCTCTCCGCGTACTCCTTCGCCTGTCCCGTCGTTATTAGAAACTGCCAGTCGCTCGCCTCTAAAATTAAAAGCTCCCTCGCCAACTGTTCTATGATGCGGTCGGTTAGAGCGTCTTTTCCATAAAAGCGGCTCGCTATTGCCACCATCCTGTCCTCGGCGCGATAAACGTGCTCCCATGTCCACTCAGTTTCTTCGTTCCACCATGTCGAGTGGTTCGAGTTTCTGCCCCAAGAACCCTCGGGAAGTTCTATCTCGTGCCTCTCCCCAGAATAATCATCAAGGAACCTTGATAAGGCCATCATCTCGATGTCTCTCCCCGTGAGAAGCTCGAGAACCCTTCCAAGCCATTTAACACCCTCGAACCACCAGTGACCGAATAGCTCGGTGTCATAGGGTGAGACGATTATACCCTTCTCCCCGGTCTTCTCCTCAAATTCGCTTAACAGCTTCTCGATCAGAGAGACAAAGTGCTTCGCGTGCTCTTCGACGCGCTCCATTGCCTTCTCGGGATCATAGAACTCCTTGTTACCGAGTTCCACGTCTTTCCCGGTTATCCTCCAGTACTGGCCGCCACTTTCAGGGGCCTTCCTGTGGAACTCCCGATAGAAGAAGTCGCCTGGATAGCCATGGTGGGCGCTCCAGACCTGGTGGCCCGTCTCCCTGTTGCGTGCAAAGACAGCCACGTTAGAACCCCTTATCCAGTAGGGCCTGAGCGTGCTCTTCTCGCCCTCGTAGACCTCGACCTCGTGGTAGCCCTTCGTCACCGGCCCCTTGTCGATGAGCCTGCTCTCGACGAAGAAGTACTCGATACCGAACTCCTCAAGGAACTTCTCGATGCCCTGCCTCTTTTCTTTCCTCCCCGATGGCAACTCCCATTCACCAGTCGGACGGTAGGCGCATTCTGGGAGCCATATCCCCCGCGGCCTCTTCCCGAAGTGCTTCTCGTAGGTAAAGACGCCGTTCGCTATCTGTGCCCTTATCGCCTCATCTCTTCCAAGGAGAGGCAGGTAGCCGTGGGTTGCGGCTGAGGTTACTATTTCAACGTAGCCGTTCTCTTGAAGTTCCCTGAACTTTCCGAGTATATCACCGTTTATCACCCTCCAGTAATCGTAGACCTTCTTAAAGTGTTCAAGGGAGGCTAAAATAGCCTTCTCATTGTACTTACCAGATTTCAGGTCTTCCTTCGTCTTCTCTATCTTCCTCTCAAGGTAGCGCTCGAATTCCCGCTTGACGTATTCGTCCGCTAACTGCTCGACCAGAACCGGCGTGATATTAACCACGATACCAAACCTGACTCCGGATGAGCTTAACCTCTCAAACTCCATGAGCAGGGGCAGGTAAGTCTCGCTCATCGCCTCGTAGAGCCACTCCTCACCAAAGGGCCATTTTCCATGCTTCCTGACGTAAGGCAGATGGGTGTGAAGAACGAACGTAAAGTAGCCTTTCATGCGTATCACCGCTGGTGTTATTAGTTTTTGAGTATTTAAC
>NZ_JALVUC010000010.1:0-88083 GCF_027023865.1 Thermococcus sp. | reverse complement strand
GCTTCCTGACGTAAGGCAGATGGGTGTGAAGAACGAACGTAAAGTAGCCTTTCATGCGTATCACCGCTGGTGTTATTAGTTTTTGAGTATTTAACCTTAGTGCGAGCAGAGTTGAACCCGTAGCCACACCTGTCCACAGAAAAGCGTTTTAACTCTTGGCTGTACTGATAGCGGTGGTCTCAATGAACATGGAAGGTTCGGAAAGTGGCTTCGTTGGTGGGATAATAGCGGTGATCCTCACCGGGGCGATACTTTCGGTCATAGTCTCCGGCGGAAGTGCCTTCTCCAAACTCGCCTGGGTTATTTACCAGATTGGGATGGCGGGGATCTCTTTCGCGCTCCTCAACGAAGCCCTTGACTCCTCGAACTCAGACACTCTGAGGGCAGGATTGGTTATAGCTGGAGCGCTCGTCCTAGTCTTTGGTATTAGGATTCTGTGAAAGCTTTTAACCTACTACCCCAATTCTTTTCGGTGAGAGGATGAAGGAGGAGATGAGCAGTGTTGACATACGCTACGTTGTCAGAGAGCTTCAGTGGCTCGTTGGGGCACGAGTCGACAAGGTTTACCATGATAAAGATGAGATAAGGATAAAGCTCCGCACAAAGGAGGGAAGGACAGACCTCATCCTCCAGGCAGGAAGGCGGTTCCACCTCACGAGTTACGTTAAGGAGGCCCCGAAGAGTCCATCGAGCTTCACTATGCTCCTGAGAAAGCACCTCTCCGGCGGCTTCATCGACGCGATAGAACAGCACGGTTTCGACAGGATAGTCAAGGTTAGGATCGGAGACTACACCCTCATCGGTGAGCTTTTCAGGAGGGGAAACATAATCCTCGTTGATTCTGAGGACAAAATAGTCGCGGCCCTCCGCTACGAGGAATACAAGGATAGGAGGATAATGCCAAAGGCCGACTACCGGTATCCTCCGGCGAGGGAGAACCCGCTCGAGGTCTCGAAAGAGCGCTTCCTGGAGCTTATGCGGGAGGATGAGGGTTTAGAACTCGTCCGCGCCCTGGCGAGGAAGCTCAATATGGGCGGCATGTACGCGGAGGAGATTTCCATCAGGGGGGGCTTCGAGAAGACGACACCTGTTAAAGAGCTGAGCGACGACGACCTCCTGAGGGTTTATGAGGCAATGCTCAAGACTTTCAACGACGAACCGAAACCCAACATCGTCTTCAAGGACGGGAATATGCACGACGTAGTCCCGATAGAACTGAAAATCTACGATGGTCTTGAGAAGCACTATTTTAAAACCTTCAGCGAGGCCCTCGATGAGTACTTTGGCAGGATAACGATCGAGAAGGCGAGGGTAGAACAGACGAAGAGACTCGAATCAAAGAAGAGACAGCTCCTCACCACCCTGAAGAAGCAGGGGGAGATGCTGAAGGGCTTTGAAGAGGGTGCGAAGGTCAACCAAGAGGTAGGCGATTTAATCTACGCAAATTACTCCCTTATCGAAAGGCTCTTGGAGGAGTTTAGGAAGGCAACCGAAACCCTCGGCTGGGACGAGTTCAAGAAGAGAATTGGGGAGGGTAAAAAAGCAGGAAACAAGATAGCGCTCATGGTAAAGGATATCGATCCCAAGGAGAAGGCGATAACGGTAGAGCTTGAGGAGAAGAAAGTCAAACTGTATCTCAACAAGAGCATAGGTGAGAATGCGGAACTCTACTACGAGAAGGCCAAGAAGTTCCGTCACAAATACGAGGGAGCTTTGAAGGCATACGAAGATACCGAGAGAAAGCTCGACGAGGTTGAGGAACTCATCGAGGAGGAGATGAAGAAGGAGCTGAACGTAAGAAAAATCGAGCGAAGGAAGAAAAAATGGTTCGAGAAGTTTCGCTGGTTCGTTTCGAGCGAGGGATTCCTGGTTTTAGGCGGTAAGGACGCAACAACAAACGAAATCCTCATCAAGAGACACATGGATGAGAGCGACCTCTACTGCCATGCGGACGTTTATGGAGCACCACACGTCGTCATCAAAGACGGGCAGAGAGCCGGGGAGAAAACCATATTCGAGGCCTGTCAGTTCGCGGTTTCCATGAGCAAGGCATGGAATAGGGGAGTTTACAGCGAAGATGCCTACTGGGCGCTTCCGGAGCAGGTCACCAAGCAGACTCCGAGCGGTGAGTACCTCGACAAAGGGGCCTTCATGGTCTACGGGAAGAGGAACTGGATGAGGGGGCTCCCACTCAAGCTAGCGGTGGGCGTTATAAACTACGATGGTGAAGATTTCGTTGTCTGTGCCCCCGCCGATGCAATGAGAGCGCATACTGACAGGTACATCGTGATAAGGCCTGGCTCGCTTAAGAAGAGCGAACTCGTGAAGAAAATCCGGCGTATCCTTGAGGGATGGGGCCATACTATGAGAGAAGAGGATATAATGGCAGTTCTTCCGCCTGGGAACGGCGACGTTGTTGAGGTGGCCGGTTGACCCAAACCCTTTTATTTCTCTCCCCCTAGTGCCCATCATGTCCCTAGAGGAGCTTTACGCGATAGCACAGAGGGAACTCGCGAAGGATCTCGTTTTTGAGATAGACGGCGAACCCGTTACAGTATCGATACGCGGAATTTTGCTCGCAAGGGCAGGCTCAAAAACCTACAACTTTTCATTCTTCGAGCTGGGCGAGAGCGATTTTGCCTTAGCTGTGCAGATGAGGGGTTTCGTGGTCTACCTCGGACTGGAGGCCGATGAGGAGGTCGAGGAGGAGGCGCTGCCCGAGATGGTGAACATACTCCTGAGCGGGTTGACTCCAGCCATTGCGACGCTCATCACAATGGCAGAGAAATCTTACGGGGGAAAGGCCGACGTTCTGCTCGACGACGAGATGGGGCCTTCGCTCAAGGAGTTCTTCTATGACCTCTTGATGAAGCACCGGAAGGGAAGGGACCCCTACGAGCAGACGGAACTTGCTTAGGGGATAAACTCCAAGAGGACGATGGTAGTGAGCATCAGCACAAGCAGGGCGAACGTTCTCCGCGTGTAGAGCTTAGCCATCCGTTTCTCATAGTAGCTCCTTGGGGAGACGTTGAGGATGTAAAGCCCTATTAGGGAGTCGCTCAGCAGGCCGAGAACGTTCTCAACGGTGAGCATCAGCGAACCCCTAAGAACCGCCACCAACCCATCACGAGAGAGATCCCAACGACCGCCGTTGGGGGAACGAGGGCGGCCGCTATCGAAACGCCGGCCAGTATCTCGGGGATTCTACTCACTATTGCCACTATGCCCGCGTAGCCGAGGACGATGGCGATGAGGATGTAGACGATGCCGGAGTGGCCGCGGGGCAGTATCTCATGGGTCGGCCCAGGCATGGTTCCGGCGGCCTTGAGAAGAAGGGCGGTGAGTGTAGCCGAGAGGAGGATAACCCCTAGGAGCTTAAGAATTGAGAAAACCGCGTTAAGGGCGCCCTTACCCCTGCCCATAACCACGTTGAGGGAAAAGCCGTAGAGAGGCCCCAATATTGGGGAGAGAAGCATCGTGGAGATTATCATGACCACGCTGTTTGTAATCAGGCCGAAGAGCGCTATGATCGACGCAATGGCCCCGAAGGTGAGTTGAATTGGGTCAATCTCAGTGGAGGAGTTTGCATGCTCTATCAGGCCCTCAACGTCGGCGGCGCTCCAGCGGCGTCTGTACTTGGCCAGGGACTTGGCGGAGCTAGAGTACTTCACGGACTTGCCGCTAACCGGGAACCACACAACGGAGGAGTGACCTTTCCTGAGGTCTATCACCTTCATAAGCTCATCCGCAAGGTCGTTTATAACGAAGTCCGGGACAAGAGCCGTAAAGCGGAGAACGGACTTTCCATTACCAATTATTTCCTCGGAGTAGAACTGAACGCCCCATCTCTCCAGGACTTTCCCAATCGTATCACCTTCATCAACGCCGCAGTTGACCTCTAAACGGAGCATAGAAAGGCTAGGTGACTGTACTAATAACCCTTCCGGGGGTGAGACATATAAACCTCCTGGGAGTTAGCCGTTACGGGTGGTGGAATTGAGGAGGAGGCTGACGGCTGGAATATTAGTCGCAATTCTAATCGCGTCCCTCGCAACAGGCTGGTACTGGATGGAAAGACCCAAAGCACCCAAGAAGCCAGCGTTGTGGGGGCTGATCGATCCTCCTCTCAGCGAAAACCTGACGTGGATGGGAAAAGGAGACCTTCAGGTGGCCAATGCAACCCTTAAGGACGCAGCCGAGTTCTACGGGGACTTCGAAGGTCAGCTCATTGACCTCGGCTACTCCATGATGATGGGCAACTGGAGCAGTACGAAGTGTCAGTGGAGCATCTGGAACAGCGGGGTTCACAACAAAACCTACTACATCGCCTACGATGGAAGCAGGTTCCTGGCCATAAGGGGGAGATATCTCCAGGTTATGAAGAAGGCCGGGAAGGACTGGCTCTGTCAGGATCCCTCGAACGCCAGCCCGATAAGCGCGCCGTCGCCCGAAAGCGAGGCAAAGACAATGGGACTCAAACTTGGGGGCATATTCATGGCAACCAACGTTAGTATAGGGCCAGCTAACTGGAAGGGACCGATGCCCAACTGGTACCTCGGGAAGTTCTCCTTCAGGGTGAACATCGGAAAAGGGGTGGAAGTCTTAATCCTCACCTACACAAACAGGGCGCAGGCGGAATACGCAACGTACCAGATCGAGAGAAAAGACGGGTCCGTTAAGATACTAAAGGACTATGGGGTGCAGTACTGCAACCTCATCGTCCTCAAAGGAGCGCCGAATGACGTCAATACAGCGGCAGAAATAATCAAAAGAGGAAGCGGAGTGGAAGAACCCGGGAACTCAACCTCCCATTGATTTTTTCTTTGACATTTTGACAATCAGAGGCCGGTGTTCCGAACATAGCCGGCAGTTCGACAATTATCCCTGGGAAAGACTATTAAACCTCCACCACATCGGTTCTTCGATGCCCCATGACTGACAGGAGTGAGTGTTTTTGGTTATCCTGATGATACCCCTGAGAAGAGGTTTAGTCCATTGATTTTAGGGCGGGATTGCTTTTGGCACTGAGCTGAACAGGGGGGACTGTTTTTGGTCGCACCGTTCTTCCTCATGAACACTCCGGCTTAGTTCTCACGCTCATTATTCCCTCGCTTTTGGGATTTTCTAAAACCGTTAGTGCAAACTCGATTGAAAAGGAGGTGCTGGAATGAAAGCCGTTCTTCCCGATTCGAAGATACCAAAGAAGTGGTACAACATCCTGCCGAACCTTCCGGAGCCGTTGGCGCCGCCGCTCGATCCGGAGACGGACGAACCGATGGAGCCTGAGAAGCTCCTGAGGATTTTCGCGGGCGAGCTTGTGAAGCAGGAAATAAGCACGGAAAGATACATTGATATCCCAAAGGAGGTTCGCAAGCTTTACGCCAAGATCGGAAGGCCGACGCCACTCTTCAGGGCGACCAACCTCGAAAAGACCCTTGGAACGCCGGCGAAGATATACTTCAAGTACGAGGGCGCAACGGTAACCGGGAGCCACAAAATAAACACGGCCCTCGCTCAGGCGTACTACGCAAAGCAGCAGGGCGTTGAGAGGCTCGTCACCGAGACCGGCGCCGGCCAGTGGGGAACGGCTTTAAGCCTCGCGGGGGCACTTCTCGGCCTGAAGATCCGCGTTTACATGGCACGCGCCAGCTACCAGCAGAAGCCCTACAGGAAGACGATAATACGCCTATACGGCGCTGAAATCTATCCGAGCCCGAACGACAGGACAGGGATAGGACGGAAGTTCCTCACCGAAGATCCGAATCACCCAGGAGGACTTGGTGTAGCGATAAGTGAAGCTATAGAGGACGTTTTAATGGACGAGAAGGCCCGCTACGCCCTCGGAAGCGTCCTCAATCACGTGCTAATGCACCAGACGGTCATAGGATTGGAGGCGAAGGAACAGATGCGGGAGTTCGAGAAGCCGGACGTTATAATCGGCTGTGTAGGTGGTGGTAGCAACTTTGCCGGTTTGGCATATCCATTCGTGAAGGATGTCCTCGACGGCAAAGTCGAGTACGAGTTCATAGCGGTCGAGCCGAAAGCGGCCCCGAGCATGACGAGGGGCGTTTACAAGTACGACTTCGGCGATTCGGGCGGCTACACCCCGAAGATGAGGATGCACACCCTCGGCCACACCTACTACGTCCCGCCAATCCACGCTGGCGGACTGCGCTACCACGGCCTTGCCCCAACGCTCAGCGTCCTCATAAACCACGGAATCGTAAAGCCTGTCGCCTACCACCAGAATGAGGTCTTCCAAGCGGCGGAGCTGTTCGCCAAGACGGAAGGAATAATCCCGGCCCCGGAGAGCGCTCACGCGATAAAGGGGGCGATAGACAGGGCACTGAAGGCAAAGGAGGAAGGAAAGGAAGAGACCATACTCTTCAACCTCAGCGGGCACGGCCTCCTCGACTTGGGCGGCTACGAGGACTACTTAAATGGCAAGCTGGAGGACTACGAGCCGGACTACTTCCCTGCCTTAGAGGAGTGAGCTTTACTTTTCCCTCACTCCAGCCTTCCTAGAATCCCCCTCGGGTGGAAGTTCAAACTTGCCCTTGCCTCTGATAGCTCCATCCCCAGGTTTATCCCGAGGCTCATCAGATCCCTATGAGAGCGAACCTCCCACTTGTTCTCAGCGGAACTCGTTATAAAACGTGGAACCTTGTACTTCTTCACAAGCTGCCAGGTTTTGGTCATGAAGCGGAGGAGCTGAACCCTCTTGTAGGGGTTTGCCCCCAGGAGAGGAGAAAGGGAAAAGCCCACCGCAACATTCCTCCTCGCGGCTATTCCCGCTAAGATGTGGTCGAAGCCGGGATCTTTCCTCCCAAACCATGGGCTTATCAGGGCGTCAACACCCGCCTCAAGCGAGGCGCGGTTAACCCTCATGTCGCCACCCTGGACGTAAATCAGAGCTTTAAGACCGCGGTTCTTAACCTCCCTTATGAGACTCGGCTTCTTTGTGGCTATTAGGAGGGCGACTTTCCCGTAGGTCTCGCGGAGGGCATTTATTTGTTCCTTAAGAGCATCCCAGTCAGGCGACCTCTCAAGGACGAGTTTTTTGGTGAAGACAACCTCGTCAAACCACTCCTTAGCCAGTTCATAGGCCTCCTCACTTCTCACATCCATCTCGATGAAGTAATCGCGTGAGAAAGAGACCCCTTCTGCTTTAGGCATTTCAAGCCCCGTGCTCATTCCTCCAGCCACTCCTTAACCGCTTTGACAACGGCCTCCTTCCTCATAGGGAAGGCCTTGACCTTTATTCTGACCTGGATCACGTCCGGCCCCTCATCTATCTCAACGTCGCCGAGATGCGCCTTCTGCTTGTTGAAGCGGACATAGAAGGTCCCCTCCTCGTCGACCTTCTCGTCGAGGTGTTTCAGAAGGTAGTTCCTATCCTCCTCGCTCAGGAGTTCCTTGAAGTAGTTGATGAACTGCCTCACGGCTTTGCTCCTCTTTATCTCAACGTTGACAACCTTAATTGGATTGCCGAAGAATCCCCTCGTCTCGTCGATGTTAAAAATTGTATCCTCATCATCGATCTCCTCGGGGATGAACGTTGCTATTGCTTCGAGAACCTTGTCCTCATCTTCAGTGGCTTGGATGAACGTGGTAAGCCTGACGTAGTGTGCCCCCAGCTTTGCCATCTTTCTCACCGGAGTGAATTGGGAAGGTGATTTTAAAAGGTAATCCTCGAGAATCTGGCAGAAATCCATATCAAAAGCACAGGCAGTGTGTTAGAATAGGAGAAGATCGAGGGGCTTCACTTGCCCCTGCCCTTGTTGGCCCTTATGCTAGGCCTGATCTTCTCTGCTCCTTTGCCCTTGTTCCTCAGGCCGCGGCTCTTCCTTCCAGCTGAGGTGAGGCCTCTAAATACCCTCCCCTTGTGTGCCCTGCCAGCTATCCAGTTGATCTTCGGGTCCGCCTTGATGGTCGGGTGGTGCGGATCAACAAGAATGACCTCGAACCACCTGTACATACCGTCCTCTCCGACCCAGTAGCTGTTGAGAACCTCAAGGTTCGGGTACTTGCGGGCGGCCTTCTCCTCGGCTATCCACTGAAGGCTCTTCTTTGGCGAGTACTTAACCATACCCATCTTGCTCGGCTTCCTCGCGCCCTTCCACCTAGGTCTCTTCCTTCCGCCCTTTCTCACGCGGACACGAACTATTACATAACCCTGCTTGGCCTGGTAGCCGAGGCTCCTAGCGCGGTCAAGTCGGGTCGGCCTCTCGGCGCGGACGACGACCGGATCTCTCCTCCATTTTATCATCCTGACCTTGAGAAGGTCTCCAACGTAGCTCTTCTTCGGGCTTTTCCAGGCTTCCCTAATGTACTTGTACATACTCATCTCGTTCACCCCTTCCGTGCTTGTGGTTCTCCCTTACGGGAACATCCCGCGGGTTGACCCCGCCAGTCGAGCCGAGTTAGAGGTTGAGTTTTTAAGGGTTGCGGGATATGGGAGTACGGTGAAACACATGCGCCTTGAAAGGTTTATCTCCCTCATGAAGGGGCGCGGTTTCGACGGCGCTCTAATAAGCCCCGGGACGAACATGTACTACCTCACGGGACTGCAGGTACACGAAGCAGGGGAAAGATTGACCCTCTTAGTGACAGGCTCTGACGGGAGCTACCGCCTCCTTGCGCCGGGCTTATACAAGAACGTCGTGGGGAACTTTCCGGCCACATTCTGGCGCGATGGCGAAAACCCCTACGAGAAGCTCGCCTGGATACTAGCTGAATTCAAGCTTTCATCCGGAAAACTGCTCGTCGAAGACACAATGAGATCGGACTGGCTCATCAACATCCTGCGCATCTCCAACAGGGACTTTGAGTTCTACCCGCTCAGCTCAGTAATAAGGGAGCTTCGCATGAGGAAGGACGAACACGAGATAGAACTAATGAAGCACGCGGCCAAAGTAGTTGACAGGGTATTCGAAGAACTCCTCGGCTGGGAGCTCCTCGGAATGCGCGAGAGCGAGCTGGCTCTGAAGATGGAGCTAAGGATAAGGGAGCTTTCCGACGGGATATCCTTCGAGCCGATAGTGGCGAGCGGAGAGAACGCCGCTAATCCTCACCACGCCCCGGGGAAAAGAAGGCTGAGGAAGGGCGACCTCGTTATCCTCGACTACGGGGCAAAGTGGAGAGGCTACTGCTCTGACATGACGAGAACCATTGCTTTAGGAAAGCCAAACGAAAGACTGGTCGAGATATACAAGGTCGTAAAGGAAGCTCAAGAGGAGGCCTACAAGACAGTTAGGGTTGGGACAAAGGCGAAGGAGATAGATGGAGCGGCAAGAGAAACCATAGCAAAAGCCGGCTACGGCGAGTACTTCACCCATAGAACCGGGCATGGTCTTGGCCTGGATGTCCACGAGGAACCGTTCATCGGCCCCGACGGCGAAGTAACCTTGGAAAACGGCATGACCTTCACGATAGAGCCGGGCATCTACGTCCCCGGCCTCGGCGGCGTGAGGATAGAAGATGACATCGCTGTTATAGATGGAAGGGGGAAGAGGCTGACGAGGGCGGAGAGGGAGCTTATCATAGTCTAAGCGAGCAAAAACCTTAAATACCCAACCCCGTTACCCGTTCCGATGCCGATGAGGGGGGAGTGTCTTCTCCGTCGGAATCTCAGCGGTGTCTGATTTCACCGATAACCCCCCTACTCCTGAGTCCGACTCTTTTAAAGTTCATCTCTCTTTAAAGACTGGAAATCACGGCATAGGAGGTTTTAGGCATGACGGAACTTAACTTCAAGGCCATTGAGGAGAAGTGGCAAAAGAGGTGGCTTGAGGAGAAGATTTTCGAACCTGACAGGAACGCAAAACCGAAGGACAAGAAGTTCTACATAACAGTGGCTTTCCCATACCTTTCCGGTCACCTTCACGTGGGGCATGCAAGAACATACACGATTCCAGATGTTATCGCTAGGTTCAAGCGCATGCAGGGCTACAACGTCCTCTTCCCAATGGCGTGGCACATCACCGGCGCGCCGATAGTTGGAATAGCGGAGCGCATAAAGCAGCGCGACCCAAAGACCATCCACATCTACCGCGACGTCTACAAGGTTCCCGAGGAGATACTCTGGAAGTTCGAGGACCCTAGGGAGATAGTCAAGTACTTCATGAAGTCCGCGAAGGAGACCTTCATACGCGCCGGTTTCGGCGTTGACTGGACGCGCGAGTTCCACACTACAAGTCTCTTCCCTCCCTTCAGCAAGTTCATCGAGTGGCAGTTCTGGACGCTCAAAGACCTTGGATTGGTCGTCAAGGGTGCCCACCGCGTCCGCTGGGACCCAGTCGTCGGAACCGCCCTTGGAGACCACGACATAATGGAGGGTGAAGACGTCCAGATCCTGGACTACGTTATAATCAAGTTCATCCTCCAGGAAGACGGCGAGGAAATCTACATGCCAGCGGCGACGCTCAGGCCCGAGACGGTTTACGGCGTCACCAACATGTGGCTGAACCCGGAGGCAACATACGTTAAGGCGAAGGTCAGGCGCGGCGAGAATGTTGAGACCTGGATAGTCAGCAAGGAGGCCGCCTACAAGCTCTCCTTCCAGGACAAGGAGATTGAGGTAATCGAGGAGTTCAAGGGCGAGAGGCTTATTGGGAAATACGTCAAGAACCCTGTCACCGGAGATGAGGTCATAATCCTGCCGGCGGAGTTCGTTGACCCTGACAACGCGACTGGAGTCGTTATGAGCGTTCCGGCTCATGCGCCCTTCGACCACATCGCTCTGGAAGACCTGAAGAAGGAGACGGAGATACTCCTCAAGTACGAGGTAAACCCGAGGGTTGTGGAGGAGATAAGCTACATCTCGCTGATCAAGCTGGAGGGCTACGGGGACTTCCCGGCGGTTGAAGAGGTAGAGAGGCTCGGCGTGAAGAGCCAGAAGGACGTTGAGAAGCTCGAAGAAGCCACCAAGAACATCTACAAGGCCGAGTACCACAAAGGAGTCTTCAAGATAGAGCCCTACGCCGGCAAGCCCGTCCAGGAGGCTAAGGATCTGATAGCGAAGGAGCTCCAGGAGAAGGGCATAGCGGAGATAATGTACGAGTTCGCCGAGAAGCTGGTCATCTCGCGCTTCGGCAACCAGGCGGTCATCAAGATAATCCACGACCAGTGGTTCATCGACTACGGCAACCCCGAGTGGAAGAAGAAGGCGAGGGAAGCTTTAGCGAACATGACCATCTACCCTGAGAGCAGGCGCGCCCAGTTCGAGGCGATAATCGACTGGCTCGACAAGAAGGCCTGCGCGAGGAAAGTTGGTCTGGGAACCCCGCTCCCGTGGGACCCCGACTGGGTTATCGAGAGCCTGAGCGATTCAACGATATACATGGTCTACTACACGATAAGCAGGCACATGAACCGCCTTAGGAATGAGGGCAGGCTCGACCCCGAGAAGCTCGACAGGGACTTCTTCGACTACATCTTCCGCGAGGAGTTCAGCGAGGAAAAGGAGAAAGAACTGGCCGAGAAGACGGGGATTCCAGCGGAGACCATCCATGAGATGAAGGAGGAGTTCGAGTACTGGTACCCGCTCGACTGGCGCTGTTCGGCGAAAGACCTCATCCCGAACCACCTGACGTTCTTCATCTTCAACCACACCGCCATCTTCAGGAAAGAGCACTGGCCGAGGGGAATAGCGGTAAACGGCTTCGGAACGCTGGAAGGCACCAAGATGAGCAAGAGCAAGGGCAACGTGCTGAACTTTATAGATGCTATCGAGGAGAACGGTGCCGATGTGGTGAGACTCTACATAATGGGGTTGGCCGAGCACGACAGCGACTTCGACTGGCGCAGGAAGGAGGTCGGAAAGCTCCGCAGGCAGGTCGAGCGCTTCTACGAGCTGATAAGCGAGTTCTCAACCTATGAGGCTAAAGAAACCGAGCTGAAGGACATAGACCGCTGGATGCTTCACCGTCTGAACAAGGCCATCGAGAGAGCGACGAAGGCCCTCGAGGAGTTCAGGACGAGGACGGCGGTGCAGTGGGCGTTCTACACGGTGCTCAACGACCTGCGCTGGTACATGCGCAGAACCGAGGGCAGGGACGACGAAACGAAGCGCTATGTCCTGAGAAAGCTCGCCGAGGTCTGGGTCAGGCTCATGGCGCCGTTCACACCGCACATCAGTGAGGAACTCTGGGAGAAGCTCGGCGGGGAGGGCTTCGTCAGCCTGGCGAAGTGGCCCGAGCCGGTCGAGGAGTGGTGGAACGAGACCGTCGAGGCGGAGGAGCAGTTCGTCCAGTCCGTCATCGAGGACATCAAGGAGATTATCCACGTAGCTAAGCTCGAAGACGCCAAGAGGGCCTACCTCTACACTGCACCGGAGTGGAAGTGGCGCGTTGTTGAGATCGTGGCCGAGAAGAGGGACTTCAAGTCTGCTATGGGCGAACTGATGAAGGACCCCGAGATGAGGAAGCATGGCAAGGAGGTAAGCAGGCTCATCCAGAGGCTTATCAAGGAGAGGGCCTTCGACATGAAGCGCATCGACGAGGAGAAGGCCCTCAGAGAGGCGAAGGACTTCATGGAGAAGGAACTCGGCCTGGAGATAATCATCAACGCCGAAGAAGACAGGGGAGGAAAGAAGAAACAGGCAATGCCGCTGAAGCCGGCGGTGTTTGTGGAGTGAGGAACCTTTATTCTAATTTTTCTTTATCTGCCTATCAGCCACACTAAAATAAAGGCTATAACGCCAATTTCCCACATGATATCCAGTGGAAGATTTCTCTTGTATTTTGATTCCATATGCCTCAGGATGAACATCGACACCAGGTATAGAAAGACCAGAGAGTCTATTATCAAATGGTTCATTTATATTCCCCCTTTTAAGGTCTGATCAACATTGAGGGTACCAGCTTTATCTTTATTTCGTTATCATTATGAAAGCTTCTGCAATGTAAAAAAGAGAAAACACTCCAAACTTAGTTGTGTCATATTATCGTTGGGCCCCCTAGTATTTGCTCTATGTAGATTCCCTTGTTGCCTCCAAGATCATCAACCACCTTAATATAAGCCCCTGCTAGTATAAGCACTTCTGCGATTCCCAATAAAGTGCTTTCTGCGACTGTAATTCCGAGTCTCTCTAAAAATGCAACTAGTGCTGCTCTCCCTACTTTTGTCCCTCCCCCCGCGACTCCTATACCCATAAAATCCAAGAGCATCTGGGTTTCGTGTTCGTTTAGTACGAGTTTCCATCCCCACCAGTGATGGTAATAGTGCCACTGTGGGAGTATCCCAACTTTGGAGCCTCCCAACAGGGTATCAGGAGTGTAAGTGTTGGCACGATATTCAACAACATTTTTGGATACTACCTGTCTAAGAGTGTTTACGACTGTGGTACTGTAATACTCATAGTGGACTTTTCCATTTTCTACAGTCTTTACTGTGACTTGATATGGGGTGGCATTAATCACTAATGCCATTTCAGTAAATGATCTTTGTATGTCCCAACAATAATCCCCTTTGAAGTGTTTACAAAGAACACATACATCCCATTACTTTTAATTCCAGATATTGAGTTAATAAAGACGTTTTGCACCCCCAGTTTTTTGAAATCCTCCTGGGCAATGGACAGTATAAATTCTTTTTCAGTTTGACTTAGACGATAAAAAGTTAACACCAAGGGATTTTCCCGGATTTTGTGGCATTAATTGCAGTAGCACTTGCACTCCCGGCAGTCACACCAACCATCAGCAGTCCCACCAGGACCGCAAACAATGGCTTCCACTTCAAGGGGTTCACCCCCAGCAGATTTTGCAATCAATTTTAGGTCACTTTCTTTATAAATTTTACTATTAAAATTAGTATTTATGGGTATCGTTGAAGTAATTTTGTTAACCCTACTTTACCTTGGACTTTTTGAGAGAAATAGAGACCGGGTAAAGAAGTTGCATGGTTATGCAATCAGCAGAACAAATCAGGATTAAGTTGATCTCCCTTGGAAGAAACTCCTGCAAATCCAGAAATTCACTCCGCCATAAAATTCACTCCCACCTTATAAAACCCTTTCTCCGAAAACGCCTTAAAGAAAAGCCCTTTAGCATTTTCCGGTGTTTTCCATGCCGGTTAAAGGGGAGACATTTAAGAAAGACGTCCTCTCCAAAATCCCGCTCCGAGATGAACCGCCACTTCCTCCAAACTGGTTGCATGTGGAAATGCTCGAACGCTTCCGCGTCCTTCAGTTCGCACCAATAAAGCCCGGAATAAACATCCTCGAAATCGGCTGTGGCGCCCACGCCCTAACGACCATCCCCCTCGCCTATCTCGTCGGCGAAGCCGGCCGCGTCGTTGCCGTTGATAAATCGCGGTGGCGCTTCTTCGAGGAGATAACTTCAGTCACCGGCGTGAAACCTAGATTATCCCCCTAAAGCTCGACGCAAGGGAGCTTCCCTTCCCGTTTAAGGCCTTCGACCTGGCCGTCCTCGTTCACGGGATAAGGAGTCTGAAGAACGAGGAGACGATGATAAAAGTTATCTCAGAGATGCTCCGCGTTGCGGATATGGTCTTTATAGTCGAGAGCCTGCCCATAGCGAACAACGAGAAGCAAAAAGCTCACCTCGAACTCTACAACCTGCGCGAGGAAGTCTTTGAGGCGCTCTTCGGCGAGAAGGACGACCTGCATTATCCCACTCTTGGGAAACTCCAGAAACTCGTGGAAAAAGCCGGAGGAAGAGTAATCGAAAGCGGAACCTTTGAGCCGGGCCTTCCGCACTACTTAGCCTATATCCCGCGGGGATACGTGGAGGGGATAAAAGACGAGAAAAAGCGCGCCGAGCTCCTAAGAAGGTGGGATAAAGCCTACGGGAGGTGGAAGGAGGAGGTGGAGCATCCGCCGGTGGGATGGATTCTGACCGAAAAAGAAGGGTAAGGCTCAGAACTCCCTCTCCACAAGGAACTCGGCGAGTAACTCTAGATCCCTCCTCGCCTTGCTCTCCGGGAGGACTTTCAAAGCTTCGTTTGCTTCTCTGATGAGGTTCCTGGCGTATTCTGCCGCGTAGTATATGCTGCCGTACTTTTTGAGGAGTTCAATAGCCATTGCAACCTCCTCCTTGACCCCCTCGTCGTGTATCAGTGCATCGCCCTCCGCATCACCGGCGTACTTGCCGAAGACCTTCATAAACTCGGCCTTGTCTTCCTCGCTTGCGTTCTGGAAGAAGTGGCTCACTATGAGGGTCTTCTTGCCCTTCCTTACGTCGCTGCCGACGGGTTTGCCGAGCTTCTCCTCGTCGGCGATGAGGTCAAGCACGTCGTCCCATATCTGAAAGGCTATTCCAACGTTCATGCCCCACTTGGAGAGTGCCCCGATATACTCCTCATTGTCAGTACCCACTATAGCCCCTATCTCCGCCGAACCCTGGAATAGAGCACCGGTCTTTCCGCTTATCATCATGAGGTATTCGTCAACGGTAACCTCGCTCTTCGTCTCGAACTCTATGTCCAAGGCCTGGCCCTCGCAGAGAAGGTTTGAGGTCCTGACGAGGACGTCGAGGATTCTCGCCTTCTTTTCAGGGATTACTTCGGCCCTTGCCACCGCCTCAAAGGCCTTTGAAAACAACAGGTCGCCGGCGAGGATTGCGGTGTTAACACCCCAGACCTTGTGGACGGTTGGCCTCCCGCGCCTCAGCTCATCCATGTCCATTATGTCGTCGTGGACAAGGGAGTAGTTGTGGATGAACTCAACGGCGGCGGCAGGATAGAACGCCCTCTCAGGATCGCCGCCAACCGCCTCAGCGGCACGGAGGACGACAAAGGGACGAACCCTCTTGCCTCCCGCGAGCGGGTAGTGTCTGGCAGCTTTGTAGAGGTCAGCCGGCTCCTTCTCCGGAATGAGTTCCAGAATAATCCTGTCAACGTCCCTGGCTTTATCCTTAATCCTTGCGAACAGCTCATCGTACTTCATCCTATCACCCCGTGAAC
This sequence comes from Thermococcus sp., assembly GCF_027023865.1. NCBI lineage: Archaea > Methanobacteriati > Methanobacteriota > Thermococci > Thermococcales > Thermococcaceae > Thermococcus > Thermococcus sp. Next base: position 72,159 of record NZ_JALVUC010000010.1, on the reverse strand, counting down.
GTGAGAGCAACCCAAAGGGGAAAGCGGGTAAAAGTTTATCAGCTTTGCCCTTACTTACCAGGTATCTCAACGGTGTAGCCGTTCCTCGACACAAAGACGTCCCTGCCGATGAGGTAGCCCTCCTCCTCTGCCAGCTCGGCGTAGTGGGTGAGCATCCTGAACTCGCCGTGCGCTGGAACTATGTTCTCGGGGTTGAGCATCCTCAACAGGTAGCGGTGGTCTTCCCTGCTCGCGTGGCCGCTTACGTGGAGGTCCTTTATCATCCTGACACCCTTCATCTTGAGCTTCGTCTCCAGAACGTAGCGCTGTGCCCTGTTGAGCGGGTTCGGTATGGTTCCAGCCGAAAATACAACCGTATCGCGCTTGTCTATGTCGTAAAGATCACCGTTGGCCATCCTTGTGAGGACAGCCCCAGGCTCACCCTGATGGCCGGTGACGACGAGCAGGTAGTTCTCCCTCGCGCCCGAGACCTCAGCGAGGACCTTCTTTATCGCGTTGGGGCTTCTGACAGCTCTTGCCCCTTTCATCCGGATGAGGCCAAGCTGCTTCGCTATCCCCGTGTATTTGGCCAGCGAGCGGCCGACGAAAACCGCCTGCCTACCCATCCTGTTGGCTATCCAGATAAGCTCCTGAAGGCGCGCTATATGGGAGGCGAAGGTCGTCGCGATAAGGCCGTCCTCCTCCATTCCCTCGTAGAGGAAGAAGTCCTCGAGGAGCATTTGAGCTACCGCTTCACTCGGTGTTTTTGTCGGCTCCGCAACGCGCGTGGATTCCGATATGAGGACTTTGACGCCCTCCTTCCCGAGTTCCTTCAGGCGTTTGTAATCCGGCCTCTCACCAAGGGGGCTGTTGTTGTCGAACTTGAAGTCACCGGTGTGGACTACCGCGCCTTCAGGAGTGTGAACAACGACCATTGCCGCCTGCGGTATCGAGTGGGTCGTCTGGACGAACTCTATCGCGAGGTTCTCACTGACCTGGACTATTTCCCCGAACTGGGTCTCGTACATCGGGTTCTTGACCTCAAAGTACTTCTCGCTCTTGACCTCGCTCTTGGCGAGCTTCACCGTGTAGGGTGTGCCGTAAACCGGGACGTCAGGATAGTGGGGTGCGAGCTTCCCTATCGCCCCTATGTGATCGAGGTGGCCATGGGTGAAGGTTATGGCAACGACTTTCTTATTTTTCAGAATTGAATCGTCGGGAATGGCGCCGAGTTTCTGAAGTTCCTTCGTCGGAAACTCCTGGATGTTCACATCCTCATGGATCAGAACGCGATCGAGCCGTATACCCATGTCGATTATAACAATTTCCTCCCTGCCACCGTTGCTATAACCAACGGCCGTCATGTTCTTACCGACTTCCTCGTAGCCGCTGATGGTGTAAACCTTTATCATTCTCATTCCTCCTGCGCCCAGGCCTCTCCCGAGGCGTGGGGCTGCGTTGGTCTTAGTTGGTGCAGGGGGTTTAAAAAGGTGTGCATTTTGGAAAACCGCAATTCACCTACATGAACTTTCAAATTCGGCAAGTAGTCTTAGCACCACAGCATTGTATGGATTCACTCCTGTACGAATCAAAATTTCGTAGGTATCCTTAAACTGCCCTTTCCTAAGCTCGTCAAGGATTTCCAATGCTTTTTGAGGAGAAACACAGCAAAGAAGAGTATCTAATCTGGGCATTTTATCCGCCATGTTAAATACCTGAAGAATTTTCTTTTGGAGATACTTGCTGGATACAACCAAGATACTAGGTATTGGTCGGGATGACCTCAAAATTTTGTATATTCTACATTTAACCTCAGGTGGCAATTGACAATATGGAACCTTTTTAATGATCCTAACTACTTTTTCTCTTCTTGAACCTTTTCCCACATAAACCCTTTCATAGACATTTACATCACCGACCATTTGAACCAAGAGAACCGTTAAATAAGATTCCCCAAGGACATACCATGTGTTTTTGTCGGGATTCTCGATATCAATAACCCATGCGTACTCCTCATATTTTGGCCCCCTTCCTGAAAAAATTATACTAGATAAAAGTTTCTCATTATGATGGTGCCTAGATATCCAATACTTGCAGACATCAGTGGATTTCATATGAGTATCTCTTTTAAGGCATATTTCACAAGCGTTGAGATACCAAAAGCAACTCCCACAAGATTTCCCTTCAAAAATTTTAGGTAGACCATGCTCCCTGTAAAGCCGACGAATTTTTCCTCTCTCTTTACTTCCCATAGCCCCTCACCTGTTCTTCAGGTACACCCCCAAATCAATCCTCTGCTCAAGCCACTCCCTCGTGAAGCCCGTGACGATGATAGGAACCCTTCTGAGTTCCTCGACGTTCTTAGCCCCGACGAGGAACATGGTGTTCTTAATCTCCTCGATGTAGCGCTTCAGGATTTTTATGACGCCCTCGACATCGCCCTTAACTGCCGGCTTGAGCAGCGGGAGTGCCACTCCTGCAAAGGTCGCACCCATTGCCAGAGCCTTTGCCATCGTTATTCCATCGCGCATCCCGCCGGTCGCTATGATGGGCAACTCCGTCGAGTAGCGCACCTCAGCGACGCTTATGGCCGTCTTTATTCCCCAGTCCCAGAAGTGGAGGGCCAAGTCCTTTCCAATCTCGTCCTTAGCCCGGTAATATTCAACGGCACTCCAGCTCGTTCCACCTAGGCCACCGACGTCTATCGCATCGATCCCTATGCTCTCAAGTCTTATAGCTACCTCCATGGAGACGCCGGCACCTGTCTCCTTCGCTATTATCGGGTAGGGAAACTCTGACTTAAGCCCGGCCAAAGCTTTAAGAATGCCCTTGTACTGTGTGTCTCCCTCGGGCTGGACGCTCTCCTGGAGGGGGTTAAGGTGTATCGCCAGAGCATCGGCCTGAATGGTTTCCACGGCCTTTAGTGCCTCCTCGATGCCGTACCTTTCGGGTATGGTTTCAGAGAACTGCGGTGCCCCGAGGTTGCCAACGAGGAAGACGTCCGGAGCGACATCGCGCACGTAGTAGCTCTCCCATGTTTCCGGCTTCCTTATCATAGCTCTCTGGCTTCCAACGCCCATCGGGATGTTCAGCTCCTGCGCCGCCTGGGCGAGGGTTCTGTTTATCTTCCCGGCCAGCTGTGAACCTTTCGTCCCCCCGGTCATTCCTGCTATGAAAATCGGGTAGTCAAATCTTCTCCCGAGAAACTCGACGCTCAAATCAACCTCGTCCTTGTCCATCTCCGGCAGGCTCATGTGGACGAAGTGGACGTCTTCAAAACCGTTGCTCACGTGGGCCTGAACGTTTCTCTTCAAACAGTGCTCGATGTGCTCGAACTTCCTGATGACCGTGAGTTCCTCCCTGTCAAAGCCCTGCATTAACACCACCGGAAGGGAAAGGGCGGGGAAAGTTAAGAGGTTTTGGGTGGGCAGACGCTGACCTCCTCCCCATCGTGAACGACGAGGTTTGGCTTAACCCCTCACCCGTGGCGGGGAAGTTTTAGGGCATGGTCTCGTGCCCATTATCCCTATCGGCAAAGCGACTTGAATTATCGTTTAAAAGCCACCCACAGGTTTTAAACCCCGCTCGAAGGCGGCCTTTTGAAACCCCCAGAGAAAGATGACGAAGAGCACAACAAGGGCAGGTCCTGCATAACATGGCTACTGGAGCAATCAACACTCAAGGAAATAAAAAGGGTCTCTCTTTAAGGTCATAAAATCCGCGTCCCGAAACCGTCTCCCAGTATCGCTCCGCTCAGCCTGCCCGGAATCTTTCCGTTAATGAACCAGACCTCTGAGTGCTCCGCTATCTTTGCAGCTTCGCGGAGTTTGTTACAGATTCCACCGGTGACGTCGGTTCCGGTGGAAGTGCAGCTGAGTCTATCCAAGAGGTCGCTGATTTCGTCATGTTTGAGATTCTGGATCAGCTTTCCCACGCCCGGCCTCCCGTCGTAAACCCCGTCGACGTCCATGAGGAATACAACTTTCTCGGGCTTGAGCATCTTGGCGAGATAGGTAATGATCTGGTCGCCCGAGAGGATGTCCACACCCTTCGCGAGGTCTAGCGACACGTCGCCGAAGAGCACTGGGACGAAACGCAATTCAAGGAGCCGTTTAATGACTTCCAGATCGCCGTAAGTTACCTTCCCATTCTCGGTTATGAAGGTGGAGGAGGTAGAGACCGAAAACGCTGGAAGATTTTCGGCCACGAAAGCATTTATGAACTTTGCATTGGCCCTCAGCATCGCTTGGTGGGTGAGGGTGAAGCCTATCCTCCTACGGCTTGCGGACTCCCAGTCCGCGGGCAGACCTTCTCTTATGCCGTACTTCTTCGCCTCGGGATGACCAAAGCTCCCACCGCCATGGATGATGATGAAATCCGCATCTGGGTAGACACCGGCTATCTCCTTCGCTATGCCCCTGACGGTCTCCACGTTGAAGTTCTCTGGCGCTCCCGCTTTATCGCTGAAGACACTCCCACCGATTTTGACGATTATCATGGTACAACCACCTCTATGCGAAGCCCCTCGCGGCTTATCTCAGTTACCATCGGCGTTCCACCCGCGATAGTTATCGCCGTTGCCACTTCGCTCTGCTTTTCAGGAGCTAAGGCGTACATGCAACCGCCACCACCGGCACCGGTTATCTTGGCACCGAGGGCACCAGCGGTTCTGGCGGCGTACACAAGCTCGCTCAGCTTCTTGGTGGAGACGCCGAGGGCATCTAATAAACCATGGTTTATATTCATCAGTTCTCCAAGGCGACCGAGCTTCCACCTTCCATCCTCCCCCAAGAGGAGGGTTTCCCTGGCCTTCTCAACGACCTTGCCCATGGCTGCTAGAATGGGTTCGATTATGTCGGGTATATCCTCATAGGTATCGCGTACCATCGCCACAAGCTCCTTCGTCGAGCCGCTCGAACCGGTGTAGCCAACAACCACCGGCAGGTTGACAAATGGAAGATGCTCGAATTTGCCATTCTCGTAGTGGATGAAGCCGCCTAGGGCCGAAACCGTTGGGTCTATACCGCTCGAGACCCCCTGAACGAGAAGCTCAACCCTGTGGCCGAGCCTGGCAATCTCCTCGTTGCTCAGCTCAAGGCCGAGCAGTTTTGAAACGGCCCCTATCGTTGAAACCGCAACCGCCGCCGATGAGCCAAGGCCTGCCCCGACCGGTATCTGAGAGGTTATTGAGACGGTGATTCCCCTCCCGTTCGCATCGGCCTCATCTCTCACCAGCTCTATTGCCTGACGGACGTAGCTGAGGACTTCCGCCGCTTTTCCGTAGTCGCTCTCGAAGTAAATCTCATTCTCAGAGAAGGAGACTATAAGCCCGGGGGTCTTTATGTCCTTCGCTTCTATCTTTATCCTGCCTGAATTGTTGAACTCTGCTCTTACGTAGGTTCTGAGGTTTATCGCGGCCGCTATGGCAGGTTTTCCGTAGACGACGCTGTGCTCGCCGAAGAGGATAATTTTAGCGGGTGCAGAGGCTAAAACCTTCATCTCACCACCGCTAAAACTTAAATGATCATAATATAAATATTACATAAACCCCAGCCGGGTGCCGAGCCTGAAAAATAATCGATTTGAGCGAGGAGTCTGTAAAACTACATCACAAAGCTTAAAGGCATTTTGACAGTTTTGGTAGTAAACTATTTAAACCAAGGACTGAATATTTTTATAGTAACAAAAAGGGACTAAAAAGGGTGATAACCATGGTAACGAACCTACAAGGGATAGCCCAAAAGGCCAAACACATGAGTGTTGATGAGGTTTTAAAGTACCTGGAAGTTGATCCGAAGAGGGGTCTAAGCGAGGAAGAGGCCAAGCGCCGTCTCAAAGAGGTAGGCCCCAACGAGATTCCAGAGAAGAAGGTCAGTCCCCTCCGGAAGTTTCTATCCTACTTCTGGGGACCGATACCCTGGATGATAGAGGCGGCCGCGATCCTATCAGCCATAGTCCAACACTGGGAGGATTTCGCAATAATTACGAGCCTCCTGATAATCAATGCGGTCGTTGGCTTCTGGCAGGAGCACAAGGCCGAGAACATCATGGAGTACCTGAAGGAGAAGCTAACAATAGAGTCAAGGGTCTTCAGGGATGGGAAGTGGAAAACGGTACCCGCCAGGGAACTCGTTCCAGGGGATATAATCCGCGTCAGGATGGGTGACATAATCCCGGCCGACGTCAAACTCATTGAAGGGGACTTCATAACAGTGGACGAATCCGCACTCACCGGTGAAAGCGTCCCAGTAACGAAAAAGGCCGGCGAAATGATATACAGCGGCACGATAGTCAAGAGGGGGGAGATGACCGGTGTTGTCGTGGCAACTGGTCTGAACACCTACTTCGGAAGAACAGTCCAGCTCGTTGAGTCGGCCAGAACGGTCAGCGAATACCAGAAGCTTGTCATAAACATCGGAAACTACCTGATAGCCCTCAGCCTTATAATGGTTACGATAATGTTCCTCGTCGAGCTGCACCGCGGCAAGCCGATAATAGAACTCCTCCGCTTTGCCCTCGTCTTAACGGTTGCGGCAATTCCAGCGGCTTTGCCCGCTGTTATGAGCATAACGATGGCGATAGGTGCCTATGAGCTGGCCAAGAGGCAGGCCATAGTCACAAAGTTGGTGGCCATAGAGGAGCTGGCGGCGGTCGATGCACTCTGCGCCGACAAGACCGGAACCTTAACGAAGAACCAGCTAACGGTTGATGACCCAATTTCATGGAACAACTTTAGCGTGGATGATATGTTATTCTACGCCTCCCTGGCCAGCAAGGAGGAGAACAAGGACCCGATAGATCTGGCAATAATAAGGTCCGTGAAGGACAAGGAAAAACTGAAATCGTGCAAACAGGTGAAGTTCGTTCCCTTCGACCCGGTGATAAAGCACACCGAGGCTGAAGTTGAGTGCGATGGGAAGAGGTTCAGAACCGCCAAGGGCGCACCACAGGTCATACTCGACATGGTGAACGCGGACGAGGGATTGAGGAAGGAGGTAACGGAGAAGGTCGACGAACTGGCCAGGAAGGGGTATAGAACCCTCGGTGTGGCGGTGGACTTCGGCGATGGCTGGAAGTTCGTTGGACTGATACCTCTCTTCGACCCGCCCAGGGACGATTCAGCGAACACCGTCAAGTTCCTGCAGAGGAACGGCATAAGGGTGAGGATGATAACCGGTGACCACATTGCGATAGCGAAGCAGATAGCGAAAATGCTTGGCATTGGAAAGAAAATCTACACGGCAGACCAGCTTGACAAGGCAACGGGACACGAGCTCACCCAGCTCTGCGAGGACGCGGACGGCTTTGCCCAGGTCTATCCTGAGCACAAGTTCAAGATAGTCAAGGCTCTTCAGGAGGCCGGTCACAAAGTTGCCATGACCGGTGACGGTGTGAACGACGCCCCGGCGCTCAAGCAGGCTGACGTGGGGATAGCAGTTTCAGGTGCAACGGACGCCGCCAGAGCCGCAGCGGACATAGCCCTTCTAGCCTCGGGGATAGGCGTCATAAAGAACGCTATCGTCGAGGCCAGGAAGATATTCCAGAGGATGTACAGTTACGTCCTCTACCGCATAACCGAGACGATAAGGGTTCTGTTCTTCATAACGCTTAGCATACTGGCCTACAACTTCTACCCAGTAACGGCAGTCATGATAATCCTCCTAGCCCTTCTCAACGACCTGCCGATAATCACCATAGCCTACGACAACGTCAAAATCAACCGCTGGCCCGAGAAGTGGAACATACGCGAGATACTAACGGTCTCGACGATAATAGGAACCATGGGCGTCGTAGAAACCTTCCTCCTGCTCTGGTTACTTATAAACTACTTCAAAGTACCCTACACCACTGCCACCGGACTGGCAGTGCTCCAGAGCATGATATTCCTGAAGCTGGCCGTGGCAGGACACCTGACTATATTCGTCACGAGGACGAGGGGACCGTTCTGGAGTATAATACCAGGCAAGTGGCTCTTCTGGAGTGCCGTTGGAACAAAGTTGCTGGCAACGCTCATAGCCGTCTACGGCTGGGGTGTCTCGGCAATAGGCTGGAAGTATGCAGCAATTATCTGGGTTTACTGCCTCGTCTGGTTCCTCATAGAGGATGTGACCAAGAGGGCCGCTTACAAGTTCTTCAGCTGGGAAGTGGAACACCAGCACCACAAGGCGGCCTTCTGATTTAGTTTCCCTTTTCTTTAATTTTCTGATATAAAGGTAAAACATGAAAACAATTAATGCACGAAGAGAGAAAACACCATTACCTCCTAATCACTATGCTCGCGTAGCCAACTATCGCGTCTGTCGAGAGGCTCACCTCGTAGCTGGTCGTGTAGTGCAAGAGTTCGGCCCCAAGAGCTCCGGAGCGGTGAGAGTAAACTATCGCAGCCCCAACTCCTCCAGGCCCGCACATGGTATGGCGCATCTCCCTTAGCTCGTGGAACATGCCCCCAACATCAAAGTCGAGGATCCTCCTTATCACGCGGAAGTCCCACTCCTTTATCCTGTGGGGAAGCTCTTCGGCCCTTACCCTAAAGGGCACGTAGCCGTACATCCTCCCATAATGCATGAAATCAGTGCTTGCTATAACCACGACGTCTCTGCCGAGTTCTTTTGAGGCTTCAAAGATGGCCTTTCCAAGGCCTTCAACAACTTCTTTGTCCTGAATTCCAAGGACTATTGGAACGATTTTGACCTCCTTTCCGGCCTTCTCGGCAAGGTACTGTATGAAGGGAATCTGAACCTCGATGGAGTGCTCGTAGGTGTGGGCGGTCTCATCCAGATCTGCTATTCCAGAGAGCTTTGCTATTGCTTTTGCCATATCAGCATCGACCTCGATGTTCCCGAGCGGAGTTAGCCACTCGCCTTCCGGATAGACAGCTATCGGCGAGCCGAGGCCGGTGTGATTTGGACCAAGTATCACGAAGGTCTCCGGCAGACCGTCCTCGAATATCGCCTTATACGTTCTGCTTGCAGTATAACCTGAGAAGACGTAACCTGCGTGAGGTGCAACGCCGGCTGTTATCCTCTTCTTTCTCCCTTCCCCACCCAAATCACTAAAAAACTTCCCAAGCATATCTACCAGTTCTTCATCGATAGGATAGAAACTTCCAGCGACGGCAGGATACCTAACGCCCATTTCACTCACCTCCACTTAGTAATTGGCTTTAAAAGTTTAAATACCTTGGGTTAGTTTAAGGCCCGAGCCTGTCAAAGGCAGGAGAACTTTTGAACCGTCAGGTATCTCCCCCCTCTCGACTAGATTCCACATCGCCGCTAGAACCGTTGCTGAAGTAGGCTCAACGAGAAAGCCAACCCTTCTAAGCCAGCTTAACGCGCCCCTGGTTTCAGGCTCGCCAACGCTCACGCAGGTTCCTCCGGTTTCACCGAGGACTTTCTCCATCTCCTCCCGTCTGGGCGGTTCTGGAATGGCTATGCCGTCTGCAAGGGGATTCGACAGCTTGGAGCGCTCGCAGAGGCTCTCATAGCCGGAAGCCTGAACGGCAACAAAGACAGGGAGCCTTGTGATTTCACCCATCTTCTCAAGCTCTTTAAAGCCTTTCCAGAGGCCTAGGAAGAGTGTCCCGCTCCCGATCGGGGCCAGAACGTAGTCCGGGACGCCGACCTGCTCGTAGGCCTCGAAGGCGGCCGTCTTGGTGCCCTCGAGAAAATACGGATTAAACCAGTGGGAGACGTAGGTTACCCCCTCGCGCTCCGCGAACTCAACGGCCCTCTCGTGCACTTCCATCCTGTCCCCGTCGACGAAGTGAACAATGGCTCCAAGCCTCTGAAGGAGCGAGAGCTTTTCCTGCATCGCATCGTAGGAGACGAAGGCGTGAACCCTTATGCCCGCTGGCAGGGAGTAGAGGGCCATGCTCAGAGCCGCATTGCCCGAGCTGTCGATGACGACCTCGTTTATACCCCCTTCCATGAGCTTTGCAACGGTGACAAAGGTACCCCTGTCTTTGAAGGAGCCGCTTGGCTGTAGATACTCCAGCTTGAATAAGCCAAAGGCCGAACCGATCTGGAGTGAGGTCGTTGGTGTTATAGATGGGACTGCCGGCGGAAGGTAATTACCGCCTATTGGGAGGAAGCTTAGGTATCTCCTCATGTCCAAGTATGGGAGGATACTGCCAAAGAAGTCATAATACCCCCTCTCAACGAGGAGCGTTCCGCCACAGTCACATCTCAGGCGAAATGTCTCAGGATAGGTTCTACCGCACCGTGTGCACTTGAGCATGCTTTCAGCCCCAAAGGCTTTTTTAGCTCCAACGCTGAGTATAATGCACAGGAGCATAAAAAGGTGGTTGCCATGGGGGGGAAGTTCGTTTCAGCCGAGAGACCCCGAACCGAGGAGGGATATCAGTACCACATAGCTTGTAAACCGGGGGATGTTGCGCGCTACGTTCTCCTACCCGGAGATCCGGAGAGGGTTCCAAAGATAAGCCCACTCTGGGAGGAAGCGAGGGAGATAGCATTCCACCGCGAGTACAGAACTCACACTGGAAAGTACAAAGGTGTCCCAATAAGCGTCACCTCAACTGGAATAGGTGGCCCCTCCACGGCCATAGCGGTCGAGGAGCTTACCGCGATAGGAGCGAACACCTTCATCCGCGTCGGCTCGACGGGAGCGATACAGCCCGGGATGGAAATAGGTGACCTGATCATAGCCAAAGCCGCGGTTAGACTTGAAGGGACTTCAAAGCAGTACGTTAGGGTGGAATACCCCGCCTCAGCTGATCTTGAGGTGACTTTGGCGCTCATCGAGGCTGCCGAAACGCTGGGAATTCCCTACCATCTCGGCATAACGGCCTCGACCGACAGCTTCTACCTTGGCCAGGGCAGGCCCGGCCTTAGAGACTACTTCCCGAGCTTTGCAAGGAACATAATGGACGACCTCAGGCAGGCCAACGTCACGAACTTTGAGATGGAGGCGGCAACGCTCTACACGCTGGCAAACATATACGGTCTGAGAGCCGGCTGCGTCTGCTCGGTCTTCGCCAACAGGGTTACCAACGAGTTCGGCAAGAAGGGTGAAGAGGGGGCAGCGTTGGTAGCAAGTGAAGCGGTGAAGATTCTCGCCGAGTGGGACGAGGAGAAGGAGAGGGCTGGAAAGAAGGTCTGGTTCCCAGGGCTGAGGGGTTGAAATGGACAGGAAGCTGTTCTCGGTAAAGACCCTGCTGATGGAGGGGAAAAGAGAAGAAGCGCTGAGCACCGCTGAGTCCATAGAGGATCCCTATTGGCACTCCTACGCCCTCCGCTGGATCGTCGAGGCCTACGCCGATGACCCCGAGAGGGCCGTTGAGATAGCCGGAGAAATCACAGTCCCCTCTATAAAGGACGAGGCCCTCCGTTCCCTTTCATACCTCTTCTCAAAGGATGAAAAGTTCAGGGAGGCGCTTGAGGCGGCGCGGAGAATAAAGAACCAGTTCCTCAGGAAGAAGGCCCTCCGGGCGGTTAGCACCTACCTAGCGAAGGCAATCATCTCGAAGGGGTTGAAGGGGGTACGGCTGAGCGACCTCAACCTCACGGAGAGTGACATGGACGACCTCAAACCGCTCCCCTACGGCCTAGTTTACAAGGACGGAAAGATAATGCCGGGGGCGGAGATACTGCCGCTTAAAGGTGAAGTGAGGGGTGGGATAATAGAGCGCTTTGAAAAGAGGCTTGAAGGCAGAATCCCTCCAAAACCCCAGTTCAGCGAGAAGGAATCCGAAAGAAACCAATACGTGGTGGACTACGTCAGGAGGATGATAAGCATAGGGGAGCTTGAAGAAGCTGAGAAGATAGCCCGTGGACTTGTTGAACCCTTTAGGAGCTACCTGCTAGAGGAGATAGGGCTGAAGTTACTTGAGGCGGAGGATTCTACGAGAGCGGAGAATCTCTTCAAGGATCTGAGGGTTGCTGATGTCCTTGGTTCGGCACTGGCGAGGAGGCACCTAAAAGAGCCAGATAAAGTTTTAGGGTATCTGAGCAAGGTTTACAATCCAGCAACGAGGCTGATGGTGGCCTACGAGGTGACGAAGGACAAGGGAATAGATAGAGGTTTCCTAACTAGTGTACTCCTCTGGGCAACGGACGAATGGAAGAGGAGCAGGATACTCAAGTTCCTTGCCTTCGAGATGCTGGAGGAGTCCAAGAGGAAAAACGACGAGCGGCTTAGACTTATCTCCAAAGGGCTTTTCGAGCTTGGAATCGAAACGGGCCGGATGGCCGAGCCATAAACTCTTTAAGCAGGCATGGTTCCAGGGAGTCCTCATAGCATGTTTTTTTCTTATTCTGGTGTCTCAGGGCACTTTATGGGAGACCAACTTTGGAATCAGAATACCTATTAAGGGGGTCCAAGAAAAAGGTAATATGCGCGTCGATGTTCTGATGCTCTTTTCTCTTCTCCTACTCATAAGAAGGAGAGTCTAGCTTTTTCTCTCTTTCAGTCTTGGATTCATTTCTCACCGTAACCTTTATGTAAAGACCTAGGTTAACTACCCCCGTGGGCCCGTAGCCTAGGGGACATGGCGCCGGCCTTCGGAGCCGGTATCCGCGGGTTCGAATCCCGCCGGGCCCGCCAGAAAACAAACTTCACCTGCGCGAAGTTTGATCAAGGCTCGTGGTTCTTTTTGAGATGCTAAGGCACAATGGGATTCTCTTTTACGAGCTGTCTTAGGTGTGAATTCCTTCATTAATGCTCCACTCAAAGAGTTCCCATCCTTTGACGCCCGGAGGGCGTCGGTTAAAATTGAACTCCCGTTAAAACGCAAACCAATAAAGCGGAATTCAGGATTAGATCCAGCGTTTTCAAAGGAACCCCTCTCAAACTGGAGAGTTAAGAGGAACCACAAACTTTGATCAAACTTTGCAAAGCAAAGTTTGAAAGAAAAGGGAAGAGGGTTCAGCCGAAGAGGGCGCCGAGACCGGCGAGAGCCTCCTCTTCCTTCTCCTCTTCCTCTTCTTCCTCCTCTTCCTCAGCAGCCTCAGCCGGGGCCTCGGCAACCGGAGTGGCTGCAACGGCAACCGGGGCGGCAACCGGCATAGCGGCCTTCTCAATGACCTCGTCGATGTTGACGCCATCAAGGGCTGCAACGAGGGCCTTAATCCTTGCTTCGTCGACGCTAACACCAGCGGCCTCAAGAACGGCCTTAAGGTTCTCTTCGGTTATCTCCTTACCAGCAGCGTGGAGCAGCAGAGCGGCATACACATACTCCATTTTTTGCACCTCCAATCATCTTCATTTTTCATCCATTCTACACGATTTATTCAGGGATACGAGGGAAATGGAAAGTTCAGCCGAAGAGGGCACCCAGCCCCGCGAGCGCGTCCTCTTCGCTGGCTTCCTCCTCTTCTTCCTCTTCCTCCGCCTCCTCAACCTTCTCTTCAGCCGGCTGAGAGGCTGTGGCAACTGCCATTTGTGCCTGAGCGTTTAAAAGCTCTTTGGTCTTCTCGTCAAGCAGCTCCTCAGGCAGGTTCTGTGCTATGAGCAGGACGGCACGGAGCGCCCTGCCAAAGACCTCCTCGACGGTCTCAGGTGTGACGTAACCAGCCTCGACGGCAACGTTCTTCGCTCCAAAGAAGGCCTTCTGGATGATGGCCTCAATGGTCTGGCTCGTCGGGTAGGCTGTGTTGACCGATAGGTTGAACGCGTGGGTATATGCCCGCTGGAGCATGTTGATGTACTCGTTCTCATCGATCGCAAGGACTTCTGGAGTGTAAACTATACCATCCTCATAGGCCGCGAGTAGGTTGAGGCCAACCTCCAGCGGCTCGACACCGAGTGCGTTGAGGATTCTGGCCATCTGGTCGGTAATGATCTCGCCGGCCTTGAGGGCAGTGTAATCTTTCTGTATACTTACCTTGCCCTTCTCAATCCTTGCTGGGATTCCAAGGGCCTGCATCTCGCCGACGATCGGACCCGGAGCGAGTGAAGTCGGTCCGGCCGGGATGACGACGTCGTGAGGAGCAACCGCGCCAGCCTTGGCAGGGGCAGGGGTCTTGCTCTCCTCAAGGAGCTTGTAGAGTTTGAAGGGGTTCATATCTGTGGCGAGTATTCCAGTCCCACCCTGGATATAGTCAATGAGCTTCTCAAGTTCGGGGTTGCTAAGCTCTTCCGTGGCCCTCTTTATGGCAAGCTCGATGAGGGTGTTCCTGCTCACGCGGAGAAGGGCTTTACCACGGAGCTTCTCACGCATCTTGCTGAGCGGGTAGGCTGGGACGCCGGCCACATCAACGAGCGCTATCACTGGATAGTCCTTGATAACCTCGGTGAGCTCTTCAACTTCCTTCTTCTTCCACTCGGCTACGTGGGCCATCTCCCTCACCTCTCAACCTTAACGGCCGGTCCCATGGTGGTCTTGACGTACACTGACTTCACTTGGTTCTCACCGCGCTCAAGCTTTCCAATGATCGCGTTGAGAACCGCCTCAGCGTTCTCAGTCAGCTTCTCATCGTCCATGCCCTCGGTTCCTATCGGCGCGTGAACAACCGGGTTGTTCTTGAGCTGCAGCTTAACCGTTCTCTTGAGCCTGGCGATGATCGGATCGAGGTTTGTCATTGTTGGTGGAACAACCTGTGGCATCTTGTTCCTCGGACCGAGGTACCTACCGAGGTACCTACCGATCTTCGGCATCAACGGAGCCGCGGCAATAAACATGTCGTACTTCTTGGCGAGTTTCCTGGCTTCCCTTGGGTTTTTCGCCAGCTCTTCAAGATGTTCTCCACTAACCACATCAAGCCCGAGCTTTTTAGCCGCCTCGGCAACGGCACCATCAGCGATGACCGCAATCTTAGGCTCCTTCCCACGACCGTGGGGCAGCACAACCTCAAGCTTGAACCTGTTCTCAGGCTTCTTCAGGTCTATCTCCTTGAGGTTGACTGCCATCTCGACGGTCTGTGTGAAGTGCCGCGGCTTGGCTCGGGCCTTCGCCTCCTTCACTGCTTCCACGATTTTCTGCCTGTCAAAGGCCATTTACAGCCCTCCTTTCGGTTTTGATTTAAGCCCAAAAAAATCAAAGATGCGTAAAAAGAGGGATTTTTAAACTTTTCCCTCACTCTTCGGCGTTAGCGAAAATCTCGTCGTAAACACCTTTGTCAATCTCCCCCTGAACTTCCCGGGGGTCCTTGTCCTCAACTGTAACGCCCATGCTCAGTGCGGTGCCTATGACCTCCTTGGCCGCTGTCTTAAGGTTTGCTGCCAGCATCTGATCCTGCTTGGCTTTGGCTATCCTGATGACCTGCTCCATTGTGAGGTTCCCAACGGGGGTATGGCCAGTCTCACTCGAACCCTTCGGGGCGCCTATCTCCTTTTTAATGAGCTGGCTAACCGGAGGGACGCCGACCTCGATCTCGAAGGTCTTCTTCTTGGGGTCGGTGACAATGATCTTAACGGGAACCTGCATTCCCTCGAAGTCCTTGGTGGCTTTGTTTATCTCGTCGACGACCTGTTTAACATTGAGTCCAAGCGGACCGATTGCAGGACCGAGCGGCGGTCCGGGTGAAGCCTTTCCTCCTTCAACGAGCACCTCAACAACTTGTGCCATCTTTCTCACCTCTGAATGGTTCTTTCACTCCTTCTGACGTTTGCTTATAAGTCTAACGTATTCACCCCTCACCGTGACCGGTATCGGGACTATTGAACCAACGAGCTCAACGACTATCTCGTCCTTGCCCTCGTCGACCCTAACGACCTTTGCCTTCTCCCCCTTAAACGGGCCGGCGATTAGTTCAACGATGTCTCCCGGCTCGAAGCCACTCACAGCCGGCTTCTCCTCGAGGAAGTGTTCTACCTCCTCGAACTTAACCTCACCAGGAAGGGTTCCCTTGGCGTGCCGAATTCCTTTAATAGCCTCATCAACGGCGCTCTTGTTAGGGGCCTCCACAAAGATATAGCCCTTAACTTTGGATGGAGCAAGTAGAGCATAAATGGGGAGATTGTACGTTTTAACCTTGCTGTATACCAGCTTTGCGGTGGTTTCTTCCTGACCCACCGTGACGCGTACTGTGAATATCCTAGACTCGTCCATGAGCATCACCATCTATCGAAAGCTATGAGCCGGTAAACACGTATCCGAGGAGGCGGATTATAAGTCCAATGGTTCCAATGAGTATCATCCCAAGCCCTGTTATCTTCACGGCGAGCTTAAACTCTCTCCATCCCGGCTTCTTCGTGACCATTAGAACCCTCTTAGACTCGACCCAGAAACTCTTAAGTTTTTCCATGACTGTTGCCACAGTTGTCACCCCACTAAATTTTGAGAGGGGAGCCGTCAAAGCTCCTCAAGGTCGAGTTTAATAACCTTTCTCTCCCCCTCCTCACCGTAGTAGCCGCTGGACTCCTGCTCCTCAGCAACGGCGTAGGGGGAGCTGACACCGGTAACCACGATGAGTATTCTAATCATCTTGTTGAGCTCCTCATCGAGCTGGATGCCCCAGATGACCTGTGCCTCGGGGTCGAGCTTACTCGTAACGAGCTCAATTATCTGCTGGGCCTCCTCGAGCTTGACATCACTTCCACTGATGCTTATAAGGGCACCCTTGGCACCGCTGATATCAACGTCAAGGAGCGGGCTGTTCAATGCCTGCTGAGCCGCCTCCAAAGCCCTTTTCTCACTGTCACTCTCGCCTATACCTATCATAGCAACGCCGCCGTCCTTCATAACCGCCCTAACGTCGTTGAAGTCAAGGTTTACCAGACCGGGCTTGGTGATGAGTTCGGTTATACCCTTAACGGCCTGGACGAGTATCTCGTCAGCAACTTTGAAGGCCATGTGTATCGGCAGGTTCGGGGCAACTTCCATGAGCTTGTCATTCGGGATGACTATTACAGTGTCGCTGTTCTTCCTGAGCCTCTCAAGGCCGTACTCGGCGTTCTTTATTCTCCTAATGCCCTCAACTGTAAAGGGAAGCGTAACCACTGAAACCGTGAGAGCACCCATCTTCTTGGCTATCTCTGCAACAATTGGGGCGGCACCGGTTCCGGTTCCACCGCCGAGACCGCAGGTTATGAAGACCATATCCGCACCCTCGATGGCCTCCCTAATATCCCTATCGTTCTCTTTAGCTGCTTCCTCACCCATCTTCGGGTTGTTTCCAGCGCCAAGACCACGGGTAAGCTCCTTACCAATGAGTATCTTTTTGTGGGCGCTGACCTTGAGGAGATCCTGGGCATCGGCGTTAACGGCTATTATCTTGGCCCCCTGTATACCCACCTGCATCATCCTGTTAATGGTGTTGCACCCAGCACCACCCACACCAACGACGTATATCTTAGCCTGTATCTGCTCGAGTATTCTCTTGAGTTCTTCATCAATGTCAGTCTGCGGAGCAGGGGGCTCCGCTACCTTATCGGGGGCTGTGGCGGTTCTCTCAATGGCGTCTTCAATCAGCTTCAGCATCCTTCCACCCTCCGGGCAATTTAACACCTATCCCACTTTGTACGAACATAGTATATAAATTTAGCTAAGGAAGCTGATTTTAGAATTCCGCTCAACGTCTTTAAAGATTTCGCCCGTTCAGTCTCTTATGAACTCAAGGTCAAGCTCCTCAGCGAGGTTCCTTGCCATCTGTCTCGTTTCCCCCTTGCTACCCCTCCAGTCAACGTATATGGCATCAACCTTTCCAGAGGTGCGCTCTATGGCCTTCAGAAGCATTTCTCTGCTTAAAGGATGCGCGTACTTCGGCGCCATGTGGCTGAAGGCAAGCTCGGTCTCGAGCGCCCGCTTCGTCTGCTTGGGAACATAGTGCCCCCCACCGATTCCAATGGCAACGGGGAAGCCCGCCCTTTTGTAGTTCTCAAGGACGTGCACTATCGTCTCCGCAATGATTTCGCCGGCCTTATCGTTCATCCACTCCTCCTCACTCGAACCTATCTCGATGAAGAAGCTCGGAACCTCAAGCTCGCTCGGCCCGTGGTGAGTTGCCTCATAGCAGACGGTCCAGCCGAGGTCGTTCAACTCTTTCATCTTAAGGAGGGCGAGCTTCATTGCCCTTGGCTCTGCTACGGCCAAACTCCCGTCTTTCCCACCGTACATCGCTTTTCCCCAGTTGCCCGTGACGTGGACAGTTAAAGCCGGGAGCTTCTGCCTGCTCGAATGTCTTGAGGCAAAGGCTATTATCTCAGGTTTGAAGCCGAGTTGCCTTTCTATCCCCGAATCAAGGTTGTCATAGTATATCATCTCGTCGTTTGTGGTCAGTATCGCCATGTTTCCCTTGATGTAAACGGGGTTGTTGTCAAAGACTTCCTCTGTCTCCTTAAAGCCAAAGTTCTCCACCAGTTTTTCCACGATGTTGACCGACGCGGGGTCTACTTTCGTGCTCATTATAACCTCCATGTTCAACCCCGCCCAACCTAAGGGGAGGGGGTTAAAAGGCTTTGTCCACCAGGGTTCTACTTTCATATAGTTTATTTCGATTTTTTAACGAGGAACTCTGATATTAGACGAAAGATTTACGGAAAGATAACGCAAACTATATAACTTTATTTGTACTCCAATATCCTAATGTGGTCGTTCGACCATGGATGTACGTTGTAGTTTAGAGGTGCGTAAAAAGGAGGAAAACCATAACCACCCTTGGGTTGGTTGCTGTTTTGCTTTTTGCCGTTGTTATGGCGGGTTGTACAAGCTCCGGCGGCGGGAGTGGAACCGGAACCGGTACTACAAGCTCCGCAACGGAGTCCTATAGTTTGACAATCTACACCGGTGGAACCAGTGGTGTTTACTATCCGCTCGGCTCGGCCTATGCGAACATACTCAACCAGTACAGCGCCAAGGAGGCCGGGATAAAAATCAACGCCAAAGCGGTTACAAGCGGTGCGAGCGTTTCTAACGCCAAGGCTATAGGAGATGGGAATGCACAGGCGGCCATCATGCAGAACGATGTCGCTTACTACGCCTACAACGGAGTTGTTCTGGACGCTTTCAAGGGCAACCCGTAAAGAAGCTCCGCGGCATCGCCGCACTCTATCCTGAGACCATCCAGTTCGTTGTCCGCGCCGACAGCAACATAAAGACCCTCCAAGACCTTAAGGGCAAGAAGGTGGCGGTTGGAGCGGCCGGAAGCGGCACCGCCGTCGCAGCCCAGCAGATACTCCAGGCCGCGGGTGTATGGAACAGCATTGAGAAGGTCTACCTGACCTCCTCCCCGCCGTGAAGGGCGAAGGGTTCCAACGGTTTAACCCCTAGTTAAGGACGGGGAGGTTTGAGGGGTCTCATTAAAACCCAAACTAAAACAGGTCTTCAACCCCTCTGGCCGGGTCTCCGGCCAATTACCCCTCACTTGGGCATAGAGACCAACCCAAGTTCGGGGTTATCGTTTTTGCCACCTTCTTTAAAATGTTAAACGCTCCAACTAAATCCGCATTCATCACAACGCCCTCTCTACAGCACTTAAACAAACCCCTGAAAATCCTACCATCAGGATGGCGTTGGCCGCAGAGAGGGCAGGATTGAGAAGTGAAAGCCTCGTTCACAACCTCAACGAGAATACCATATTCTTCCGAGACTTCCTTGAGACGTTTGATAACGTAATTGAACCGCCAAACTTGGGAGAGGAGAAAATTCTGCTTTCTGCCTTTCTCAGAGTTCCGGGCTATGCCTTTAGGATAACCAACCACAATCCTCGAAACTCCGAGACGATAAAGCCTCTCAACAGTTTGTCTCATGGCAGTGTTGATGTAGTGTTTGGCTTGGAGTTTAGCCTTCTCGTGCATTCTTTTGAGGTTCCTACTCGTTTTTGCTCCAGACTTGTTGAGTTCTGACTGGTAGTCTGCTATTCTCTTCTGCCAGTAAAAATCAATGCTCTTCAGCGGTCTTCCATTGACCAAAAAACTCTCACCGTTCTCAACGTAAACGGCCATCAGGTTGTTTACTCCTAAGTCAATACCCGCCGAGAGGTCTCCTACGGGTTGTCTCGGAACACTAACCCACTCGCAGTTGATTAGCTTCTCCTCGGCGGTGAAGCTAACGTGAGCATACCATTTCCGCTTTACCTCGTCGTAAGTTATCTCAAGCCGCCCCTGCTTGCCCTTCAGGTGAATTCTGCCCTTGAATTGAATCCTCAGTCTTCCAAACTTTCCAAGTCTTCGCAGTTCGATAACATTCCCGGTAATCCTGTACTGGTCGTTCCGGAGGGGAATTATGAAGATTTTCCTCCCGTTTTCCTTCCTGACAAAGCCGGGCGGTTTGGGCTTGAACCATTCTGGTAATTCTCCACTCTTTTTCTTCTTGTTGAGCGAGAAGAAGCTCCTCCAGCTTTCAGCGTTCTTTCTGGCTAATTGTTGGACTGTCGAACCACCAATCCAGTCCTTGAACTCGTGATAAGCTTCCTTTTCTGTTTCATTAAAATCAATCTTGCCGAATTCTTTGAATTGTTTTAAACGCTGGTAATTGAGCTTGTTCCAGATTACTGCGGTGGCTTGAGCTAACTCAAAAAGGATTTTCTCCTGCTCCTTGCTCGGCTGGAGTTTGATGGTTACTGAGCGTTTCATTTCAAAGCATGGTATTGTTCTTAGGCTTTAAAAGGGTGTTGCTTTCCCGCTTAAGGGCTAGCTGGGTGGTTGTTCGTACCCCGCCCCGAAGGGCGAGGCTTGTAAAAGAAAAATGTAATGGGTCTAATAGCAATAACCATCGTCCTCGAGGCGACGAGGAGGGTTTTGGGTTGGGTTCTACCGGCAATAGTGGTTCTCTTCCTGGCCTACGGCATCTACGCCATTGGCTTCAACTGGAGCCGCTTCGTCCAGCAGCTCTACTTCGACGAGGGTATCTTCGGAATCCCGTTCTTCGTCATGACGATATACGTCTTCGCCTTCGTGTTCTTTGGGGCGTTCCTGCTAAAGATAGGCGTGAGTGACTACATAACGGAGTTTATGATAGCGCTCTTCGGAAAGAAGCCCGGCGGTCCAGCCAAATCGGCAGTTGTCTCGAGCGCCCTCATGGGGATGGTCAGCGGTTCGAGCGTTGCCAACGTCTTAACCACCGGAACTTTCACGATACCCCTAATGAAGAAGACAGGTTACCCTCCGGAGATAGCTGGAGGTGTAGAGCCTGTCTCCTCAACCGGCGGCCAGCTGATGCCGCCCATTATGGGTGCAGCGGCCTTTATAATGGCAGAGTTCCTCAACATCCCATACAACAGGCTTATAATCGCGGCGGTCATTCCGGCGCTGGTCTACTACGGTGGCGTTTACCTCTTCATCGACCTCGAGACCAAGAGGCTTGGACTCAAGGGTATGGCCGCAGAGGCCTTCAAGACCATGAGTTACTTCATCAGGAAGCTCTACATCCTCCTGCCCATAGTTGTCATCACGGTTGCCCTCGTCTGGGGAATTCCGCCGCACATCTCCGCGGTTTCATCCCTTGGCGTTGCCATCTGGGTGGCGTGGATTTCAAGGGATGAGATAGCTGGAAACGAGAAGCTCTACGTGGTGATAGCGCTCCTTGCGACGTTCCTCATGTTCACGGGCAAGAACTGGGTCATGGTCTCTACACTGACGCTCTTCGCCACTTTCCTAGTCCTTACCGGTCTCGGACTCGTCAAGAAGGGCGTGGAGTTCAACGAGAAGTACTGGATAACAACCTCGTTCCTGCTCTTCGTGGCCCTCACGAAGTACCTGATGATGACGAAGGAGCAGATAGTCCTCATGACCGGCGTCTTTGGAATCCTGTTCTCGATCCTTGTCGGCTACTACTCCAAGATAGACAGTGGCAAGATGATGTACAGGGCAACCTACGAGGCCATGATAGACGCGGGCAAAACGAGTGTCAGCGTCATGCTGGCCGCGGCGGCCGCTGGACTAATACAGGGCGTCCTCACCATGACCGGTGAGCTGACCAACATCGGCTACCGTCTCGTAAGTCTAACCGGCGGCAACCTCTGGCTCCTCCTCATCCTGACGATGGTCTTCAGCCTCATCCTTGGAATGGGCGTTCCAACCACCGCGAATTACATCATAACCTCACTCGTCTCCGCACCGGCCATTTACATGCTCGTCCAGAACATCCCCCCCTACGACCAGCCGGTTCCGGGATACACAACCCTCATAGCCCTCTTAGCAGCCCACTTCTTCGTGTTCTACTTCGGAATCCTCGCGGACGTTACGCCCCCCAGTTGCCCTCGCGAGCTACGCTGGCTCTGCCATAGCGGGAGGAGACTTCTGGAAAACGGCAATGAATGCGGTCAAGTACGCGCTCGCGGGCTACGTCGGACCTTACATCTACTTCACCCACCCCAAGATGTTCCTCATAACGGTGCCCCACTGGAGCGTCATGGCAACATTGGAGGTGGTTTACTACATGGTGGCAACGCTCTTCGTCATGTACCTGCTGGCGATATCGCTGACCGGCTTCTACGGAACACACCTGAAGAAATGGGTCCGCGGCCTCGTTGGGGTCTTAGGCCTTGTTGGGGTTACGTTGAACCCGGTACTCGTTGGGGCAGGCTTCGTTACCTGGCTGGGCCTGAAGCTCTATGGAGCGAAGTTTGCTGGGATAAAAGAGACCGCATGAGTTTCTTTTTCTTCCCTTTAGCTTTTCTAGAACTTAACAGAAAGGAAAATCAGTAGAGCATGACCTCGAAGCCAAGCTCGCTGAGCAGATCCGCAAGTTCCTCACCCTCGACGTAGACGAGAAGGTGGTGGTTTCCGAGGGTTCCATCTATGAAGTCCACGGCATCCTCGACTCTGAGCTTGACCTGCGTCCTGCAGCGCATGTTGCTGTGTTCCTGCCCGACAACTTCGACGCCTGCAACGACCGCTTTCCTTCCACGCATCTTTAGCAGGCTCGCCTTTCCCTTTGGTAACTGCACGTCAACACCGACACCGGTTCCGCTCTCGAAGTGGCTTCTTAGAACGTAACGCCCGATTAGCGGCGCGGTACAGTGTGCCAGAATCAGGTGACTCTCGCCGTAGTCCGCTACGTTACCCATAAAGGCAGGTTTGCCAAAGAAGCGTTGCACTATCATCATACCTAAGAGGGAGTTAAGCTCGCCCTCACATGCAGCGGGGACTCCGCGGGCGTTGAACATGGCCAAAGCCAGACAGGGGGTTGAGCCGATCTTCCCTATGAGATCGAAACATCCTATGGTAAAACCATCGAGGTTGTACTCCTCGAGAATTCTCCCTATCGTCACGTATATCCTGCCAGCCTTGACTAAAGCTTTCCTATCGGGTTCTTTAATTTCAGCCGCCTTGGATACTATCCCCTCAACGGCATTCCAGCCCTCTTCATCCGTAACCGCATCGTAGTACTCGTAGAACTTCTTGAGGCTGATCCTCGTGTAGGGCAACTCGAACTTCTCGTTTATGAGCCAGGGCGAAACGCGGCCTATCAGACCGATGCGCATCTTCAGGAACCTGTCTAGGGTTTCCCTCATATCGTCGTAGCCTAGTAAAGCTGCCCTAAGCTCGTTGAAGTTTTTGACGAGGGTTGATGGGACTAACCGCTCGCGGAAGTACTCCCTGAGTTCTATTCCCGCAGCGAGAGAGTTGTTGAACGGGTCGCCGTAGACGACAACCGGCCTCCTGTAGACAGTAAACTCCTTCAACGCTCCCTCCGTGCCGCCGGTTAGCGGATAGATGACTATCGTGTCAACCTCGTTGAAGTTCACCGTCGCTTTGGCCTCTTTGAAGTCCGCCTTAGTTGAGATGAAGAAACCTCCAACGACGTCGAATTCGCTGGCAAGGGAGGTGATAAACTCCGAAGCTTTCTTCTCAAAGTCCTTAGGGTTAGCAAGCTCGCTAATCCCAAAAACGATCCCAACCTTCACGTTTTCACCCGAGGAGTTATCCACCCATCCACTAAATAAGGTTGCGGTCTGGACAGGGGAAAAATTTATAAAGCTCCCCAGGCATCGTATCATCGACGCCCCGGTGGCTCAGCCTGGCGGAGCGGCCGCTTGGTAAGCGGCAGGCCGCGGGTTCAAACCCCGCCCGGGGCTCCATAAGAAACTTTTGCTCGGCAAAAGTTTCATCAAAGTTGGTAGTTCTTTTTTGAGATGCCAAAATGAGGGTGAATTTTTGCGGGAGGGACTCTTGAAAGGGTTCACTCTTACCGCGCTCCGTTGGAGCGCTAAAAACTCGAACTCACTTGAAAACACTCCCGATAAGGAATCCACAATCCAAAAAGCAATTCCAATTGAAAATCCCACCATAACGAGCTTTCAAACAAGAATCATAACCCTTGATCTACTACAAGTGTATAGCACCGGTGTGCACGTTTCAATATCCCGGTGCAGTTTTGGGGATTACCTCTAAACGAAGTCCTTAAACAGATCTTGCACTTTATTCTGGCGCCCTTCGGGCGTCTTGAGAAGACCAAACGCTCAAGAACTGGCAATTGAGGAGTAAACCCCTCGAGAATTTGAGTTTTTCAGAAGGTACGCGATCTTTCCATCAGCGCTTTGCGAAGCAAGCAAACTTTGCAGTACAAGGTTTTTGATCAAAGGGCGAACTTCCCGAAAAATTCAAGAATGAGTTTGCATGTCTCCTCAAGTCGCAAGCTCAAAGCGGGTTTGCACCTGAAAACGCAATCTAAAAAAGGTTTCAACTTCCCCTTAACACCCGGAGGGTGTTATTCTAACAGTGAAACACTGTAACCCTACAAGTGAAAGAGCAAACCCTTCCCAAAACTGGGAATTTCTAAAAGTGACATGCAAACCTTGATCAAACTTCACGAAGGCGAAGTTTGTGAGTGTGGCGCCCGGGCCGGGATTTGAACCCGGGTCACGGGAGTGACAGTCCCGTATGATGGGCCGGGCTACACCACCCGGGCGCATGAATAGAGGCCGGCGGCGTTTCCGGCTTCCCACCCCCTCCCGGAGGGCAGTACAACCGGAAACGCAGGCGGGCTTAACTTCCGGGGTCGAAACGAGACCGGGTATGACCCCACCGCTATGACCGCCGTACCGGTACCAACCTCCCGAGTGGACTTTATAAAGTTTGCGGTCAGGGAAAAGGTTATAGAATCCGGCTCAGAAATATGGAGGGTGGAAATAATGGGACTGCTTGAGGATAAGGCTCTCGTGGAGGCGGCCCTCTTTGTGTCGGGTAGACCCCTAAGCGTAAAGGAGCTGTCGAGGGCACTCGGAATAAAGTCACTAGACTATCTGGAGAAACTCATAGACCTCATTGCCGCTGAATACGCCGAGAGGAAGAGCGCAGTTGAGGTTGTACGGGTTTTGGGCGATAAATACGTCATGCAGGTCAAGCAGGAATACAGCCAGAGGGTTGCCCACCTTATGCCAAGACCTGATCTCAGAACGGGAGAACTAAAGACACTCGCTCTCATAGCCTACCTCCAGCCGATAGAGCAGAGTAAAGTCGTGAAGCTCCGCGGAAGCCAAGCCTACGAGCACATAAGGAAGCTACTTGACATGGGGATGATATACGCGGAACCCTACGAGAGAACGAAGCTCCTCGGAACGACATCGAAGTTCGCGGAACTCTATGGGTTCCCAGAGAACAACCCGGTAATAATCAAAGAGACCTTCAAAAAGGTGGTCCACGCTGAGTACAGCGACCTTATCGTGAAGATTGAAGGAGGGAATGAAAATTCCTCCGGGAAGGTAAAAGAGACAGAAATTGTCGAGCCAAAAACGTCCGGTGAGGAGTGAAGCCCCGTTCCTCCTGGAACCAAAGGGGAGGCCTTTTTTGAAAATAGGACACCAGAGAAAGGTTTAAATACCTGGAACTATGATTACCATTAAGGTGAGTGTTATGGGAGTGCTAACAAAGGAGGAGATTATAAGCAGGATTGAGAGACGAAAGGGCCTCTCACTGGATGAAATCGAGGCTAGGATACGAAAAATAGCGGAGCGCGAGGGCATATCGGAGCACGCGGCCGCGGTTATGCTCGCCGAAGAACTTGGTATCAGCCTCGAAGGAAGCGAGGAACTTCCCCACATAAAAGACCTCGTTCCAGGAATGACCGGTATAAACATCGTCGCCAGGATTATGAGGAAATACCCCCCCAGAGAGTATAAAAAACGAAACGGTTCTACTGGCAGGGTCGCAAACCTCATGATCTACGACTCAACTGGCAAAGCCAGGCTTGTCCTCTGGGACAACGCTGTTGTCAAATACTACGACGAACTCAACCCGGGGGATGTGATAAAGGTCATTGACCCCACAGTAAGGGAAGGGCGGAACGGGATAGAGCTCCACGCCAACTTCAGAACAAGGATAATAATCGACCCGGAAGATCCGCGCGTTGGGGAGATCCCTCCGCTCGATGAAGTCAGAAGCTACAACTACCAGCGGAGAAAGATAGGAGAGCTCACGGGGGGAGAGAGGTTCATTGAAGTGAGGGGGACAATAGCTAGGCTCTATCGCGTTACTGCCTATGACGCATGCCCCCAGTGCAGGAGGAAGGTAGACCACGACCCAACAACGAACACCTGGATATGCCCAGAACATGGTGAGGTCAAGCCGATAAAGGTAGTTATCCTCGACTTCGGCCTCGACGACTCTACCGGCTACATAAGAACGACCCTCTTCGGGGACGATGCTGCGGAGCTTATAGGGGCCGACCCTGAGGAGATATCCGAGAAGCTCAGAGAACTCGTTGAAAGCGGCCTGACCATCAAAGAGGCCGGAAGGAAGCTGGCCGAGGACGAGTACTATCACCTCCTCGGAAGGGAGATAATCGTCAGGGGAAACGCAGTGGACGACAAGTTCCTTGGACTTCTTCTTAAGGCCTTTGGATGGGACGAGGTCAACCCGCGCCGGGAGATATCAAGGGCCAAGGCCGAACTTAAGAAGGCCATAGCCGAGCTTGAGGGGGGTGAGTGAAATGGAGGAGGTCCGCTTTAAGAGGAGGAAGCCCGCCGTCGAGAGGAAAATAAGTGAGATAAAAGAAGACGACACGCGCATTTCCCTAATCGGGAAGGCCTTCAAGGTGGACAAAATGGACTACACCTTCTGGATCGACGACGGAACCGGCGTCATACTCATCGAGAGCGAGGAGAACGTTTTACCAGAGAACAGTCAGATAGTGAGGGTCATCGGAAGGATCATCAGGAACGACGAAGGGGTCCACATCTACGGCGAGGTGGTGCAGGACTTCAGCAACGCCGACATTGAAGCCCTTGAGGAGATAAGGGAGCTTGAGAGGAAAGTCATTCCAAAGCTCGAGGGGATCATCGAATTCTTCGGAGGTGAGGAATCATGAAAAAGCGCCTTCCAGCGAGCAGAGTTTACATTAAGGATATCCTAAACGGTTACTACGTCAGGAGCGAGGGCGACTTCGAGCCGAACTACCTCATAACAAGGGACGCGAGAAAGGTCTACCGCGCCAAGGTGGCCGCAACAGTCGTCAGGGAGCCAGTGATAAGCGACGACGAGACCTACGGAAAATTCCAGATTGACGATGGGACGGGAACGATATGGGTTTTGGGCTTCCGCGACGACACGCGCTTCATCAGGCTTGTGAAGAAGGGAGACCTGGTTCAGGTAATCGGGAAAGTAGCAGAATGGCGCGACGATAAGCAGATACTCGTGGAAGGGGTTACCAAGGTCGACCCGGACTTCTGGATACTCCACCGCTATGAGACCCTCAAGGAGAAGACCGAGCACGCGAAAAAAGCCAGACTGGCCTTCGACATATACAACCGCTACGGGATAACGGCCAAGGCAAAGGTCATAGCGAAGAACAAGGGCGTTGACGAGGACCTGCTGATGACCATGGACGAATTATACACGATGGTATTGGAGCAGAGGAACCTGGAGGAAGAGCTCTTCGAGGAGGAACCCCCTGAGAAGGAGCCGCAGGAGAACCTGGAGGTCAAGAAGGCCAAGAAAGCGGTTGTGGAACTCCTAAGGGAGAAGGGAAAAGCGCTATCCCACAAGTTCATCGTCAAAAAGCTTTCCTCTGAGTTCGATGAGGACATCCTCGAGGATGCCATAACCCAGCTCCTAGCGGAGGGCGAAATCTACGAGCCGGAGATAGGCTACTACGAGCCGCTCTGAGCTTTTCTACTTTACTGCTTTAGTAGGTAGCCCCAGAAAAGGACGCACCAAACCAAAAGGTGGGGGGTTAGTACTGCTCCCTCATGGTTCTTATCACGGGGTCATAGATCAGTGTTGAGGTTATACTGTCCACCATTCTGAAGAACTCGTCACGTCCCTTTTCGAGGGGCATGTTCTCAAGCTTGACGAGTTCAAGTTCCCTTCCGAGTATCCACTTTCCAAGCAGTATCTTTTCCCTGCCGTCCTTTCTGAGATCCATTCTGGCCAGCCCGTAGGGTATATCAGCGGTCCACCAGTTGGCCTTAAAGGTAACGCGCCAGCCAGCCTTTTCAACTGCCTTTGCAAGCTCCTCAAGGGTTGCCCCAGGGCCGTGGGGGGTCTTGAAGGTTACAACGGTCCAGAGACCGTCCTCCTCCAATGCTTTTACGAGTTCATCCCAAAGTTCCATCTTCATGAGCATCACCTCCTCAAACCAGAGCCGCGATCAGGAAAGCCATCACCGCAAGGAAAATGCTTATTTTCAGTAGCTTCTGCGCCCTGTGGGCGGTCACCTTGTCCTGGGAGCGGAGTATGAGGTAAGCCGCGTAGAGGATTATTAAATCTACCGGTAGCATGGCATAGTAGCCGAGGCCAACGCCCGCCTTAACCGGGAGAAATGAGGCTATGACAGTCAGCACCGCAAATATTGCCCCAACGTAAGCCGCTTTCCTCTGCCCCCATAATATCGGAAGGGTTCTGGCGCCCTTGGTCAGGTCTCCCTCAACGTCTTCAATGTCCTTAACGACCTCCCGAGCCACGTTGACGAGGAAGGCACAAATGGCGAGTGTTCCGGCCAGACCAATGTGGTCGACTGCCACCGCACCGTAGAGGGGCGTGAGCCCCGTCAGCCCGGCAACGGCAAGGTTTCCAATGAACGGTAGGGGCTTGAGCTTCCAAGCGTAGAGGAACATCGTAGCGTACGCTACAACCGCTAGGGCTAGGGCGTAGACGTTTATTAGGGCCGCGAGGGAAAGCCCTACCGCAAAGAGGGCCATCGCATACCAAAGGGCAGCCCCCCTGCTCATGGCCCCCCGTGGGAGGGGTCTATCGGGTCGGTTTATGCTGTCTATCTCGTAGTCGAAGTAGTCGTTTACCGTGTTACCGCCGGCGCAGCCCAGGGTGACCACAAGGAAGGTGAGGAGCGCGATTAGAGCATCGGGAAAGTGACCCGCCGCCACAACCGAGCCGAGAAGACCAACTACTCCAGCGAGAACACAGTTGTGGGGCCGGGTAATCTCGATGAAAGCCTTGAGTTCCATTAGGGCCACCTAATTCATTTAGGAGATTGCCTTAAAAATCTTTGCTAAAGCTCGTCCCTCCCGATAAGTCCAAGCTCCTCACCGGTCTCGAGGACACGTATCCTGCCAAAGCGCAGTTCAACGGTGTTCTCAAGGACTTCCTGAGGAAGGGGCGTGAGGACCTGTGCAACGCGTGAACTGAAGTTTATCCACTTGAGGATTCCTAGGCCAAGGCAGAGGCCGGTCTTATCTACGAAGCCCACAATGAGGTTGCTCATCTTCTCAAAGTCAATCGCCCGGAGGGAGAACCGATTGTAGTGCCTTGGAAACCTTCCAACATCGGACTTGATGACGGTGTAACGTTCTCCCTTCCATCCCGCCAGGACAAGCCAGCCAAAAACGGAGGAGAAAAGCTCCTTTTCCTGGGTCGAAAGAGGCCTGCCCTGGAAGAGCGAGATCCCACCAACGGCCAGCTCACCGAGGTCAACCTCCGCAAGGGAGGAACCTGCAAAGTAGGCCCTCCATTTCTCCTCCCTAACGGATCCCCTCTCATTGGGAGAGTGCTCTCTCACGTGGGGGCTTATTCCTAGTCTAATCACCTTGGTGTACGGGGTGAGGAGTTTCGAGAGGTATTTCATCTCCCCCCTCCGCTCGAGGACAACGGTCAACTCTGGTTTTATGAGTTCGACCTTCAGGCGCTTCATCTCGGCTCCAGGGCCGGTTACAAAGCCCGTGGTATCGATGAGAACCACGTCCGCAAGGGATGATGCCCCATTGACCAATCTTTCAACACCAACAGCCATTTCACCAACGTACTGCCCCGGGGAAGTCGTGCCAATGAAGTAGTGGGCAGTACCACTCAGCTCGCTCGGGTTTGAAAACGGGCCGTCTGGCAGGGCAAAACTCACCGTCGCAGGTGGAAGAATACCCTTCTGGCCGACGTCGCTGTCCACAACCGCAACGCGGAGGCCATCCTTGATAAGCTCGTTCGCTAGGAAGGTGAGGAGCGTCGTCTTGCCGCTGTCGGAACCGCCTATTAGCATGACACGAAGGGGTCTCTTTGGGGTGTGGAGTATCACGTTGACCAGCTCAAACCTGTCCTCCGGAACGTCGGTCGTGTAGGAGGCCTTGTTCATGTTTTAAACTAAGTACGGAGCGTTAAAAATCTAACTGAAGTGATGAAAAGGCTTATAAGTGGTTTAAGTGGCATGGGTATAGAATCGGAAGTTTGACATTGACAATGACCATACCCTAGTTTAATAAAATGTAAAAGTGGGACATGCAAAGGAGGTTTTAGAGATGGAGGACAAGAACACCCTCACCCCCAGGCAGATAAGGCTCCTCAAGAAGTTTCATGAGGAGGGTAAGACCATAGAGGTCCACACCGTTGAGAAGACCCAAGACGAGCTTGCCGAGGAGCTCGGAATTACCAGGCAGGCGCTCAGCAACCACCTCAAGGTCCTCAAGGAGAGGGGCTATATCAGAACCGGTAGGGGCTTTATCGACCTCACCGACAAGGCCCTGGATTTACTCGGAGAGAAGAAGGGCGACGTCTTCGTCTTCGTTAGGATAGAGCCGACCAAGAGGAAGAGTGTGTACGAGGCCATAAAGAAGATCAACATAAAGAAAATCTACCGTGTCACGGGGGACATTGACCTCATAGTCGAGGCCGATAAAACGAAGCTCGACGAAATACTGGAAGAGATATCATCCCTCGATGGCGTCAAGGAGACCATCACCCACATTGTCCTCGAGGTCCTTTGAATTCTCCTCCGGTTTTCCCTTCTTTTCCCGCATCTTCCGCTCTATGAGCACCCTTAGTACGTCAAGATTCTTTCCGAACTTTGCCGATATCGGCACAAAGGTCTCATCGATTTCGGAGTAAGGAACACCGAACTTCTCGGCAAGGAAGTTCATTGTCCTCTCAGGGTTCTTTATCTTGTCCAGCTTGTTAACAGCTACCACCGTTGGTATGCCCAGCTCCCGTAGGAACCCGTAGAACTCAACGTCTACAGGTATCTCCCCCCTCCTCTCCCAGCGCTCGATTATCTCTGGGGCCGCTTTTCCGTCCACAACCAGAACTGCCAACTCTATCTCATCCGCGTTGTCCTCGATGAAGTGAACTATCTCGTCCTTAATCCTCTCCTGAACCCTTTTCGGAACGCCGCTCATAAAGCCAAAGCCCGGCAGGTCGACTACCGTCCTCCCTCTCCAGTTGACCTCCATAGGTTTTCTCGTTACCCCTGGTCTCTTCCCACGCTTCACCCACTTCCCGGTCAGGCGGAATATGAGAGTACTCTTCCCAACGTTTGAGCGTCCCGCGAATATTATCATGGTCTCACCGGAGGGAGTCAGGGCGAGCCTATAAAACCTTGCCGGCGCCGGAAAGGTTAAGTATCCTCCCCTCAAAATATGTGCGGTGGTGTTCTATGCCCGAAGGGAGCGAGGCGAAGGCCAATCAGCTCATAAACAAGTTCGTCATATCTCTAACCGAAGGGAAGATACTCGGATATGTGACGGATATAAACGTCGAGGTCGAGGGTGACCAGTTCTACTTCATCCTAAAGATGAGGGAGATTGAGAACCTTGGAAAGGGACAGAGCATGTTCTCAAGCGAGAAGAAGCTGAAGATAAAGCCGAACGACATAGTGAACGTCGGTCCAGATGTCATAATCCTCGGGAACGGGAAGGTTCCACCGTTGAGGGAGATTGAGAGGCTCAATGAGGTGGCAGAGGAGTACAACACCCTCGTCAGAGAGCTTGAGGAAAAAGACAAAACGATAGAGAAGCTGAAGGAGGAGAACTACTCGCTTACGAAGCAGATCGACGAGCTCCAGCACGAGCTTAGGAAGTTCCAGGTCATGAAGGACGACTTTGAACACCTCAAGGAGCAACTGGTCAGACAGGAGGGCCAGCTTGAGATGGCCAAGGAGTACATAAAACTCCTCGAGGGGCTAAGGCACGACATAGACAAGATAAAAGAGGACGTTGACGGCCTCGCCCAAGGAGGTCTTGAAGAGGCTGTCAGGAACATAATAAACGAAGAACTGAACGCGAGGGGACTGAAGAAGACGAGCTTCATTTAACCGAAGATCTGAGGCCCGAATGCGAAGAGCAGTATCTCGGCCGCCACTAGGATAAGAGCCATCGCGATGACTCCCTTTGGTCCAACCTTTATTGCCCTCGTATCTTCATCGAAGAACCTCATCAATCCCGCTCCCGTCGGCGGCAGGGTCGTCTTTTCCTTCGCCATTTCTCTCACCCCTTTACATAAAGCTCGCGCCCGGGTATAAAAAAGTTGTGATGATGGAAGAGAAACTTTTTAAAGGCTGAGCCGCACCCGGGGGTGGATAAGGGGTTATCCCAATGAATCCCGCTAATGACACAGGAGGTGGGAGGAAATGGCTACTTTCAAGCTGGTTATATCGAACCCGAAGAACGGCATAGCTAGGCAGGTTGAGATAAGCGGAGAAGAGGCTGAGAAGCTTGTTGGAAAGCGCATAGGAGACGAGGTTCCGGCAAGCGAGCTCGGTCTCAACCTCACAGAGATATTCGGCGAGGAGATTCCGGGCAACGTTAAGCTCAGGGTAACCGGGGGAACAGACAAGGACGGCTTTGCTATGAGGCCGGACGTCCACGGCCCAAGGAGGGTCAAGATACTCATCTCCCGCGGCCCGGGCTTCAGGCCAAAGGAGCGCGGTGAGAGGAGGAAGAAGACCGTCAGGGGCAACACTATCAGCCCCGAAGTCGTGCAGGTCAACATGAAGCTCGTCTTCTGAGCTTCAAACCTTTTCTTTGATCTTCCTACGTGCGTGTGAATTCTCCAAGTGCATCTTCATGCAACTCTTTTACTTGGCCTTCTTTTGGTTCATTCTAAAAGGGGGACTTAACTCGGAACGAATTTATACTCGAAAAAAAGGAAGAATTTTTACTTAGAGTAAAAGGAAAAGTTTATAAAGATAAGTTGATTAGACCATAATGCAAAAACCTCAAAGAGGTGAACCTTGTGAAGTGGAAGCCGTTGTTCGCAGTCCTGTTGGGACTGCTAATGGTTGGAGTTACAGCTGGAAGCGCGGCAGCAACATCAACGCCAGAAAACTCAATTGAGAATCCAGTTCGACCGATGATCTTTGGAGACAAAAGTGAATTGCACCTCAGCTTTGAGCCATATCTGTCTTATGTGTATAGAGGGAGGATATATTTAGCATATCACTGGGAATGGGATCACACTGAGAAAATTATAGATGGACCTAACGATTATATCGTAATAACACTCCCCTGGCAAGTGTATGTCGACAAAAACGGGCACATAAAATCTGGCATTGATACCCCAGCGGAACTAGAAAAGGATATTGACAACCACAATGGGCACTGGGAAGACCTCTTTTATATGGAACAACCAGTTATTGAAGTATCCCCCCTCAGGGTGGTCCTTAAATTCTATGGGGCTAATAACATGGTCACCAAAAAAGATCAAGGGGTACTGGTTTAGATTCATGAAGATAACAATAAAAGTCGATGATGACATCTCAAGTGGTTATTATGTATGTTGGCGTTAGACCAAAACTCGAGTATCAAGGATTGGAAGTGACCACTGCAATGTATTATATTCACACGTATAGCCGTGCAAGTGCCATTAATGCAGTTGGAAGCGTTGCTATTTCTGTATTCTTCCCAGAGAGTATTGCACTCTTGGGAACGACGGGAACTAAAGTATTATCAGGAATGGTGTCCTGGGCTATCGGTGATATTATCAGCGGACATTCTCAGATTAAAGGGTGGGAGAAGCCGACTATCGGAAACGTAGTACTTTCATACGACACGTATTTCGAGAGAACTGATCCTCCAAGTGGCCCAGGCTGCTTCAAAGGTATATGTCCCACATCCTATTCAAACGGCAGTGGCAACAAGTAAATTTTTATTTTCTTTCCCTATCTCTTATTAGACTAATTACCTTAAATCCAAATTATAGGGGGACTCCCATGATTGTCAACGACCGGAAAAAGTTCGTACATAATTTCCTCACACGCCTAGCTGCAGCTGAGGTCTTAGTCGTTATTTTCGGGAAGTATGGGGTGGAGCTTGGTGTAGAGTTTGGCCTACTCTGGCTAATCGCAATGACCCCAATAATCCTGCACATCTACCGAGAGGAGTGGAAAACGTTATCAAAAGTGTATCCCAAAGAAAAAGCCGACAAAGTGGCCAATAACCTCCTGGTTTCCCGCTACATAATAGGGATTATACCAATAACAGCTTCTCTTTCTGGACGCTGGTCAGATGGCAACCTTGCAATTTTAGGACTGCTGGGGTTGCTATTTGCACTGATGGCGGCCAAGCTCCTTACAGAGGCAGGATACCCTCTTAGCGAGGATGAAAAGGCAATCTTCTTCAGAGAAGAGCCGCTATGAAGCAAGATACCCCTACCCTGTGAGTCATCTGCTTGTTTACCCCCGCTTCATGCCAAAAGGATAATCCGAGACACACCCAACTAAAACCCCAAGAGAGCGTGATGAAGAAACCTTAATAAGCGCCCATCGCTTCTACCCTTAGGGGTGAGAGAAGTGGCTAAGAAGAAGGAGTTTAGGCAGGCTGAAGTTAACATAGGAATGGTAGGTCACGTTGATCACGGCAAAACGACACTCACAAGGGCTTTAACGGGAATCTGGACTGACACCCACAGCGAGGAGCTTAGAAGGGGCATCACAATCAAGATAGGCTTTGCCGACGCGGAGATAAGGAAGTGCCCGAACTGTGGGAGGTACTCCACCTCCCCAATCTGCCCCTACTGCGGCCACGAGACGAAGTTCAAAAGGCGTGTGTCGTTCATAGACGCCCCCGGTCACGAGGCCCTGATGACGACGATGTTGGCTGGAGCCTCACTCATGGACGGAGCCGTTCTCGTCATAGCAGCCAACGAGGGGATAATGCCCCAAACTAGGGAGCACCTTATGGCCCTTCAGATAGTAGGGAACAGAAACGTGGTCATTGCCCTCAACAAGATAGAGCTCGTGGACAGGGAGACCGTGATGAAGCGCTACGAGGAGGTAAAGGAGTTCGTTAAGGGAACCGTCGCCGAGAACGCCCCGATAATCCCGATCTCGGCACTCCATGGTGCCAACATTGACGTCCTCCTCGCGGCCATTGAGGAGTTTATACCCCGATCTCACAGGGACGCCAGGAAGGCCCCAAAAATGCTCGTTCTGAGGAGCTTTGATGTCAACAAACCCGGAACGCCGCCGGAGAAGCTCATGGGGGGTGTCATCGGTGGCTCGATAATCCAGGGCAAGCTCAAGGTCGGCGAGGAGATAGAGATAAGGCCCGGAGTTCCCTACGAGGATCATGGCAGGATACGCTACGAGCCGATAACGACGGAGATAGTCTCCCTGCAGGCGGGGGGGAGGTTCGTTGAAGAGGCATATCCAGGCGGTCTCGTTGGGGTTGGAACCAAACTCGACCCGTACCTGACTAAGGGCGACCTCATGGCAGGAAACGCCGTTGGAAAGCCCGGGAAACTCCCACCAGTATGGGATGACCTGACCCTAGAGGTGCATCTCCTCGACCGTGTCGTCGGGACGGAGGAAGAACTCAGGGTCGAGCCAGTAAAGAGGCGTGAGGTTCTCCTCCTCAACGTTGGAACGGCGAGGACGATGGGTCTCGTTACGGGTCTCGGGAAGGACACCGTTGAGCTGAAGCTCCAGATACCCATCTGCGCCGAGGTTGGTGACAGGGTTGCCATAAGCAGACAGGTCGGAAGCAGGTGGAGGCTTATCGGCTACGGCTTCATAAGGGAGTGACTCCTCCCCTTTCCTTCGGTGATCCCGATGTCCATAACAGAGAGGAGGGAGTGGATGGTCATTCCGGACACGAACTTCCTCCTCGTTCCAGGCCAGTTCGGCGTCGACGTCTTTTCTGAGCTCAAAAGGGTACTTGACGTTCGCTTCAAAATCGCAGTCCCGGACGTCGTACTCCAAGAGCTTGATATCATAGAGCGGAAGTCCCGCGGGAAGGACCTTTTAGCAATCCGGATGGCGAAGAAGCTGGTTGAGCGGTTTGAAACAGTTGAGGTGGGCCAGTTTGGAGCAAAACCGATAGACGATCAGATCCTCGACTTCGCCTCCAAGAACGAGAGGGTTATAGTATGCACCAATGACAAGGGCTTGAAGAAGAGACTCCGCGAGAGGGGCATCCCCGTTGTTTACCTCCGCTCGAAGAAGATCCTTGAGATTGAGGGGATGCTTGGATAGATTCTCAAAACCCTTAAAACACCACCCCCACCATTTCTCTCAGGTGGAAGAATGTACAGTGAAGAGGAACTGCTGTCTGAGATAAGGGAACTTATGGGCGATGAAGAGCTTTTCGGGATGTATGAGAGGGCCTTCAGAGAGTACCACTACTACTTTGACACAACCAACTACGTTGTCCTGAACGTCTACGGCTTCAACGACCACGGTCCTGTTCACGTTCTCCTGACGACGAGGCGCGCGCTCGAACTCCTCAGGATAATCAGGAAAGCAGGAATAAAGACAACGGCGGAAAAGCTCGGGAAGCCGCACCGTTGGAGCAAGTTCATAGTGGCTTTCAGCGCGCTCTTCCACGACATAGGCAACATGATACACAGGGACATACACTACGAGTTCAGTGTCTTTCTCGCGGAGCCGGTAATAGGAGAGCTCGTAGGCAAGTTCGAGGAGAGGGACCCGCTCCTCCTCAAGGCCCTCACGCTCAACGCGATATACACCCACGATGAGAAGGTTCAGTGCACGACCATAGAGGGCTCCCTCGTGACAATAGCGGACGGCTGCGACATGGAAGCGGGGAGGAGCAGGTTGGCCTACAAGAAGGACAAGGTCGATATACACGCGGTTTCGGCGCTGGCCATCGAGCGGGTCGAGATAAGGGAGGGCAATGAAGAGCACCCGATACTCATCGAGATATGGATGAAACACCCGGCCGGAATCTTCCAAGTGGACGAAATACTGACGAAGAAGGTCAAAAGCTCTCTCCTGCGGGAAAAGGTGAAACTCAAGATACACACCGGGATGGAGAACGAGATCGTGGAGAAGGTTATTTAAGTCTTCACCTTTTCTTTATTCATGCTGAGCGAAGCGTACCGCGATTTCAAGTACCTCCTCAACAGAGGCTACCGAAAAACCTACGCCCTAGATTTCGTGGCCAACCACTACCGCCTGACCCTAAGGGAGAGGCACCTGCTGGCGAGATGCGTTTTCTCAGACGGCTGGATCAAAGAGGTGGAGAGAAAACTCTTGAAGTCAAGTGATCTTCGGGGGAGAATCTTAGCCATCGATGGATTTAACGTTCTCATAACACTCGAGTCACTCATGGAGGGGAGGGCAATGCTCTGTGAGGATGGCCTTGTCAGGGATCTCAAATATCAAGGGAAGTATAGGATCAATGAGAAGACCGAGAAGCTTATTTTAAAAACGGCAGAGGCTTTAATGAGGTTAAATGTTGGTAGAGCAGTTTTTTTCTACGGAAAGGGCAATCCAAAGAGTGGGCTGGTAGCGGCCATGACGCGAAAAGCCCTCAAAAAGGTAGGAGTGCCCGGTGAGGTTTACCTCGTGAGAAGCCCAGACCACGAGCTTAGGGGGTTTGAAAACGTTGCAACGGCAGATACAGCTGTGATCGCCAAGGTAAGTGGAGCCTTCGACCTAGCTAAACACGTTGGAAAAACCCTTGAGGGAACTCCATTATCGTTTTGTGAGATACTCAGTAAATTGAGGTCACCACATTGAGCGGGAGCGGGGATGGTTACCTTTTTCTTTTGAAAGCCTCGCCCTTCAGGGCAGGAAGAAGGTCAGACTGTGGAAGGTGTGGGTCACTCATAGATATGTCAGCAAACATCGAGCTAAACTTTAAATCCTCTTTTTCAATTTTCCAAACATGTTTGGAGAATATCAACTTAGGACTCAGTTCGTCAAAGTAGGGGATACTAAAATACATATGCTGGAGGAGACGGAAGAGCTGATTAAATATAGGCGTGATAATGTAAGGGTAATATTAAAAAAAAGCCGCGGAGGATTCCGCATTGTTCCAGCTCCGGCAGAAGGCTACGGAGTAAAACTCCTCCTGATAGACTTTGAAGAGAGGATAATGATACCCCCAAGGGAAACCCTTTACTTTTATCTAACCGCTCCAATCGAAGCGGAAGTTCTCCTAGGAGACACAGTTGTAGACAGATTCCAGATATCCTGTGAAAAGTACGCACTATATGGAACCCCAGAAATAGGTGCTATAGCAAGATACTGGAGATCTGGGGTATATGCATCGGAACCGGAATCACCGGGACTCATCAGGATTATGATCACTAACAAAACAAACAAGTGGATGGAAATGGACCACGTCGTTGTGTACATCGCAGGCACCGTGATGTTTTACTCATATTATAGAGCATATTATCCACTCGTAAAGGTCGAGTTTAAATCAGACGTCCCTGAGGTGAACAACACGGGAGAGCCGCCGAGGGAGGGGCTGACACCGAGCAAAAAACCACTGCCCCTACCGAACTTCTTAATGAGGTGGTGAAGGGTGAGTGGGAGCAACGTTCTCAACACGACCGTTTTCTCAGGAACCCTTGGAACGGCCCCCTTTGGAATTACCCTATTATCCCTCATAAAAGCCGGCCTGATACTAGTAGCTGGCTTCGTTATCGCCAAATTGATCAAAATCCAGGTTCTTAAGGCCACAAGGAACACAACCTACGTGTGGATAATCAACGAGGAGACCGCATCTGCTCTCTACAACCTCATCTTGTTCATCGCCCTCATCTACTCTCTCGAGGAGATCGGAATACTCTCCTACAAGCTTTGGGGTATTCCACTTAGCAACCTCCTTACGGCGATACTCGTCTTCTACTTCTCCTACCTCCTAGCGAAGAAGTCCAAGGATTACATGCTCGTCAGGGCCCCCAAAAGCAAGCTCCCAGAGACCCAGGTAAAGGCAAAGCTGTTTTACTACACCGTCGTTACGGTGGCCTTCTTCCTGGCCCTGAGCATAGCTGGGATAAGCGGTGAGCTTGGCACTCTCTTAGCAGCCGCGGGTATAACCGGTATCGTCCTAGGTTTCTCGGCTCAAACCGTCGTTTCGAACTTCGTCTCGGGAGTTTTTATGTATTTTGACAAACCCCTCCAAATAGGAGACGCGGTGAGGTTGAGGGACTCTTCCGGGAACATCCTCGAGGGAATCGTCGAGGACATGCGTATACTCTCAACGAGAATAAGACAGTGGGATGGAACTCTCGTCAGGATTCCAAACGAGAAGCTCTTCAACAGTGAAATCATCAACCTCCAGAGGTATCCTGCGAGGAGGACAACGATAACGGTGGGGATAGCGTACAGTGCAGACGCCGACAAGGCCATCGAGACCATCCTGAAGGTCCTCAATGAAGAGCCCTACGTTCTGGCGAAACCCGAACCGAGGGTCTACGTCGAGGATCTTGGGAACAGCTCCGTAAACCTGGTGATATGGGCGTGGGTACCCAGTGCCCTTTGGACGGGCCAGAACATACTCCGTTCCAAGTACCAGCTCCTCCAGAAGATAAAAGCAGCCCTAGACAGAGAGGGCATAGAGATACCGTTCCCGCAGAGGGTTAACTGGTTTGCCAATGAGCTGAGGGTGAAGGTAGAAGGAAAGCCCGAGGAGAAGGGTGAGGCTTAATCCCCCTTCTTCTCAATCAGTGCATAGAAGAATCCGATAGTTCCGTGCATATGAGGCCAAGCTCGCATAGTTCCCTCCAGAAAACCCTCACTGTAGGGCCTGCGCAGGGGAATGAGTCTTGCATCGCCATGCCCTTTGAGGAACCACCTCACTACCTCCTCGTTCTCCTCAGGTAACATCGAACAGGTGGAGTAGAGCAACCTTCCCCTGGGCTTCAGAAGCTTCCAAGCGCTCTCAAGGAGCTCTTTCTGGAGTGCAACGACCTTAGGGATGTTCTTCTCGCGGAGGCGCCATCTCAGCTCGGGGTTTTTTGCTATGGTGCCATCGCTCGTGCACGGCGCGTCGAGCATTACCTTTTTCTCTCAAAAGCCTCGTCCTTTAAGACGGGGATGCGGTAACCAGCAATCCAGCTTTCCAACGGTCGAAACCCTTTTAAGTTTTTGCAACTTAATAAGGCCTCGGGGAGGCCACTTAAAAACAATCCGATGAGGTGGGGGGTTTCAGTTACCACTCCACCCTTGGAGTGGTTTGACGCTGTTAAGCATCTTCGAAAGACT
Organism: Thermococcus sp.; assembly: GCF_027023865.1. Lineage (NCBI taxonomy): Archaea > Methanobacteriati > Methanobacteriota > Thermococci > Thermococcales > Thermococcaceae > Thermococcus > Thermococcus sp. The sequence goes on along the minus strand of NZ_JALVUC010000010.1, from coordinate 31,727 downwards.
GCCGTTGAGCAGTTTGAAACTCACGAGTGGTCTTTGGAACGATAACCCCAAACCGCTCTGCGGTAGGGGTAATGGGCACGAGACCGGGCCTTCGGGCTGAACCGAAACCGGCAACGGGAGTAGGTGGATGAGTGCCCGTAAACCTTCCCGCGTTTGGCGGGGGGTTAATTTGTCAGAACCCTCGCCATTCACGACGAGGAGGAGGTCAGTCTGTCAGCTATTCCCTCTCCGAGGATTTCCGGGGCCTTCCTCCCGTCGATCCTCATGGTCTCGGCTATACTCACACCAGTGCGTCTGAGCATCCCATTCATCCGCTTTATCCGAGCATTATCTACGTCAAAGGCGTATATTTTACCCTCATTCCCCATCAGCTCCGCCATATGAGCTGTCTTTCCTCCGGGAGCGGCGGCGAGGTCGACGACAGTCTCACCGGGTTTTGGGGACAGGATGAGGGATGCAACAGCAGGGGCTTCTTCCTGAGCTACAGCGTACCCTTTGTTAAACAGCCATTCAGGGTTGAATGGGTCGAGGATTCTGATGACGGTCTCAACCCGCTCGCTCCTCTCAAAGCGGACGTTCTTTCTCCTCAGATAGTCCCCCACCTCACTGGGAGTAACTTTCAGCTGGTTCACCCTTATGCTCGTTGGAGGAGTTTCGTTGAGGGTCGTTAGAAGTTCTCTCACCTCATCACCAATGAGGAAACGCATTCTCCTTATGAGCCACTCGGGAAAGAGGCAGTCCCACTTCAGCCTCTTCTCTCCAGAGTCTATGGCCGGGACGTAGCTCAGAATCTCTGGGAGAAGGTCGTAGTAGTAATAACCAACGTAGGGGTGCGTTCTCTTAGATAAAAATTGAGCGAGTCCCCTTAGGTGTTGGATGATCTTCCCGTTCGGGGCGCGGAAGATGGCAACCTCAACGGCAACCCTCAAAGCCGCTCTCAGCCAAGGGTCGAGGATGAGCGGAGAAACCCCCACCAGCTCCCCGATGATCTCGTCGATAAGGCCGAGTCTCCGCTGTATGGAGTAGAAGATGCCAGTCAGCTTGGAGTTCTCCCAACCTTCAATTTTGTATCCGACAAAGGCCCGCCTCTTGGCCTGTTGGCTGGGCTTGACTTCCTCGCCGAGCTTTATCGCTTCGACAAGGGCGTAGAGATGCCTATCGGATAACTTGAGCTTTCCCACGGCCGCCACCTGAGAGGGTAACTGGCGGTACTTAAAAGACTAACCTGGGGTAAATGGCGTTTTGAAGTTGGGCGTTGGGACGAGACCTTCAACCTTTCTCATTAGAAGGTTAACGGAGTACCCACTGGCTGATGCCACGAGTAAGGCCTCCTCAGTAAAACCCTCTTTGAGGAGCTCTTCCGCATCATTCCCTGCTTCCAGCGGCCTTGTTCTGTAGTAATTAAAAACAGCCTTGCGGAACCTCTCAAAGACCTCCACTGCCCTACCACGAATGACGGCATCGGCCCCACTACCAGAGAGCGTTTTAAGGGGGGATAGAGGCTTTTAATCACGTAGAGAATCGGAGCCTCGAGGAGGAGGGAACCAAGGTCTGAAACAACTTCAAGTGCAAGTTCTACGGCCACCGCATTCTTCCCTCTCAAGGCCCTGGCGAGGGCATTTAGAACGTTCCTCCAACCGATGAACACGGGTATTCCCATTGTGACGGCCAGCCTTGCACCAAGGAGTGCAACGTTGGGATTATCTGATGTTACCATCCGCCTGACCGGCTCAACAAGCTCGTCAAAGAATATCGGACGGGGCTTTGAAGCAAGCTCAAACAGGTCATGAAGGAGGATAGGCCCGTTCTCACCCCCAGCGACCTCAGAGAGAATCTCCACGAGACTCACAAGGTGGTTCCGTGAGAGGGGAACACTGGAGAGGAGATGTTTGAGGATGGATATGGCCCTCCGGGCCACTGGAACGTCTGAATTGAGAAGTCTAATAAGGTCATCGAAACCCTCACGGAGTACCCTGAACTTACCTCCTTCGCTCAGATAAGGGAGGGCCTCCCCAAGGGCGGATAGGGCACCCACTACAACAGAACAATCATCGAAGCGAAGAAGGCGGACGATCTCAACCAGCGCGCCCTCATCGTCGAGGGCCAGCCGAACCACTTCCCTGAACCGCCAAGAGGTGACCAGCTCAAGGAGGTTGTTCCCAGCGTCCCCGTCCATTATGATCACCTTATTTCACTAACGGAGGATTAAGGGGTGTTGGGTTATATTCCTTTCGGTTCGCTCAGACAATCCTCTGGAATCTGTAAATGTCGGTGGTAATCCGTTCAAGGGGTTTTTTATGAAAGGAAAACTGGGCCGGAATCTCGAAGGAAATCGTTACCCGGTGGGTTATTGAAAATCCAGAGTCGCAGACGAAGGAATCAATGAAGGCCCTCACCTCCTGCTTTGCGATGTGGATGGAGTAAACCACGTCACCCAGCTCAAATGCCTTCAGAAGAAACGGCCTGTCAGCGTGGGGTTTCTGGCTTCCAAATGGAGGGTTCATGATGATCGTGTCAGCTTTCCCTGAGAACTCCACAACGTCGGCGTTTATAAACTCGATGCAGTCAATGCCGAGAGAGAGGGCGTTTTCCCTCGCAGTTTCGAGGGCTTTACCATCGATCTCAACCGCGTAAACCTTTTTTGCTCCAATAAGACAGGCTCCTATTGAGAGAACGCCGGTTCCAGCGCCGAGATCAGCAATGACCTTTCCCTCAAGGTCACCAAGGGAGCGGGCCAACCATAAGAGTTCCGCCGCAACGTTTCCCGGGGTTCTGTACTGTTCAAGCTCCGGTCGGGGGCTGTCAAAGCCTCGTAACTTTGAAAGGATCATCGCGAGGTGCTTCTTTTTCATCATAATGGTTCGAATTTCGGAAAGCTATTTATACCTTTTGTGCATTAAACCTTACTGGGGGGAATACATGGAAGTCATACCAACCGGCATAGGGAGCCTCGACAGGGCTTTGAGCGGGGGGTTTCAACAGGGGTTCAATGGTCTTAATAGCGGGGAACCCCGGGGCCGGTAAGACCCAACTCATGCTTCACGTCCTCTACAACAGCATGAAGAGAGACCTGAAGGGAGCCTACGTCTCCTTCGCTGAGACCAAGGGGCAGTTCTACGAGGGTGCTCTGAACCAGGGGATAGACCTTAGGGAGATGGAGGAAAGAAACCTCTTCAGGTTCTACGACATGCTCACCCTGCCGAAGGAAGAGTTTGAGGACTTTGTGGACTACTCGTGAAGGATCTCGTGGAGTGGAAACCGGACATAGTCGTTTTCGACTCCATAACGGTCTTCGGCCAGGTTTTTGGGGAGGTACACCTCAGGGCCTTCCTGCACTCGATAATAGGCAGACTTGTGAACGCCCTCAACATGCTCGTCTTCCTGATCGACGAGATACCCTATGATGGGGAGGGCATAGGGTTTGGTATAGAGGAGTTCGTTGCGGACGGGGTTATAGTCCTTGAGATGGAAAAGTACGGCGAGATAATCAGGCGCTACATGAGGATACCCAAGATGCGCAACAGGCCCCTTGAGCGTTACTCCTACAAGTACGTGATCACCGAAAAGGGGATAGAGGTCTTCACGACACCGAGTCTAGAATTCGTGGAGGAGAAGATAAGGGAGCGCATCAGGACAAATGTGCCTAGCTTCGACGACCTCCTTGAAGGGGATCTCTACGAGGGGAGCATAACTCTCGTCGCCGGCCCGGCCGGCTCGGGGAAAACAATACTGGCCCTCAACATAGCCTCAAACATTTCAAAGGCCGACAGGAAGGTTCTCTACATAGCCTTCGAGGAGACCGTTGCCGGACTCAGGGACACCAAAGAGAGACTTGGCCTCGATGGGGAGTTCAGGATACTATCCCTTGTTCCGGAGGCGAAGACACCCGTTGAGTACTACGTCATGATGAAGTCCCTCGTGGAGAGGGAAAACGTCGAACTGCTCATAATAGACTCCCTGTCCGCAATGCAGGCCCACATGAGCAAGGGGGAGTTCATCAAAGCCGTCCGCTACCTCCAGTTATTGGCCAAGGAGCGCGCCCTAACGGTTCTTCTTACGTATACAAGTGAGGACGGGGAGAAAGTAGCCACCACCGGCTTCAGCACCCTCGTCGATAACCTTGTGTTCCTCTCATATCACATGCCCAAAAATGCCGGGGAAAGCCTTGAAAGGAGGGTACTGGTATTGAAGGCCCGGCACTCGGAGAACGACCCCACGCTGAGGCGCTTCACAATAGGAAGCGGAGGGATAGAGATTGAGTGAACTTCCCTCCGAGATAAACAGGGGGATGGTGGTGGCGACCGCCAAGGAGCTTCTCAGCAAGTTTGGCTCTCACTTCCTTGTCACAGTGGAGGCATACCTGAAAGCCAAGTACAGGGAGGGCATAGAACTGGCCGATGATGACCCAGAGCTCTTCTACAATGCAGTCAAGAACCTTTTCGGGGAGTTCGCGGCTTTAATGTTCCTTCAGACCCTGGTTAGGGAGCTTCACTTGAGCGTTGAGGAGGAGAGTGAGGAGGGCCTTTTAGATACCCTGAAAAGCTATGTGGGTGGGTAATATGGCCGAGAGGATACTCGAAGTCCTCAAAGTGAAGTATGACTTCCTCAGCATAACGCTCCAGAGCCTTGAGGGGGCGATGGAGGACATCTCAGAGGAGACTGACCCCGAAGGGATCTACGAAATCCTCGTAAAATATGTGGCGAGTTCCCGACGAAGGCAATGCTCCAGAAGATAGCCGACGAGAGGGGTCTCGGCATCAGGATAAGGACCGGGGAGGACGCGATAAAGGCGATAGAACTTCTCGCTAAGAAGTGACCATGGCCTTGGATTTCCTAGTTATCCCCTCAAGGATCCCAGAACTAGATTCTGCTCGTCCGATGAGGTAGTTTTTTGACCCCTTTCAGCCTTCCAGTAACCTGAGGCTTTGCAAGCACCACCCCGGTAGCCTTCTCATCCCGTCCACCGAAGAACTCTAGGGATAACAGGATACCGCCACCATGAGGGGCCTTCAAGATGAGCTTTGAGAGCGCTCAAAGGGCATCCATCCTCTCAAACTTATCACCCACCTCCAATTGTAGGGCACTCCCAGCTCCGGCTTAGACTCCTGGAAGTCCTTCAGTCCGGGAAGGATCATCACGAGGTGCTTACGCCTCACCTCATCACTGCCCTGTGAAGCAGCTCCTGAAGGGTGCCCTGCATTTCGTATCCGGAAACATGGAGCGCGGTTCCCAGCACTCCAAGGGCTATCGTGCTCGCCATTGCACCTATTAAAAACAGAGTGAATGCGAAGATCGAAGCCATCAGAGATAACACAATTCCAGTTCTCTCAAGGAGGAAGAAGAGCATCACGAGGACGAACGAAGCCAAGAAACCACCGTATTTAAAGGTCACCACGAGTAGGGGCGGCAGTAGCAAAAGCAGTCCGCGCAGACGGACGTAAGTAAGGGTTTCCGCGGCCTCTTTAAGGCCCCAGTAAGCGGAAAGGGTGAGGAAAATGAACTCCAGAATCTCAAAGAGAATCCTTAACGCCATGAACGGACACCTTTAAGGGCTCATCAACCTTTCGATCAACATCAAGTATTTCGTCGAACTCATACTCATTGTGCAGGCCGAGCAGTATCTCCACCTCCCTCGGAGTAAGCACCGGCTTCCTCCAGCTCTCGTAGTCATCTACCGGGACACGGGGACAGGCGACCACAACGTAAGCGTCAAAGTCGAAACCTTCTAAAGCAAAATAATTTACGTGGTTTATGGTTATAAGTTTGACGTACATCCGCCCTCGCAAAGAAGTCCCACGATCCTCCCCGCCTCGGCCAATCGAAGCTGACCCTTCTCGGTGCTCGTGATTACGCCAAAGCGCTCCACACCCATCGCCCGTGGTTTTAATGTTCCTTCAGATCTTGGTGAGGAGCTCCACCTGAGAGTCAAAGAGGAGAGCGAGGAAGGCCTCCTAAAGGCCATAAAAACTACGTGGGTGGGGGCTATTGCAGAGAAGATACTCGAAGTCCTCAAGGCTCGGTACGAGATTCTCGCCATAATGCTCCAGGGAGTATCCGATGAGAAAGCCCCGGTATTAAAATCAAGACCTGTGCAGACGTCATAAGGGCAATAAAACTCCTGTCTAAGAAGTGACCAGGGCCTTGGACCTCTCTGCTATTCCTTCAAGAACTCTCAAGGCGAGCTTCTGCTCGTCCGATGAGGCAATTTTTTTGACCTCCTTCAGTCTCTCAACGAAGGGTCTGAGGAGGTGCAACTTCTCAGGAGGGATCGAAGATACAAGCGCATCGAGAACGAGGAGGGTGTCGAAGAGAGTCTCACTCCTAAGGTAATCACCGAGTTTCGCGAGCACCGCCCTGGCGGTCTTTTCATCCCATCTCTCACTAAAGTAGTAGCTGAAGAACACAAGGGATGGCAGGACACCATCGCCTTCATTGGAGATGTATTCCTCAAGGAAGTGTCCAACTATCTCGTTCCCGTAGGGAGCCTTGGAGGCCAGCTTTGCGAGCGTTTTAGTGGCCCTCAGTGTCGCCCAGCGGTTGGAGGATTTTGTAATCCTTATCAAGGGTCCCACAGCAGGCTTTAGGATAAACGTTCTCTCCTCATCAAGTTTCTCTGCGAGCTTTGAGAGCGCCCAAAGGGCATCCATCCTCTCAAACTTATCACCCACCTCCAATTTGTGGGTCAGTTCAAACACCACTTCAGGTCTTTCCTTCGATAATTCAAAGAGTTTCTCCTCTTTCCCTGACTCAAGGGCACGCTCCAGCTCAGCCCTCTCCACCTTTGTGAGTTTACCCCCACCTAAGGGGGGTTCTTTGAGCGCCACCTCAAGGGCGCTCTTTCTCGATGTTTTGAACTGCGATAGGGAGGGCAGCTTCAGATACCTCTGGGCCTTTTTCTCTGGGGGCAGAGACGGGTACCTCAGCCCGGGGAGAACGCGCTCGTTTATCTTAAGGGTTTCCTTTCCCATCTCCTTAAGGACTTCCGCGAGCCACTTCAGGATGTAGGTGTCACCGACAGCCAGTGCAAGGTCGATTGCCTCATGGAAGCGCTCCTCTATCAGGAGTTCGTTTATCTTCTCCTTTGCCTTTTCAGGCCTTCCATTATAGTACCGGCAAATCGCGTCCTCAAGTTTCTCTGCCACCAAGCGGGCCTTCTCCCCCAGCTCCGGGTTCTTCCCCAGGGCCAGGTTTTTCACGAGGGTCAAGGTTCTCGCAACGTCATCTAGTATTTCCTCAATAAGAGGATGTTCAGCTATTTCAAGGAGGATACCAAGTGCAAAGTCCGCCAGCGAGACATGCTCTCCGCTCAGCATATCCCCGATAGCAGAGAAGATGTCCTTAAGAAGGGATGGATCCCCGGTATACACACTCACGTTGAGGAGAAGGCGCAGACCCATCGCCTTTAACCGTAGATTCTTAGACCTGAGCAGTCTAGCCACGACATCATGAACCTGCGGGCTTGGGGAGAGGACGCGCATATTTTTGAGTACTTGGGGAATCTCTAAGAGAACCTCATCCTCTCTCCGAGACTTCACGAGGTCTTTAAGAACATGACCCAAATCCACAAACGTTCCGGGGTCTAGGGGAATGCCGTTGATGAGGAGAGCGATGGCCTTGAGTGCACGGATTGAGACCGCGTCATTGTCGCTTTTAGCAGCATTTATCAGGTCATCAAGAAATTCACGAACAAGAAAGAGCCGTTTAACTTCAGGTAAAGCCTCTAAAACCCCTTCAATGGCCATCAATGCCCGAAGTTTCATCTCGTCATCACGACTGTGGAGAAGCTTAAAGAGTCCCCTCAGGGCGGCATCATCTCTCAGCGCCAACTCAATAACCTTATCTATCTCCCATGAGGAAAGATATTCCCCTAAAAGCCCGCCAATATTTTCTCCGGTTGTCATCACAGCGTGTTTGAAGTAGGAACTTATATATGTTCCCATTATTAGGAAAAGTCCCATGGGAAATATTCAGAGATTAGATAAAAAATCCAAATATTCATCAATTAAGTCACAGGTCCCTTTAATGATAACCCCAGTGGTTCATCCGTCCCCCGCTCAACACCGACTATTTCGTCGAACTCATACTCATTGTGCAGGCCGAGCAGTATCTCCACCTCCCTCGGAGTAAGCACCGGCTTCCTCCAGCTCTCGTAGTCATCTACCGGGACACGGGGACAGGCGACCACAACGTAAGCGTCAAAGTCGAAACCTTCTAAAGCAAAATAATTTACGTGGTTCATAGCGATGAGCTTGGCGTACTTCCCGTGCTCGCGGAGGAGCTTCACCATGCGCTTCGCCTCAGAGAGCCTGAGCTGACCCTTCTTGGTGCTCGTGATTACGCCAAACCTCTGAGCGTCTATCGCCTTCGCTATCTGCGCCCAGCGCTTCCTGATAAGCCTCTCGGCCTCTCTGTCCATCCATACCGCATCGCCCGAGTAGGGATTGACTGCCAAGGTAGGTTTCTTAACTGTCATAGCAACGCCTGTAGGGTGAAAGTAGCCGGCACCGATGAAGAGAACACCATCCGCGTCCACCTTGGCGGTACTAAAGTTGCATCCCAGAACCTGCCCCGGCCAGCTGACGCGGGAGTCACCTTTTCCGATGAGAACTTCAAAACCGTTCCCCTCCAAGAAAGCTCTTGCCCTCTCAAGCTGGTGGATGTGCTGGGTCGTTGTGACGAGGGCAATCCTCCTCCCGAGCTTTTTGATTTCATCGATGTTCTGCTCAATGGCAGGAACGACGTCGACCTTCGCGAAGGCAGGGACGAATATCGTTGGAATCTCAAGGTGGAGCGCCATGTAGCTATGGCCGAGATGGATCAGCGCGTCGCAACCGAGCCTCTTCGCTTCGGTATCGGCAGGATCGCAGGCACCGTAGTTCACGTCCCCACTTATTATCGCATATATCCCGTTCTCCTCAAGGAAGTCCGCGAGTACCTGTGCCTCCGACTTCAACCCCTCGGGAGTCTGGATGAGCACCCTCTCAGCGTTAAGCTCACGGAGCTTTTTTAGTATCTCACCCATTGGGACATCGTGCATTCCACCACCCAATTACATTTTAAGGAACGGTTTAAATGGCCATCGGCGGCCAGTGTCAAGTACAATATCAAACCATAAACATGAAGGAATCTCAATTAGTACATTGAACAACCTGTTTGATTATGGGATATTCAAAATTTAAAGGGACATCAGGGTGTACTAGAGCCCAGAAAATAGCATACACAACATTTATTAGACATGAAGGGTCACTTAAAATCCAAAATCCGGAGGTGCCTTCAAATGAGGAGCAAACTTGCGACAGCAGGGGTTATAGTTGGACTTCTGGTTCTCGTGACCATGATGCACCCGGTCGCGGCTTCGGGGAGTCTGGGAGGCTCGAACTACCACCATCCGTACCCGCACGGGCTTATCCCGGGCGACATTGTCATGGGGCACAACCCTGTCAGCGACCTCGTAATACCCGGTTATTGGACCCACACAGGGATAATAGCCTACTATGACTACAATGCCAATGATTGGGTGGTTGTTGAAGCTTGGGACAACCCGAGCGAGGTCAGGCTGGTCTACCTCTCCGACTTCCTCAAGAGGTACGACACCGTCGCGGTTCTCAGGGTTAAAACAACCAACTACGTAAGGCAGGCAGCGGTTGAATTCGCCCTCCAGCAGCTTGGCAAGCCCTACGACTGGAAGTGGTGGACAAAGCATGTTTACGGCGACAGCTACTACTGCTCCGAGCTCGTGTGGGCGGCCTACATGGCGGCAGGCGGACCTGATATCGACGCCAACCCCGGCTGGAGCTGGAAATACCTCGACGGTGTTGCCCCTCAGGAGATATACGACGACTCCAACACCTACGTCATATATTACAACTCAGTCTGATTCCTTTTCTTCTTCATCTTCCCTTTCGAAACGCTTTTATAGTCCTCCACCCAATATACCTCGAAGTTCGATGTATCGGGTGATGGGTATGATTGTAGTGACGACAGAGGGCATTCCTGGCTACCGCATTGTTGAAGTTAAGGGGTTAGCCAGGGGAGGGGTTGTGATGGCAACGCACCTAGGCAGGGACATAATAGCCGGCTTCCGAAACCTCGTTGGCGGTGAGGTCAAAGAGTACACCGAGATGATGGCCGAGGCGAGAGAGATAGCACTCCAGAGGATGATAGAGAACGCGGAGAAGATGGGTGCCAACGCCGTCGTCGGGATGCGCTTCATGACTTCCAACGTTGGGCAGAGGATGGCCGAGGTTTACGCCTTTGGAACGGCCGTTATGGTAGAGCCCGAGTAGAGGGGAGGCAGATGAGGGCCTGGGTTCTCCCCATAGTTTTTCTTCTCCTGTTCATTCCCCTAGTCACTGCCCAGAGTGGAGCTGCTGGGGCGTTCATAAAAGCCATGGGGTCAGGGAAGTACTCCTACCTCGAGCCGTATCTAAGCCCCCAGATGCAGTCGGCATTTCCAGAATCCAAGTTCGTGGAGCTGAGGAGTTCGCTCGTTGAGAAGTACGGGGGGCTCGTCAACGCGAGCTACACCGGCGCAGAAGGGGGATACGAGTACGTTAGGGTCGATTTTGAAAGGGCTTCCGTGAGCTTCAAGCTCGTCATCCAAGGTGGAAAGATAGCGGGGCTCTGGATAGTGGGGGTCTCCAAAAGGCAGGAGAAAGCCCTCACACCGCAGGATGCTATGATTGGGGCCCTTAAAACTGGCAACTACTCGATTGTTGAGCCGTATCTCTCACCCATTATGAAAAAAGCCCTCACCGAGGGTTCCTTCGAGGCAATACGCAAGAGCCTGATAAGGGCTCACGGCGAGATACAGTCATATGAATTCGTGAAACGCGAGGAGGAAGGGCCCTACATTACGTATTACTACCGCGTCACCGCTTCAAAGGGAACCTACACCGTTACCGTCACCGTAAGGGACGGAAAGGTGGATGGATTCCACCTCAAGGGCGTGCCCTTTAAAGCCACTGCCAGTGCCCTCTATCCTATTTTGGGCGCCCTACTGGCTTTTCTGATTATCTGGGCCTACGTGAGGAGGCTTGGCATCGCGGAGGTCATCTTCGGCATGGTCCTCCTCTTCATCGTGCTCCTCATCCAACCACTGATTCAATCGATCCCCACCTTCCTTGGCGTTTCAAACATCACTTTCCTCGTCCTCTGGACGGGCTTTATAGCCGGGCTCCTTCAGGAGGTCGCTAAGTATTACGCCTCACGGGGCAAAAGCCAGAGAAAAGCCCTTTACATAGGGGCCGGCTTCGGTTTTGGGGAGGCCATCTACGTATCACTGATAAGCATGGTAAGTGGTGGCTCAGTAGTGTTACTAAGCGCACTCGAAAGGTTCTTGGCGCTCCTCTTTCACGCATCCACGACCGTGATTTTCTCAAGGGCATACGGGCAAGGCAAGGGCAGGGAGGCCCTGACGGCTTTGATTTTAATCCACTGGTTCGTGGATTCCCTCGCGGCCTACTGGCACTACAGCCCGAGCTACATCATCCTCGGAGTGAGCTACGCGGTGATGCTCGCTGTTGGGCTCTACCTCATAAAGCTCCTGCCAGGGGTGAAGGCGGAACGGGAGAAAGAAACTGTTAAGTGGTGAAGCTTTTTATTATTTCCCTCCCACCTACGAGGGAGGGAACAACTTGCTCGGAAACCCGAAGGAAAAGGCACTCAAGAAGCTCAGAAAAGAGCTCCGCTCGGGTTTATATTCCTACTTGGTCCTGTCTATTCTAGAGAAGGAAGGCGAGCTTCACGGCTACGCTATAAGGAAGAAACTCAACGAGCTGAGCAATGGGAAGCTAGTTCCGAGTGAAGGTGCCCTGTACGACATTCTGAAGGGACTGAAGAGGCTTAGCCTGGTCGAGGATGAGTGGGCTGAAGCAGGAGGACGACCGAGGAAGTATTACCGCCTGACAGAGCTTGGAAGGGAGGTTTTGGAAGAGCTTAGGGATGAAATCAAGGAGACCGTGCTGGTCATTGAGAAGGTTAACGGAAGGTGGTAGGATGGAGTTTCAAACCGCCTTTGACCTTTTCATAGGCCTGACCCTCTTAGTCGCTGGCATTCTGACATTGGCCTTCAGGAACAGACAGAACTCCTTCATAGGAGTCAGGATTGGGTACACCTACATGTCGGAGGAAGCCTGGAGGAAGGCGAACACCGCAGGGGGACTGTTCTTCGTGGGGTTTTCCCTCGTCCTGGTTATCATGGCCCTCACGGGGGTCTCCATACAGGCCTTCCTACTCGCCCTAATCGTCGGGGTCCTTGCCGGCGTGGGCGTATCCGTGGCCGTCGCCAAGAGGACGTACGAACTTGAGGAACTCTCAAGGGAGGCCCCGGAGAAGCCCCCTGGGAAGAAGATAGAGGTGAACATAAGACCATACCTGCTCCTGCAACTGGTCGCCCTCGGAGCCTACCTGCTCCTCGTCGCACTTAACTGGAGCGCCCTTCCGGAGCCAATGACTGTTCACTTCGATGCATCGGGAAACCCGAACGGCTTCATGTCAAAAGCATGGGGAGCCGTGGGAATACCCCTGATGGTGTGAACCATGTTCTTCGGCCTTACGATAACCGGAAGGGACCCAGGCTTCTTCGCGAGGATGCGGCACTTCTCGCCAAGTGGCTGGAAGGCCTGGGCGGAGTTCAACACGATGATTAACCTTGGACTCATTGCGATGTCCTTTATTGTGGTCCTCTACAACCTGGAGAGCGTATCGGTGGAGTGGGTAAACTACTCGGTGTGGATATTCTTGGCCTTCGTCTTCCTCGCGATATACAGGCTGGCGAGCGTCGGGAGGTAGTCATCCCTCGAGAACCCTGACCAGCTCACCACCCTCCTTCTTTTCTATCAGAGCGATGCGGGCCGCGTGCTCCAGGGCGTAGTCCGGAAAATCACCATTGAAGAATCCCCCATCCGAGAGGTAGAAGACGTAAACGCGGGCGGTCTTATCGCCGCACTCCCTCTCGCCACCATGAAGCCTTCCGATAGCCTTAAATTACTCGACTCACTTCTCCCTGTGGTGGTGTCATGTCCCTGGAGGAGCTCTACCGCTACATAAACTGGAGGATGAATCCAGAAGATGAAAGGGCGAGGGATAGGTTCAACAGGATAGTGGAGTTCTTTAAATCAATCCGGGAACAGCTTCCGCGGAATGGAAGGGTTCTCGACCTCTGCGCCGGCACGGGGATAGCGGGGACCGCCCTTGCAAAGGCGACCGATGCAAGGCTCCTCACCGTGCTCGATGCCAGAAAGGAAGACCTAGAATTGGCCCACGACTGGCTTAAAACTGCCGGTATAAACCCAGAACTCAGAACGGTTCAGGGAGACGCAAGGGAAACCGCGAGCCTCGTCGGGGAGCACGATACAGCGATTCTCTGGGGCTACACGATGCCGCACTTCGACCCATTCGACGCGGTGAGGCTGTTCGCCAACATCGCGCTTGTCCTCAGCGACGACGGAGTCTTCATGATAGAGGACATGGACAGGGTCTACGGAATACTCTACAGGGCAGGTTACAGGGAGTTCCTGGTCGAAGGACACAGGGAGAACTACACCATCGCCTCGATGCACGAGGGCTACGACTTCGTGAAGGGCACCTTCAAACGGGGTTACTATATCATCCCGGGCTTCAGGAAGATAAGCGACGTTGACTTCCACTACTGGGACATAGCGACGCAACTAGCCATAGGAAGCATCTTCTTCAGGGAGCACGGGCTCATAAGGCGCGAGGAACACGGAATTGAGGCAGTTGGAAATGTCTTAATCTTCAAAAAACCGGATAAAAAGGTGGCGAAGCTCAAAGCGAGTAGTGCTCCGGCCGGCGGTCTTTAAGGATGTCGTTCATCTCGTTAATCCTCTTGTCCCTCGCGAGGGAGAGGTCAACCTCAACCACCCCGACCTCCTCCCCATCTTCACTGCCCATCGCTAGGACTTCCGCCTTTGGAGAGGCTATCGTGCTCCTACCTATGAACCTCAGTCCGAACTCTTCACCGACCCTGTTAGCGGTCACCGTGTAAACACGATTCTCCAAGGCCCTAATCGGCATCGCCCGCGGAGCGTAGGGCATAACGAGATTGCTGGGGTGGGCTATTATGTCGGCCCCCTTCAGTGCCAGTGTTCTCGCGCTTTCCGGGAAGAACCAGTCAAAGCATATCATGACGCCGATCTTCGCGATGCCTATATTGAAAACGCGGAAGCCAAGGTCGCCAGGCTCGAAGAAGAGCTTCTCCCTATAGAATAGGTGGACCTTGCGGTATTTGCCGATGTAGCCACTTCCTATCGGTCCAGTAACAACTGCGGAGTTGTAAAGCCTGCCCCGCTCGTCTCTCTCAGCGGTTCCAGCGACTATGAAAACCCCAAGTTCTCTCGAAAGCTCCATGAGGAACTGTGTTGTTGGCCCGTCAGGGATTTCCCCGGCGACGCTATTAACTTCCTCCCTGCTCCTGAAGTTGTAGCCCGTGTCAAAAAGCTCGGGAAGGACGATGAGCTTTGCACCTTTGTCCGCCGCCACTCGAATCAGCTCCCCAGCCTTCGAGTAGTTGACCTCAGGCTCGAGAAAAACCGGCCTCATCTGGACATAGGCAACCTTCATGGTACCACCGGAGAAATTTGGCCTAAGGACAGATAAGGTTAGCGGGACAGTTGTAGTATTAAAGACGCGAATTATAAAAGCCATACGCACCAATTGACAACTTTGTAGTTTATTTATCGATATTGCGATTTATAGAGAAACGCAATAAGTATCTAAAGCCACAATCAATCTAGAATTATCAAACAGAGAACTAACAAAAACGTGAAAATAAGATGAACAAATCAGCCTTTAAATGCCGTTCTTTTGGTGGAGAAACTTCAATGGAACTCCCTGGGCTGGAAGAAGGGATTCAACCCTCCCACTGCAAAAAGCTTAAAAAGGGGCACCTTAAGGTAAGCTGGAGAGGAATTCAGGGGTGATGCTCATGAAGCGCAGACCTAGGAAGTGGAAAAAGAAGGGAAGGATGAGGTGGAAGTGGATAAAGAAGAGGGTCAGGCGCTTAAAGAGGCAGCGCAGGAAGGAGCGCGGTTTGATCTGACACCCTTCCTTTTTTACCGTTTCTTCCGGTGGTTCCATGGATTTTTTTAAGGAGTTTGAAAGGCTTTCCCTTAACGTGGAGACACCGCGCGGAAGGACGCTTCTCATAGCCGATCCGCACATAGGGTTCGAGCTCTCCAGGGGACTTAGGGTGAGAACGCACTTCGAGGAGAGGCTGGCGGAGTTCATATTAGAGGAAGACCCCGACCTTCTCATCATCCTTGGCGACGTAAAGGAACCAATAGGACTGAGCTTTATGATCAAGAGACTCCTAATGGGCTTCTTCTCCGACCTCCGTGGGATCCCAACGGCTATAACCAAGGGCAACCACGACGGAAGGATAGGGGAAGTCGCGGAGAAGTTTAGAAATGTTGAGGTTGCTGATTACCTGCTTCTGGATGATACCCTGTTCCTTCACGGGCACACCACCCTTCCAAGGGTAGAGTTCAACGAAGCTTACCTTGGCCACATACACCCGGCATACACCTTCAAGAGGGGAGGGGTTTCGCGGAAGGTTAAGGTCTTCGTCAGGGCGGGTAGGTTCCTGATACTACCCACGATAAACCCGTTTATAGAGGGTTTCGACGTGCGTGAGGGAATCAGGATGGTGCCGTTTTTAAAGGATGCACCCTCAGCAGAGCTTTTTCTGCCCGAGGGAATTCATCTCGGAAGCATCAACCTTTTAAAGTTCTCACATCATAGTGAAATGGGATAATAATGAAGAAGATAATAGTGGTTGGTGCCGGTAGGGTTGAAGACGAGTCGCCGAGCATCTCTCAAGGAGGCACGACGTCACGGTCGTCGACATAGATGGAAAGCTCGTGGAGGAACTCCAATACTCTCTCGATGTCCTAACCGTTGAAGGCGACGCAACACTCCCGGAAACACTTGAAGGAGCAGGTGTAAGAGAGGCCGACTACGTAATAGCCACGACCAACAACGACAACGTTAACATAATCGTTTGCTCCCTCTCGAAGACCCTCTCAAATCCAAAAACCATTGCCCGCGTCAAGAACATGGACTATCTGCACGTATGGGGGCGCGGGAGGGAGGTTCTTGGTGTCGACATAATGGTCTGTGCCGTTCCGCTCGTTGCACGGAGCGTAATAAACGTCGTCGAGTACCCCGAGGTAAGGTTTTTGAGAAAGGTGTACGGCGACCTCTACGTGGGAGAGGTTCTCTCAGCCCCAGGGAACATATGGAACGTTGAGGTCAAGGGAAGAAAGCTCGTGGTGGGAACGCTCGGGGAGATAAAGAAAGCGTACAAACCCAGGAAGTCGAAGAACGTTCTGATAATGGGGGGGAGTGAAACGGGAATACTGCTCGCAGAGATGCTCTCCACCAAGGGATACAACGTCAAGCTCGTTGAGAAGGACAGGAAAAAGGTTGAATACGCCTCGAAAAAGCTCAATTCTACTCTAGTCATTCAGGGAAACGTTTTTGATCCGGAGTTATGGCACGAAGAGGAACTTAACCTATCGGATTTGGGCGTCGCATGTCTCGGGGATGACGGCGACAACCTTCTGGCGAGCCTCATGGCCATGAAGTTCGGAGTCAGTAGGATGTTCTCCATAGTCCACGAAGCGTTTTTCAGCGACCTCTTTGAGAAAAATGGTGTATTCGTTGTTAGCCCCGAGATCGAGACCGCCGAGAGGATAACCATTGGAATCAAGAGTGAACGTATTCTCGGCATCGTCTCCGGAATACCGGGCGTGACTGTCTTAGCCGTAGAGGTCGGGGACAAACTGGCAGGAAAAACACCGGAGGAAGTGGGAGCAATCCTCGGTCCAATCGTAAGAAACGGGGAGGTAATAATCACCGGGGCAAACTCTAGATTGGAGAAGGGAGACGTTGCCATTCTCATCGTTGAAAACGAAATGTTAGGAGAGCTGGAGATATGAGAATCCGAGCGGTATTCGCCCTGTTAGGTGAAATAATAATACTCCTTGGGTTCGCCTTCGTCCTGCCTCTGATTGTGGCTCTAAACGATGGAACGTCTCTGAAACCCTTCCTGATACCACTGCTCATTAGCGTTGTTCTCGGCCTCCTCCTCCGTATGCTCGATAGAAACCCGGAGGTGGGAACAAAGGAGGCGTTTCTACTGGTGTCCCTCTCATGGCTCGCCGTGGCGATCATGGGGGCGCTGCCCTACATCATCTCGGGAAAGAGCTCCTTGGCGAACCCTGTAAACGCACTCTTTGAGAGCATGAGCGGTTTTACGACGACCGGAGCAACGGTTCTCAACAACTTCAGTGAACCCTCACAGGCCATCCTCTTCTGGCGCCAGCTGACCCAGTGGCTCGGAGGTATGGGCATAGTCGTCCTTGCCATAGCAATTCTCCCCAGGCTCAGCGTCGGCGGAGCGGAACTGATGAGCCTTGAAGCGCCCGGGCCGCAGCTCCAGAAGCTCACCCCCCATATAAGGCCAGACGGCGAGGATATTCTGGGCAATCTACATAGGGTTGACCCTTCTGGAAACCGGGATACTGACACTACTGCACTACATCGGACTGGCTCCGAAGATGACGGCCTACATGGCACTGGTCCACGCGTTCACAACCATGAGCACGGGTGGATTCTCCCCCCTAGCGGCCTCAGCGGGGGCGTTTTCGCCAGCGACCCAATGGGTTATCATAGTCTTTATGATACTCGCGGGAGCAAACTTTGCGCTCTTCTGGTACCTTCTGAGGGGTGACTTCAGGATTCTCAGGAACGAGGAGTTCCGGGCTTACATGTCGGTGCTCGTTGCACTCTCCCTCCTCCTTGTCCCCATGCTCAACAGGCAGTATGGCTTTTCGTTCCTTCCAGCTTTCAGGCAGGCCCTCTTTCAGGTAACATCAATAGTAACCACCACAGGATACGCCACGATGAACTTCGCCAACTGGGTTCTCCCGGCACAGGCAGTGCTCTTCTTCGCTATGTTCATCGGGGGTTCGAGCGGCTCGACAGCTGGGTCTATAAAAGTGGTCCGCTGGATAATCGGAATTAAAGCCCTCAAGAGGGAGCTCATCCAAGCCTTTCATCCGTCGTCGGTAAAACCCATCAAGTTGGGTGGAAAGCCCGTTGACGAGCGTTCTGTTAGAGGCGTGCTAGCCTTCATCATCCTCTATTTCGTTATCTTCATCGTCTCATCCCTCATCGTCGTCATCAACGGGACGACCAACGGGACAACCCTGACGCTCGCCGACTCGATGAGTGCCGTTGCCGCAACCCTTGGAAACATAGGACCCGGGATCGGGGCCGTCGGCCCTATGGCCAACTACCTCATCTTCCCCCCGTCCACGAGGATTCTGATGTTCTTTCTGATGTGGCTCGGCAGGCTTGAGATAGTAACCGCCTTTGTGCTCTTTACAAGGAGCTACTGGAGATGGTAATGAAAAGGCTTATTAACACCTATGAAGTCCATTCTTCATGGGTTCGAAGAAGTTCATCCAGGGTGAGACGAATGACCGACGTATATGAGAGACTTGAGGCATTACTGCGCTCACTGGGAGTCAAGAAGACAGAGCTGATGATATACCGCCTTCTTCTTGAAAAGAAGGAGCCTATGCGCATAACCGAGATTCAGAGGGAGCTCGGGATAAGCGAGCGTTCGGTCAGGGAACACGTCATCAGAATGTACAGGAGCGGCATACTTAGGAGGGATCTAATTGAGCAGGGGTGGTTAGGCTACACATACACCGCGGTCTCTCCCGGGGAAGTGCTCGAGAACATAAAACGGAGTCTAATAAAAAGGATAAATGAGCTGGAGAGGGAACTTGGAGCTGACTCAACCAAGAACTGAGACGACTCCAGCCTCTTCTAGAATGGTAATTAACCTCTCCAACCTTCCCTCATCGACCTGACCGTACTCCTCAGAAAGTGCCTTGAAGGATTCTCCCTTTGGAAGCAGTTCTCCAAGCATGAGAAGCTCGTGGAGCAGGGTGAGAACCTTTCTCTCGCGCGTGAGGCGCTCGTAGTCCACAGCGAGGCTTTCTTTTCTCCTTCTAATGAAGTCAGCCGTTAAGATCCCCTTCTTCCTCCATACCACCCAGGGATGAGCCTCAAAGGGATGCCCCAACCTAAAGCCGAGGAAGGAAGCGTCACGGGCCAAACCGGTCATGACGAGCCTCTCGGCCACTTCAGTTTCTGTATCCATAGCAAGTTCACCGAGGTACTTCATCGTGTAGCCCCTTGCAAAGCGCTCCAGCTCCTCAGAACTGGCACGGGAGAGAGCGAGTGAAGCCGCAAGAACAGCCCTGCCGATGATGGAGGCAACATTTAGACTGACTTTGTCAATGGTGTCGCCGCTCGAGTGGTAGAACCTGTCCGGCCAGGTGATGGGCATTACCGAAGGAACCCCGAAGAAATTGAAGAGGTCGTGGTCGCTCCCCATCTCATAGGGGTAGGCCCTGAAGGGAACCGCAGGCGTGGGGTTTCCGGCCAGGTCACTCCCCCGCCCGTTCGCGAGGGCAAGGTAATACTCAAGGACGCCGGAAACGACTGAGAATCTTGAAAGGGGCGTTCTAACTAGCATTATTGTTGAGCCACTCCGGTCTGGACTGCCGGCCACCATGTCGAGGTTTGTCACCGCGTAGTAATTTCTGAGGTCAGCATGCCTCTCGATGAAGGCCGCAGTTCCATAGTACTCAGGAACCCACAGGAACGCAAAGCCGAAGCGGTCAGAATCGTTGTGGAGGTTTCCCAGGACGCGTGCAAGCTCCATGAGCATTGCGCTTCCGGAGGCATTGTCGTTGGCTCCAGGCTTGGGGTGGCAGATGTGAGCCGTGAAGAGGATGAACGGAGGCTTTCCAACCTCAGCGTACAGCACCGGGAGGGTCTGGCGCTCGTGAAGCTCTGCATCTACCCCGAGTCTGGCCGTAACAGACTCTCCGGAGGAGAGTTTCGCGATCATCCTCTCCGCGAGAGTCTCCGGGACAGCCACCGCTGGTAAATGTGCCCACTCTAGGTCTTTCTCGGTCAGGAAAAGTCCGATGTAAGGAACGTGTTCTCCAGTGTCGCGGCGGTAGGCGATGAAACCTATCGCACCGCTTTCATTGGCTTTCCTGTAGGCGTTTCTCCAGTCATTTTCAACGAGAACTACTTTTCCCCCGGCGTCTTTCCAGTCGGACTCCCGCGTTACGTGGAGGACTTCACCCTCAGCCTCTCCGGACTGGGAATGGGCCATCACAACGAGGGGGGTGAGTGATGTAGTGAGCCGCTCACCAAGAACCTCAACGAAGCCCTCAACCGGATCCCAAGCTACCGGAGATTTGAAGGTTAGGTACTCCGTTTTTCCGTCGTAGGTTTCCTTGTGGAGAACGGGGTCAAGATCCCAGATGCTAAGCTCCTCCTGGATAAAACGGACGGCTCCAACGAGATCCTTTGAACCCTGTATCCTGTGGAACTGGCTTATCTCACCTATGTAGTGTAGAACCCTGGTGGAATCCAAAACTTTGGCACTGTCAAGAAATCTCCTCATGGTGATCCCCGCTTGATTAGGGTGGAGATTATTTAAGACCATCGGACTACTTTCTGTCGAGGCGGAGCATCTTCGGAATCTCGAGGTTCTTTATGGAGCTCAGTATCTCCGGAGGAAGAAGGATTTTCGTGCTCTCGGTGAAGCGGATGAACTCCTCCTCAAGCTTCTCCTCAGGGGGTGTTTTAACCTTCACCTGTTTGAACTTGGGCTTCGGATTCTCCTCCCGGACGGTCCCCTTTTCGATGAGGCTAAAGTGTATCTCCTCCCCGCGCTTCTTGGCACCTTCCTCGCGCCCTCTGTTGTATGCGGCTTTGACGACGTCGTAAACACCGAGCCCCTCGGCCTCAGAGTAGAGCCTCTCCCGTGTGTTCCTGACCCACTCAGCCCAGGCACTGTGCCCCTTGTAGCCCACGAAGTAGCCGAACTCGTAGGCCTCTTTGACCAGCTTTTTCACCTCTCCTCTATCCATCATCCCACCTCAGAAGGGTGCCTCCTGATAGACCCTCAGGCCCTCGTCTGTGAATCGTATCCTCTTGAGGTTGCTGTCGTGGGAAACGCCGTGCATCTTAAGGACCTGAAGGGCACGAACCATCTGGAAGTTGCGCATGAAGTGGTGGAGGACGATAACACCATCCGACAGATAGTACTCGTCGGTGTAATTCTCGGAGCTTAGCATCTCCGAGGAGAAAAGAACGGTGACATCAATACCATGGAGCTTGCGCATGAACCTGCCCATCGCCATCCTCTTGTTCTCGGGGTCAATGACCGACGATTCGAGGGAGTTGAATGAGTCGATGTAGACCCTCTTAATACCCTCTTCTCGCTGTATAAGCTCGAGTATTGCCTCAAGAACCTCATCCCAGGTGAACTTCCGACCTGCACTAAATAGGGCCTCACCGAAGTCATGGAAAACGATCCTCTTCGACTGGATGTAGCCAAGGAGTCCTAGATTGTAGCGGAGCATGTTCTGGGTGATAATCGTGGGGTTCTCATATAAGGAGATAAAGAGGCCTTTCTCGTCGTTTTTTGCGCCTTCAACGAGGAACTGGACGCCTATAGTTGTCTTTCCGCTTCCAGGGGGACCGACGATGAGATATATCCTTCCTGGAATGAAGCCACCACCCAAGAGGTTATCGAGACCTAGAACCCCACTCGAAACCCTGTCAAGGCTCTTGAGCAGCTCCCCAACGTACACCCTCTCACCCCTAACGTATAAAGGTGCGGTAGTATTTAAACGGTGCGGATTACCCCCATGTAACGTGCCTATTGAAGAGGAAACGGACGACAAAGGAAACCACTATTCCTATTAGGTTCGAGATCAGGTAGTTGAAATCAAGGGAGACCAAGCCAGCATAGAGAACCCACTGAACCAGCGCCCCTGTCAGTGCGGCAATGTGGTAGTCAAGGAGCCGCCTCCAGGGGGGCTTTCTCTTGAGGTCCTTGAAGGTCCAGAGGTCGTTCCAAGTGAAGTTGTTGAGGATGGCCAGCTCGGTCGCCGGGATGTTGGCGAGTATCTTACCCCAGCCTAGGAAATTAACGAAAGCCCAGAGAAATCCCTCATTGACAAAAACCCCCGAGAGACCGACCAGAGTGAACTTGATTATCCTGTCCAGCTCACCCTCCCAGTGCATAAGACGGTAAACGTGCTTCAGGTACTTAACCATCGTCTTCCCGCTCAGCTTGCTCTCGCCGGCCTTCCTGAGACCAAAGGTGAAGGGTACCTCGACGACCTTGTTGTAGTGTCCCTTTATGAGTATCTCCATGAGTATCTTGAAGCCTATCGGATTAAGCTCGATTCCATCAACGACCCCCATTTTGATGGCGAAGAATCCGCTAACAGGATCTTTCACGTCCCTTATCTTTGGGAGGGCGAGCCGACCTATCATTATCGCACCCTTGGAGATAAGCTTCCTGTACCAGTACCAGTTCTTGACTGCCCCGCCGGGGATGTAACGGCTGGCTATCGCTATGTCTGCTCCCTTCTCTATCGCCTCTACCAGCTCGGGGATCTTTTCGGGCGGGTGCTGAAGGTCAGCATCCATGACAACGAAAACATCTCCAGAGGCCTCTTTGAAGCCCCTAATTACAGCAGAGGAGAGACCCTTCTCGTCCATCCGCCTAATGGCCTTCACGGGGTACCTCTCCGAGAGCTTTTGGGCAAACTCCCATGTTCTATCAGGAGAATCATCGTCCACAACGATGATTTCATAGTCATAACCTTTCATAGCGTTGCTTATCCTCTCAAACAGCTCTTCAAGGTTGTCCCTCTCGTTGTACGTTGGTATCACTATGGAAACCCTCACGTTCCCCCCTCCAACGCATCCAGTAAATCCGTAAACTTTATAAGTCCTGCGAATTCCCTTATCACCGGATAGTGGGGCCGTGGGGTAGCTTGGCCTATCCTTCCGGCTTCGGGAGCCGGGGACCCGAGTTCAAATCTCGGCGGCCCCACCAGGCTATTCTGTGTGCTTTCCGGAGGATTCAAGTCCCGAGGGATGAGATTATTCTCAAAAGGTTTTTCCTCTCATAGACGAGGAACACAATAAAACCTGCGAGGAGCACGGATTTTGAGACGAAAACCGCCACCTGGAGGAGAAGGGAGACTGCCAAAGGTTCATAAACCCTGGGGGAAACCTGTAGGAGCCTGTTGGACAGCCACGCAACGCCGACCAAGATGGAGGCGTAAGCTAGGAACAGGCCAATCATGACCCCAACGTCCCCAAAGGCAGGTATGAGGAGAAACCACGAGATTAGAGCCACGCTGGCGCCGGCGAGGGAAACCGCGGTGGCATGCTTAACGTAGGACGTGGAGTTCAAGGCCACTATGCTCGGGTTGTAGGCTATGTAAACCTCAACCGCCATGAGGGCAATGTAAAGTGAGGGGCCTATTCTAAAGTCAAAGACGAGCGAGAGAAGCTCTCTACCAAAGAGCATGAGGACAAAAACGGTTGCAGAGGTAACAAGAATGAGAAAGAGGGTACTCTCATCCGCCAGGCGCCTTATGTACTCCCGTTCGTTCTTCCCATGCTTGTAAGAAAAGAGGGGCATTATGGCAGACTGAAGAACCTGGGGAAGATATGTAAGCAAAAACACCGTGGAGAGAACCGCGGAGACCATTCCTGCAACTTCAGCGTTGGAGAGTCGCTCGCTCATGAAGTAAGGACCCTGGATGAGAAAAACACCCGAAAGAGTGCCGAGGAACGCAAAAGTAGAGTAGGATGTTATGAGCCGAAGCTCCTTCCCGCGAGGGCGGCTGATGAGCCGAAAGCGGAGAAGGTAAGCCCACGCTAGGGCGGATATAATCCCGAGGAAGAGGATGTAAGGTGCTAGGGCGTTCGGCAGAAGAAAACCCACCAAAAAGCCGAGAAAGGCAAGGGATATTATATACGCATAGTGCTCCCCCCGGTGAATTCCATAGAGAAAGCCCCTGAGGGTAAGTTGTACCCCTCTGAACACCGCCAGCATAGCAATGTAAACGTTGAATGGAAGGAGTATCAAACCGGCGAAGGGGAGGAGGAACGCGGGAAGGGTGATAGCCCTGATGGATTCCCCACTATTTCTGCCCAGAAACTCTGCGGAGTACTTACTAACGGCAACTGCAAAGAAACTGAGGGGAATTGCAAGGAAGAATGCTTGGGAGATAAGGGCGTTGGCAAGGCCAAGAGTTTCAACGCCGAACCTGCGAGCTATGATAACACTATAGAGAAGCCTGGCAAGCCCAGTAATTCCAAGGGCAACTATGGAAGCAAGGGAATGATGAACCAGAACCTTCCTCTCATAGCTCATGCAAAATGAAGCGGGGAAGGAAATTTAACCTTTGTGGAAGCCAAGGATGAACCCGCCAAGGAAAGCCGTCGTCCCAGGGAGGAGGCCTATTACCTTCTCTCCTGCTGTTAGTATCTCCTGACTCCACTGCCCAACGAGGTTAAAGAGCTTATCCTTGTCTATCACTATAACTCCCTTCTGCTGGAGCCAGAAGAGGCTTGCAACGTAGGCTCCAATGAGAGCCAGCGTCAGCTTCATCACCTTCTTTATGGCGTAGCCAGTAACAAAGCCCACCACCGCACCTACACCCACGTCGCCCATCATGGTGTTAACGTCGAACTGCATCCCATCACCTAGGAAAAACTAGACCTCGGAAGATAAAACCTTATCGCCAAAACGTTTAAATTAAACAAACGCAAAATATTTCCAGATTGTAAAACAGGGTGAGAGCATGACGACCCCTATGGAGAGGCTCCGGAACAAGATAACCAAGGAAGTACTGTGGCTTTACATTCTGAGGCTTCTAAAGGAGAGGCCAATGTACGCCTACGAGCTTAAGGAGAGGATAAGGGAGGCGTTTGAGTTTGAACCTGCCACCGTTAGCTCCTATGTCGTTCTGTACAAGCTTGAGAAAGAGGGCTATGTGACTGCGGAATGGCAAGAGAGTCACACTGGGAAGCCCTCAAGGAAGTACTACATCCTCACGCCGGAAGGGGAAAAACTCCTTCAAGAGGGTGTTAAGTTCCTCGAGGAAATGGTCTCCAAGCTGAAAGGCGAATGACAACCTTGAGTATTTTAGAATTCAAAACACTGAAAAGAAGGAATAGACGCAAAGCTGAACAATCTCAGCGTCCCATTCCACCGCGCGGTTCCTTTGCCTTCGGGCGAAGGCCCTTGTAGCCGCACTTCCTGCACTTCTTGGCCTTCCACGGATTGGTGGCGCCGCAGCGCATGCAAACGTACTTCCTGAAGATTCTGGCCTCAGCCTCAGGGAATCTCGCCATCATGATCACCTCGTGACATTGAACCGTCCACACCTACACGGGACGGCTTTTAAACCTTTGGTGCGGGGGACGGGATTTGAACCCGCGTAGCCCTTCGGCAACGGATCTTAAGTCCGCCCCCTTTGGCCAGGCTCGGGCACCCCCGCGTGAGCCAGAGTAAGAAGGGGGAATTAAAAAGCTTCCCCCTCAAGTCCTAATGATCCTCATCTCAAAGTCCTCAACCGGAACCTTGAAGTCCTCCCTGCTCCCGATCCCCTTCCTGTTGTAAAGGACCTCCCTCGCGAGGATCCAGTAGATAAGAGCCAAAGCTTTCCTTCCCTTGTTGTTGGTGGGGATGGCAAGGTCAACGTAGCTCAGGAAGTTCTCGGTGTCAACTAGGGCAACTATTGGGATGCCAATCTCGATGGCCTCCTTCATGGCCTGGTGGTCCGCCCTCGGATCGGTGACGATGAGAACGTCAGGTTCAACGAACTTCTTAACCTGGGGGTTAGTCATGGTTCCCGGGAGGAAACGGCCCGGTATGGCGCGGGCACCGGTGACCTCACCGAACTTCTTGACGGGCTTCTGACCGTAGAGCCTGACACTCACGGCTAGGATGTTCTCTGGGTCAAACCTGGCGAGGAATCTGCCGGCGACCCTAAGCCTCTCATCGGTCTTCCTCACGTCGAGGACGTAGAGGCCGTCCTGCCTGACACGGTAGATAAACTTCTTCATGTCCTGGGTTTTCTGCTGGGTGCCTATATGGACACCCGCTGCAAGGTACTGGTCGAGTGGAACAAGGTATTCCTCCATTCTTTACACCTCCTCATCCTTCAAAGGTTATTATCCTTCCCCTTTCGCCCAAATCTTCGGCGATTCTTATCAGCTCGTTGAGCTTGGCGATGGAGTCCTTCCGGAAGACCATCGCCGGACAGCGGAGGCCCACCGCAACGTGAGCCAGGGCCTCATCGGAGGACTCGTAGCGAGCCTCCGAGAGGATAGGAACAATCCTCTCCGACTTCGCGTCGTTTACGAGATTGTATAAGTCGGTGAGAGTGCCAAGGTTTATGGGTTTTATGGAAAGCGCGTTGAAGTAGCGCCTGTCGAGGATGCCCTTCTCACGGAAGAGGTATTCGCCGTCTATGAACACCTCATGGGTTCCCGCGATTAGTTCAAGGAACAGCTCCTCGTCGCCGAGGGGTTTTATATAGGCTATATTGTTGTCCTCCACAAGGGAGAGCACTTCCTCGGTTTCGAGAGGTCTCTTTTGGGCAAGGCCGAGCGCAACATCAAGACCCAGCTCGTTGGATGCCCTCTCAGTCGATTTGGATAGTGCTTCAACGCCCATATCAGGAGCAACCACGTTTTCGCTGACTTTTATGGCTGCATCAACTATATCCGTAATCTCCATGAGGTCACGGACGGTAACGTAGTAATCAAAGTCATCCCCACTGGCAACCTCAAGTATCGGCACAGGAAGCTCTGTCGTGAACGTTCCACCGAGGTAGCTGTAAAGTGGAGATTTCCTCACACCTGCGGCGGCCTTCGCAACGGCCACCGAAACGGCAAGAGCGGTGTTTGCCCCAATGTGGCTGAAGTCATCTGTGCCATCTATCTCCCAGAGATAACTGTCTATAAGCTCCTGCTCGCTCGCGTCGAGGCCTATAAGCTCGGGACCGATTATCTCGTCAACCTCGCTGACGGCCCTATGAGCCTCCGCTATGTAGAGGCTCGGGCTCTCATCTACGGGTGAAGCAAAACGACCGAAGCCCGAGTTTGTCAGGACATCCACCTCAACGGAGTATCTGCTACCCCTGAGCACTGCAACCCTGCCGACAACGTTCGCTATCACCGTCATCTCACATCAGCTCGGCCTTATTACGGTGAGAGGTATTATACCCTTCCTGAACTCGAGCAGAGCAGCTTCAAGCGGCGTGATCCCTTCCGGGACGTCTATGAGGGCTGGCGCTCCCATCGCTATCTGGAGTGCCCTAGCCCCTATAATGCGGGCCTTTTCAAAGCGGGTATACTCAAACACTGCCACCACCCCCACTAACTTTCAGGAAACCAGTGCAAATTTTGGTGGGGCCGCCGGGATTTGAACCCGGGTCTCCGGCACCCCAAGCCGAGAGGATAGACCAAGCTACCCCACGGCCCCCCAAGAAATGCGGTTTTTCAGTACACCCTGTACGACATTACCTGGTCAATCAGCTCGACATGGCTCAGCAGGGTTCTCCTGCAACAGTACCTCTCAACGCCGAGGTCGTCGAGCACCTTCTCAGGGTCCTCACCCTTCTCGACCCTAGCCTTAAACTCGTAGTATTTGTCTCCTATAACCCTTCCACAGGTAAAGCACCTGACGGGGACTATCACCCGTATCACCCCTTTCAATATTAAAGGAAAGGCATCAGCGGTATGACTTCTGCCTCTTGGCCCTGGGACCCTTGGTTGAGCGGTTGGGCTTATGGGGCTCGGTTCTCCTGCTGTCCCCAACGAGCATGGTTCTGTCGTACTTCATAAACTTTTCCTTCAGGTTCATGTCGTTGGTCCACTCAACTAAAGCCCTAGCTATGGCAACGCGCGCGGCCTCGGCCTGCCCCATGAAGCCGCCGCCTTCAACGCTTACGTCGATGTCAACCTTGCCCACAATCTCCTCGCCGGCAAGGACGAGCGGCTCCATAATGGTGAAGCGAGCAATTTCTGGCTCGATTACCTCAACCGGCCTGTGGTTGATCCTTATCCTACCCTTTCCTTCTCGGATGGTGGCCCTCGCGATGGCCGTCTTTCTCTTACCAGCAGTCTGGATGACCCTCATCTTTCTCACCTCAGAACTTTCCACCGAGGAACTTGGCAATCTCTCCAACGGTGACGTACTTAGGGGTAGCAATCCGCGAGGCATCTGCCTCAATTATCGTCTCGAACGCTCCATCCTGGAACTCCCTTGGGATTCCCGCGTAGACCTTAAGCCTCCTGTAGGCCTTCCTGCCACGGTCGGTCTTCCAAGGAAGCATTCCCCTAATGGTTCTTCTGACTATCTCGTCGCTCCTCTTTGGATAGAACGGCCCCCTTCTTGGATTGCTCCTAGTCTTAAGTCCGGTCCTTTGCTTGTACTTGGCAAAGATGTCCTCCCTGTTGCCGGTGATGATGGCCTTGTCAGCGTTGACTATGACTATCTCCTCGCCCTCGAGGAGCATCTTGGCGACCTTCGAGGCGAGCCTTCCAAGGATAAGTCCTTCAGCATTGATAATCCTCATGGCCCATCACTCCATTATAACTACTCCAATACCCTTGGGATTTCTCTCGATGAGCTCCTCAATGGTGAGGACCTCTCCACCGGCATCTAATATCTTTCTCTTGGCTGTCTCACTGAACTTCCAAGCGGCAACGGTGGCCTTGTGCTCGAGCTTGCCCGCACCAAGGACGCTTCCTGGAACGATGATGGTGTCTCCCTCCTTGGTGTAGCGGTTGATCTTGCTGACGTTTACTTCAGCCCTCTGCCTCCTAGGTCTCTCAAGGCGCCAGGCTATGTCCTTCCATATCTTGACGCCCTCCTCGTTCGACTTCTTTCTGAGGTAGCGGATGAGCCTCCTCAGGTTGATGTCAGTGGGTCCGGTTCTCTTAACCATGAACATACCTCCTTAAAGCTCTCGCAGGGAAACCGACAGTTTAACGGGGTGAGCGTAAATACTGGTGCGGGGGCGGGGATTCGAACCCCGGAACCCCTACGGGACGGGACCCTGAATCCCGCGCCTTTGGCCAGGCTCGGCTACCCCCGCGTCAGTCGGCTAGTTTATGAAGCTCGTTTATAAATCTATCGCTCTTTCTCATAAGGATTTTAAGGGCTGTGGTCACTATTTCCTCAACGGGAAGTTCACCATTGGTTTCCACGGTAAAGACGAACGAACCGGGGATTACCTCTTCACGTATCTTATCACCGGTGTACTCGTCAAACTTCCCCGGCAGGTAGAAGGCCTTGGTGGTAGTTACGACCAACTCCTCTCCGGTTTCCTCAATTGGCAGACCGCGTCTTTCGGCGAGGACCTTGAGTTCCTCCCAGCCCGGAACTTCCTTGCTCACGTGTATCTCCGTGAGGTATTTGTAGTATACGAAGCCGGGCTGCCACTTGGCGTGATCTTTTCCTCGGCCGAGCTTTGCGTAGGCGTTGAGTGTAAGCTTCTGTCCCTCGGCGAGCTTTACTATCGGGATGTCCTCATTGGCTGGCCTTACACCTGCATCGCTGCTCTTCAAGTCGCCGGAGTACACCATCCCAGGACCCTCAACCTCCAGAGAGAGGGTAACGATGTAATCATCGAGTTCAAGTGCATCAAGCGAAAACCTCTCAATGGGAGTGGTGAGTGGAATCATTCCTATCCTGTGGGCGATTATCTCATCGAAGAGAGCAGAACCGTTCTCAAAGAACTCGACCTCGTCAACGGCAAAGGTAGGAACGTCTGCGAGGATGGTTCTCCTGAGGGCGTTGGCAAAGGGAACGTCGATGCCCTCGACGATGAACTTAATCGAGTCATCTCTTCTCTCAAGAATCCGGAATTTTGGCTCCATAGGCATCACCAAAAAAGAGGTTTTAAGGGGTCAGACACGCCTGCCCCTTCTCCCGCCCTTCGGTCTGGTACCGTCGTGCGGAATGGGAGTGGCATCTTCAACCCTTCCTATCCTGAGGCCCGCCCTGGCGAGGGCACGTATTGCGGCCTGAGCACCCGGACCGGGACTTTTGCTCTTGCTTCCTCCTGGGGCGCGAACCTTGATGTGAACGCCGGTAAAGCCCTTCTCCATGGCCTCCTCAGCGGCCCTCCTGGCGGCTATCATAGCCGCGTATGGGGAAGGCTCGTCCCTATCAGCCTTGACTACCATACCACCACTCCACCTGCTGACCGTCTCGGCCCCGGTGAGGTCGGTGATGTGGATGACGGTGTTGTTGTAGGAGGAGTAGATGTGGGCAACTCCCCACTTCTCCTTCCTTTTGAGGTTAACCTGCTGAACTTCCTCACTCATGCTTCACCACCCTGTTTGGCCTGTTCAATAACCATCCTCTCGGGGTGGCTCTCCTTGGCAAAGGGAGAGTTTCTCGAGTAGGTTATGACCCCTTCCTCCTCTTTGAGGACAAGATAACCTGGAGAGCGGATAACCTGACCGTTTACCTCAATGTGGCCATGGACGATGAGCTGCCTAGCCTGCCCGATGGTCCTAGCAAGGCCCCTCTTGAAGACTATCGTCTGGAGGCGTCTATCAAGGACGTCCTCAAGGGCAAGCGAGAGAACGTCATCAAGCATCGCATCTGCAGGAAGGAGGCCAAGTCTGCTGAGCCTCTGAAGTAGCTGATCTCTCTCAATCTCAGCTTGCTTTCCACGGGCGGCGAGGAGTCTCCTAGCCCTTCTCCTGAACTCCTTGAGCTGGGTCTCGTGTCTCCAGAGCTCCTTCTTGTTCTTGAGGGCATACTTCTTCATGAGGACTCTCTCACGGTCGAGCCTCTCCTTGATCCACGGGTGAGATGGAGTCTCATACATCTTTCTCTGTCTCTTGGGGTCTCCCATTTACATCACCTCACTTCTTCCTTCTGCTGACACCGAGTGTACTACCGTGCCTGAAGTTCGACCTCGTCCTCTGGCCGCGAACGGGCAGACCGCGCTCGAGCCTTATGCCACGGTAGGACTTTATCCTCCTCAGCCTGTTGACATCCTCACGCCAAGCCATGGCAAGCTTGGCGGTAGTAAAGTGCATGTCCTTACCGGTTCCGTAGTCCTTCGGTCTGTTGACTGCCCAAGCAGGAATACCGTGGGCAACTGGGTCCCCGAGGATTTTCTCTATTGTCTTAACCTGCTCGTCAGTCAGGTAGCCAGTCTTCATATACGGGTCTATGCCAGCGACTCTGAGCACCATCGTGGCGAAGTTTATTCCTATACCCCTAATGCCCGTGAGGGCCCATCTCAGCTGCTTATCTCCCTTAAGGTCAACACCCGCCACACGGACGATGTGTCTGAAATTCTCGGTCATTGCGAATACACCTCCACATCCTTCTTAGAGGATTTTGGCGCCGGGACGGGGATTTGAACCCCGGTGTCCAAGTGGACACGGGCTCTCAAGGCCCGCGCCATCCCAGGCTAGGCGATCCCGGCATACACGCGATAGCCAGATCCCTTAGCCAGTTCTCTCACTTCAGTGAAGTGGTCATCCATTAGAGCCTTAATATACTTTGCCCCCTGCTTTGTCTTGATAACGAGCTGCAGGAGGCCTCCATCGTTGAGATGCCGGGGAGCGTTTATAACTATTTCCCTCAGGACATCCTTTCCGGCGTGCACCGGGGGGTTAGTAATGATGGTATCGAATTTTTCGCCCCTAACCGGCCCGTAGAGGCTCCCCCATCTAACCTCGGCGTTTCTAACGCCGTTGATTTTTAAATTTTTCCTCGCGATTTTGACAGCGCGCCTGTTGACGTCGGTCAT
>NZ_JALVUC010000009.1 GCF_027023865.1 Thermococcus sp. | reverse complement strand
AGGAGGTCAGCGTCTCCTCAAGGAGTGAAACCTTGGAGTAGTATACCAGGGAAACGGTCTTGTGATGGGTTAACGGTGCCATCGCGAAGCCGAGGACTAAATCCACGGTGAAAACACTGAGGAGGGGAAAGAACACCACAAGGGTCGTTGACAGACCTGACGGGAACTTTGGTTTGATCTTGGCTAGAAACCAGAGGAGCACGAGGTTGGTCCGAAGGTGTAGAGAAGCACGAAGGGATAGTAGACGATGCTCTCCGTTCCCATAGAACCACCGGAAGAAATACGATCCGGTGATTATTAACTTTATTGCTCCCAATTGCAAAAACACAACGGCGGGGGAAGGAATCAACTCTCCCCCTCGATTTCTATCCCCTTGCATTGATGGGAAGCTCCTTCAGTTCGCCGACAACCCTCTCCGCGACCCTGTTCGAGCGGGCCAGCATCACGCCCCTTGTTATGCCGTAGCCGATGGCCTTCCTGACCTCATCCTCGTACTTGGCAACGAACTTCTCGGGTATGCTTAGCAGAACTCCGTATATTATCTCCTTCACCTCCGGATTGACAAGACTGAATGAACGCCGGGAGTTAAAAGAAAGGGCGGCATCAGCCGCGCGACTGCTTGAACTGCTCCTGCATCTTTCTGTAGTACTCCATGGTCTCATTACCAACGCTTGGGCCTATCTTCTCAAGCGCCTTCTCGAAGTCCTCCATCGTGACCTTGACCTGTTGCCTTACTTGGTCGGCCTTCATGCCTGGCCTTATGATGCCCTCCTGGAGTGCCCTGCGCATTGCGAGCATAGCTGCCTCTCTCACCACGGCCTCGATGTCGGCACCTGTGTAGCCCTCGGTTCTCTTAGCCAGCTCTTCAAGGTTCACATCCTCAGCCAGCGGAACCTTTCTGGTATGTACCTTGAATATCTCTAGCCTAGCCTTCTCATCCGGTGCTGGAACGAGTATCAGTCTGTCGAACCTTCCTGGCCTAAGTAGCGCCGGATCTATGATATCCGGCCTGTTGGTTGCACCGATAATGACAACCCCACTGTTCTCCTGTATTCCGTCCATCTCCGTGAGGAGCTGGTTGATGAGCCTGTCAGTGACGTGATTGGTGTCAGTTCCTCTGCGTGGGGCTATTGCGTCGATCTCGTCGATGAAGATGACGGTTGGGGCGGCCTGCCTTGCCTTCCTGAAGATCTCACGGATGTTCTTCTCACTCTCACCAACCCACTTAGAGAGAACCTCTGGGCCCTTGATAGCTATGAAGTTTGCCTCACTCTCGTTGGCGACGGCTTTAGCGAGCAGAGTCTTACCCGTCCCAGGAGGACCATAAAGCAGGATTCCCTTCGGTGGGTTGATGCCAAGCCCTGTGAAGGCCTCTGGGTACTTGAGCGGCCACTCAACAGCCTCACGGAGTTCTTCCTTGACTTCCTCGAGGCCCCCAACGTCGCTCCAGTGGACATTTGGAACCTCCAGCAGGACCTCCCTGAGGGCACTCGGCTCTATCATCTTCAGCGCCTCGTAGAAGTCCCTCTTTGTAACCTTCAGCTCCTCTAGAACCTCTTTGGGTATATGCTCTGCCTCAAGGTCTATCTTTCCATCCTTGATGAGTCTCCTGAGCGCTGCCATTGCTGCTTCTCTGGCGAGTGCCGCTAAGTCAGCACCGACAAAGCCGTGCGTGACTTCGGCTAACTCCTCCAATAGACCGTCGATGAGTTTGCCTTTGACCTCATCATGGAGCCTACCATCTGGATCAGCATTGTGGATAGCTCCTTTTATCTCCTTCTCATTTTTAGCCTTCTTGACTTTCATTATAGCCCGTTCAGCGGCGTCGCGGTAGGTCTCGTTCCTCTCAAGCTCCTCGAGTATCTCGATGACATTACCCCTCCTGAACTCCGGCTCGATGGGCATGCTCCTTGTGTGTATCTGGAGTATCTCCTTTCTGCCCACTTTGTCAGGAACACCGACCTCAAGCTCGCGATCGAACCTTCCAGGCCTTCTCAAAGCTGGGTCTAACGCGTCGGGTCTGTTCG
>NZ_JALVUC010000008.1:124038-128043 GCF_027023865.1 Thermococcus sp. | reverse complement strand
CCTGAACACCTGAAACCACTTGGGCATATTGGCTTTTAACGATAGCGAAAAGAAATCAGCGAAGGGCGAACTCGCCCATGAAGGCTGAACTCGAAATCGTGTCGCCGATTCCGACGGTGGATCTAGGTTTCTCGACTATTTTCGTCGGAACAAAGGTCAGCTGATAACCGTTAAGCTCGGTTATTCCGTCTTCCATACCGTATACCTTTGAAAGGACCTCCTCAATTGGCTTAATCTTCTCGTTTACCGGGACGTCCATGGCTTTAACCACGTCATCTATCGAGTTTATCTCTCCAAGCTTTGCCTTCGCAGCGGCTGCCAAAGCCGCAAAGAGGAGTGCGTTCCTGACGAACTCACCCCTGTAGTCGGTCAGAGCGAGGTAGTAACCGTAGGTGTGGAAGTGTATCCTCCTCACCCAAGTCTTTTCGGCGAGCTTGAGCATGGCATCTGTAACGGCCACAGGGTCAACGGGGTCACTGGCGAGGAGTTTCTCAGCGAGCTTCTTCTCGCCCATAACCTTCATTATTGACGCCAGCTCGACCTCGTTCAACCCAACGCTCCAGAACCTTCCAAGGAGGCCTAGGATTGCCTTCCTGACGGTTTCATCCGGAGTAAATGCAAACTCAAGGTGAGTGGGGATTTCCCGTTCGTTAAGAACATCCAGATGCCCCCTAATTATCTCAAAAGGCTCGCGGTAGTTTTCCTTCGTGAGGGCCTGAAGCCCGCTGATTATCGTGAGGGGGGAGCTTTTGGTTATCTCATCAAAACCCTCCCTGAACTCGTCACGGATGAAGAGGGTCGTGTTGTAGTCGTCGGCCGAGCCTATGAAGCGGTTCTCCCGCGGCGCCTCGAAGTTGAAGACCCTGAAACCGCGCGGGAACTCGTAGATGTAGTGGATGCAGTTCTCCTCATCTCCGGCAAAGCCCTTCGGGTGAACGAGCTTGACCTTTCCATCTTCGAGCTTTGGAACGTAAATCGGCCCGTCCTTGAAGAGGCTCGCCTGGAGCCTCGAAAGCTGGGGGACATGAGCTATGACCGGAACACCGTAGACCCCCCCTAGGAGGTTGGCCATTATGCCGACCTGGCCGCCCATCCTCAGCTCGTCCCAGCCCCAATGCTTCATGTAAAATCGAGCTGAACAGCTTTCAACGAAAAGCTCAGCGGCCTTTCCACGCTTGATGCTCCATAGAATAGATCCGAGGAGTTGGGGAACGCTTTCAATCCTTCCCGGAAGATCATCGGAGTAACGGAGGACCTTGTCCTTCCCAACTTTCTCAACTCTCTCCCTGAGGTCCCTTCCGTCAAGGTATTTTATCGCGTCGATGTTGGTGTTGTAGGCCAAAAGAACCCTATCAACCCTTCCAATCCTGCCCCTAACGCCTTCAAAAGCGGATGAGTAGAGAGCGTTCCAGTCCATATGTATCACCGGGAGTGATGTAACTGTTCCAAATTAATAAGGGTTGCGGTGGGAAAGAATAAGAGGGGGTCACTCGCTCCAGCGTGGGTTGTCAACTACCTTTACCTTGCCGTCCTCCTCGATCACGAGCTTGGCAAAGCCCTTGTCCTTTATTGAACCATAGTCATGGCCTGCATCCGCTGGATAAACCGCGAGAAATATGAAAGGCTCGTTTCCGGTGTTGACCGTCCTGTGCGCCCAGTAGGGCGGGACGTAAACGACGGTTCCGGTCTTCATCGATATCCACTCAACCTTTCCTTCTGATGTCTGGAGGAGCATTCCCCCCTTCCCCTTGAGGC
Source organism: Thermococcus sp. (assembly GCF_027023865.1). Classification (NCBI taxonomy): domain Archaea; kingdom Methanobacteriati; phylum Methanobacteriota; class Thermococci; order Thermococcales; family Thermococcaceae; genus Thermococcus; species Thermococcus sp. The sequence goes on along the minus strand of NZ_JALVUC010000008.1, from coordinate 126,288 downwards.
CGTAGTATATCTCGGCCCTGTCGGCCTTTGCATGGAAGTGCCCCTTCGTGAAGAAGAACTCTTTCCCAACCTTTCCGGGGTAGAGAACCGTAGTCGCGAAGTTGAGGTCGCCGTCCTTCTCCTCCTGCTCCACCGCGTAGACTTCGTAAACGATGGGGTCGTCCTTGAGGAGTTCGTTGTAGGCTTCTCCATCGAGGAAGTAACCCCTGAGGTCGCTCAGTTTCCTGACGAGCTTCTTGGCGCCGGGGATAACGCCGGTCTCAAGGTCAACTCCAATCGGGTTCTTGTACTCCATGAGCATCACCAGAGTAAGTAGGAACGTCCCTATTTAACCTTTCCCATTTGTATCACTAAAAGTGTTATACTACTGAAAAAGCTCCCGGGGAGAAAAGACTAACGCGGAAGCTGGGAGAAGGGGAACTAAAAAACAGCGGGTGGAATTAATCCGCCGTCACTTGCTCTTGACTTCAATCTTCTTGCCTATGACAAGTTCAGCCGCCTTTACCGCGGCACCGCCACTTCCGACCGCGATTCTAACCTGGTCCTCAGGGACATAAACGACTATTTTGTCCTCAAGCTCCTCCATATCCAGGATTTTGACGTTGAGCATCTTCTCCAGCCTGTCCTTCATAGCAATCCCCGGCTTAAATTGACGGCATCAAATATAAACGTAACGACTCACACCGTAGTCCCAGTAGTTTCTCTCCTTTACACGGTCGAGGAAGTGCTCTATTCCAGGCTTGTGGCCGAGACCAACGACCGCTATCACCTTTGGCCTTCTGATTCCACTTAGTTTAAGTTCGTCCACAGCGGAGACGAGGTTCCGTGCCATAATCCCGTTCCTCTCCTCAACGAGAACGCGGAAGAGGTAGGGGTAACGTTGCCTGAAGGCGAACATCATCGCCCTGTACTCCTCCATCGGATTGGACTCCTCAGTGGTGGGTTTTACCGGCAGAAATACACAGAGACCCTCGAGGGCCATGAGGAGCTTTTCCCTAGCGGGGGCAGCGGTTATCTTGCCGAGTATGGCGTTTATGTCCTCGTCGATGAGGTAAAGCGGAACGCCGAGGAGTCCCGCGGCGCTTATCGCGGCCTTCATCTCTTCCCCAGGTTTCATGCCGAACTCGTCACCGAGTTTCTCCTCAACCTTAGCTAGGGCGTAGTTTATGAGTCCCCTCCTGCCGAAACGGAGCACATCTTCAATGCTCATCTCCGCCCCGGACTGCATTGAAAGGAACCTTGCCCTGTCAAGCTCCACCGCCACCGCGTTGGGCCTCTCTCTCAGGATGGTACTGAGAACCTCCTCCCGACTCTCCGGCGAGACGTGCATCGTGCCTATAACCTTGACGTAGCGCAGGTAGCTCATTTCCCTCCCTCCAGGAGGCTCCTTAACTCCCATGAGTCGGATTTGAGGGTTATAACATCAAAGTCCCTTGGGACGATAAAGTTCACGTTGAAGTCCTCACATATCTTCGCCGCTTCGACAGAGTATTCCCCGTAGGTATAGCGAAAAGCCCTATGAAAGAGCGCGAGAAGCTTTACTTTGGCTCTTTTGGCGGTCTCGCAGGCTTCCTTAACTGTTGAGTGGTAGCTGCCGCCCCTGTCGTCTGGGTTGAGATAAGTTGCCTCGTGGATCAGCAGGTTGGCTCGCTCCGCAAAGAGCCTCACCCTCTCAGTCGGTTCAGTATCGCCCGTGTAGACGACCTTGAGACCCTTCCTCCTTGGCCCGGTAACGTCCTCGAGGTGGATTATCCGGCCTTTCCACTCGACTTTTCCTTCCCTTTCAAGCTTTCCAAGGATTGGCCCCTCACTCAAATTGTATTCCCTCAACCTCTCCGGAAGGAACTTTCCCCGTCTGTCCCTCTCCCTGAAGACGTAGCCGAGAGCGGGAATCCCGTGCTCGACCTTGAAAGACCAGATTTCGTAGTCACCAAACTTCAGCCTCGTCTCGCCGAGTTCGTGGACGTGTATATCGAAGCCCGGCCGGAAAAAGCCACTGTTGAGGAAGTGCTGAACCAACTCGAAGGTGTACTTAGGGCCGTAGATGTGGAGCGGTTTCTCCCTGTTCCAGAGGTTCATCGTCTGAATCAAACCCCCGAGACCGAGGTAGTGGTCGCCGTGGAAGTGGGTTATGAATATTTTATCAACCTTCATAGGGCTGAGCTTTGCCGTGTTCATCTGTCTAATCGTTCCTTCGCCGGCATCAAAGAGGATTATCTCACCTCTGTAGCGGAGCGCTATCGCTGGGAC
>NZ_JALVUC010000008.1:0-123938 GCF_027023865.1 Thermococcus sp. | reverse complement strand
AGTGGGTTATGAATATTTTATCAACCTTCATAGGGCTGAGCTTTGCCGTGTTCATCTGTCTAATCGTTCCTTCGCCGGCATCAAAGAGGATTATCTCACCTCTGTAGCGGAGCGCTATCGCTGGGACGTTCCTCTCCTTGGTGGGCATTATACCGCCCGTGCCTAGGAAGAACACCTTAAGCATGAAGGTGGATTGGAGAGGGAGTTTAAAAACCCGCCCCTAAACCGTTAAATACTCCGGTGCGGTAGGTCATTCGAGGTGTTGACATGCAGGAGATACTGAAGGCCATCGAGGAGAAGGACTGCAAAAAGGTTGCGACCCTTCTGTACAATAAGGTTGACTCACTTGAGGATGAGGAGCTTAAAGAGGTCCTCGAAAAGGCTGAGAAGCTGGCCATTGAATGTGAAGACTTCGAACTTTACAAGCTCACCACTTACTACTTCCACGAAATTCTCGGAATCGACAAGGTACCGGAGTTTGAGAAGCGGGCTGAGGAGAGGGAAACGTTCGATGCAAAGTTCCAACTGGCAGACCTCTACTACATGATAGGCGAGCTTGAGAAGAGCCTTGAGATTTACAGGGCGCTCCTCGAGGAGGAGACGGCAAAGGGCAACCTCGAGCACGTCGGGAGGATATACTACAACATAGCGCTGATACATGAAGAACTCCAGGAGTACGACAAGTCCCTTCAGCTCATGGAAAAGGCCGAGGAGGCCTTCAGGAACCTTGGGGATGAGGAAGACCTGCTCAGAGTCCAGATACACCACGCCTACGTCAAATTCGAGGCGGGCGACACATACGAGGCCAAGGCGATGCTCGCGGGCCTTCTGTCGAAGATAATCGACAAGAGAGACCTCATCGTGGAAGTCCACCTAAGCTTCGAGGAGATATTCGAGGAGGACGAAGACTACGATGCCGCCTTACAAGAGTGCCTTTACGCCATGCTCTTCGCAAAGGGCACAGACTACGAGGAGATAGCCTTCGGCTCGCTCATGGACGTCCTCTGGCAGCTCTTCCTTGAGGACGATTTTGAGATGATCTACCTGAACATTGACATGTTCTCCAGCGCGTTCCCGGACATGAAAGACTTCTTCGATGCGGTTAAGGCGATAGCCCTCTTCAAGGACGACAAGATGGAGGAGGAAGAGGTGAGCAAGTACGTCGAGAAGGTGACGGACCAGAGGCAGATAGACCTGCTTGAGCTTCTTGGAGAGGCGGAACTCTAGTCCCCTTCCTTTTCTTCGTGGCATACTATCCCCTTATCGGTGCACTTCTCCACCTCAAGCTGAATCGTAACGTGGGTTATCCCGTACTTCTTCAGCCTCTCCTCGACCTCATCTATTATCCCCTGCGCCTCGCTTATCGGTATGTCCTCAACCTCAACGTGGCACTCGAAGTGGACCTCGTTCTCCCCTATGCGCCATGCGTGGAAGTGGTGGGCGTTTCTAACACTCGGAATAGACTCTATCTCTGCTTTTATCGCCTCGAGATCAAGTTCCGGAGATGCCTCCATAAGGACCTCAACGCTCTCCTTCAGTATCCCGTAGCCCTCCCCCATGATGTAGAGTGAGATGAGTACAGTTACGAGCGGGTCAACCCGGGTGACGTTCCACTCGATTATCAGGATTCCACCTATAACAACGGCCACGGAGGAGAGCGTATCGCTCATTAGGTGCAGGTAGGCGGAGCGGACGTTCATGCTCTCGTGGGCGTGGTCGTGGAGGAGCAGAACCGAGAGCAGGTTTGCTAGCAGGCCGATAAGGGCGACGACAAGCATCAACGGGCCGTCTATCGGTTCGGGGTTTTTAAAGCGCCTGTAAGCCTCAACGAGGAGGAAGAGCGAGACTCCAATGAGAACCGCGGAGTTTATAAATGCCACGAGGATTTCGGCCCGCTTGTAGCCGAAGGTGTACTTCTCGTTGGCCTTCCTCTCGCCTACCCTCACCGCAAAGTAGCTCGCGAGCAGGCTTATGGAGTCACTGAAGTTGTGAATGGAGTCGCTGAGCAAAGCGAGGCTCCCGGAAAGTATTCCGCCGATTATCTCGGCGATCGTGATCGTGAGGTTCAGGATAACGGAGATTACCATCCGTCCTTTAAGCTCGCCGTGATGATGGTGATGATGCCCCATTTCAAACACCCTCTTAGGGCCGGGAGTAAGGGTTTAAAAAGATTTTGAACATTAAGATTGTTATCTCAACGAAGCTCTCCTAGAGCATCCTCTACCTTCACCGGGCCATCAACGATAATCATCTTAATTCCAGCCGAATCCAGAATCATCTTCCCCTTCGGACAGTCCGTCCTTGAAATGATGGCGTTGACGCCGAGGTTTACTAGGAAAAGAGCTACCTTCGAGCCGGCCCCGTAAGGTTCCCGCCTGTAGGGATTCTCGATCACTTTGGTTCCTTTAACCCCTCCGTCCTCAAACTCGACCAACGTGAAGGTTTCCGCTCTAACGAGGCTCTCGTGGACCTCATCATCGAGACCGCCCTTTGAAGTTGGAACCGCGACCAGCGTTTTCATCACCGGCCGAAAATGAATGAAAGTATTTTTAAGTGTAGCGCAAATCCCCACCGGTGATGTTATGAAGAGGCTCGAATACAGGGCCGAGCTTGAGTGGGACGGAAACGTCGGGAGCTTCGCAAGGATAAGGGAGTTTCGGCTGAGAACAGACACAAACACTGACGGAAGCAACGAGGGACCCCTACCGGCCGAGTACCTGCTTACCGCCATAGGTGGCTGTCTGACGATAAACTGGGGAAGGCTGATCAAAAAGATGCGCCTAAACGTCGAGGAGATGGAAATAGAGGTCAGGGGCTGGAGGAACCTCAAGGAGCCTCAGCTCCAGGAGATAACCTACCTGGTTAAGATCGTGACGGACGCACCGAAGAGGAAGATACTCCGCGTCAAAGAATTGGCCGAGAAGTATGGAACCGTTTTCAACACCGTGGGAAAGGAGAAGATAAAGGGCGAAGTTGAGATAGTCAGGCCCGAAAAAGCATGACTACCATTCCTCTTCTTCCAGAAGCCCGTACTTGTACAGATTTCTTTTCAACTCTTCAACGGCTCTCTCGGCGTCTTCTCTGGTTTTGGCACCTGAAACGACAACTTTCCCGCTGTTGAAGATGAGTATGGTCGTTCTTGAGTTGCTGACCCTGTAAACCACCCCGGGGAATATCTCCGGCTCGTATTCAACGTTGGGCAGGGTAAGGGCAATCTCATCCAGCTCCAGCTGGCCAAGCCCCACGCCCCCGGCGGCCACGAGGTTCTGCACCCTGATCTCCGGTTCCCCCTTGAATTTTAACCCGAGGGATTCGAGCTTTCTTTTGAGTTCTTCGGTGGCCTGTTTTATGGTTTCAAGGCTCTTTGCACCAGTACAAACGAGCTTTCCGGAGTTAAAGATAAGAAACGTCACACCGAAGGATTCCATCTTGTAAGCTGCCCCCGGGAATATCGACGGGTCATAATGAACCGGGTCAAGCTCACTGGCAATCCTGTCAACGTCAATGTTCCCATGAAGGTCAATGGAAGCCACCACGTTCTCAACTTGGAGCGACATTGATCCCACCGCTCAGGGGTGGGAGCACCACACCTTAACTTTAACGGAAGTATCCACTCACGTGAACCTCCTCTCCAGCACCTTCCTGTGGATGGTCACGCCGGTGAAGAAGAAAGCCATCCCAAAGAGAACCAGCATCCCGAGGTCAACCCATAGCGGGAGGTAACCCCCTCCGAGTGAATGCCTCAGTGCATCGACGTAGTAGGTCAGCGGCGAGACGTATGAGACGAGCCTCCCATAAGCAGGCAGCTTTCCAAGGGGCACGAATATGCCGCTTATGAAGAGGAGTGAGAACTTCACCAGAGAGGTCAACATCATCACATCGGCGGGAACGTCCGTCGGCGGGTATGACGACAAGAGTATTGTCATGGCCGAAAAGGTCCCGACCGCGAGGAGAGTAGCGATAAGGAAGGTTATCCATCCCACGCTTAGTGAGAAGTAAAGCATTGAGGGGAGGGCTATGGCGAAGGTTATCGCGAGTCCGAAATAGAGTGAGGCCTGGAAATCGCCGAGAAGAACGGTTGTGAGCGATACTGGAGCCGTTATAAGTCTTTCAAAGGTTCTTCCACGGCACTCCCAGGGGATTATCGTGGGGCCAACGGCCGTGGCCGTGAAGAAGGCAGTCATGGCAGTCAAGCCGACGAAGAGCTGGTCGCCGCCCAGGTTCCTGCCAATTAGAAAAGCTAGGAAGAGGAAGAAGGGGAATATGAGGCCCATTATAACAACCGGTCCCTTGAGGTAGAAGATGAGCATGTCTTTCTTTGCTATCGCGAAGGAGCGTCTTAAGGTCTCAATCATCCCTACCACCCACCAGCTCCATGAAGACGTCTTCCAGCGAGGGTGAGAGTGTTCTCAGGCTGACTATGTGGAGGTTCTTCTCTTCCGCGTAGCGGACGAGCTCCTTAACCGTTTTATCCGGGTTATCGGTGTAAATCTTCACCTTATCTCCCATGGTTTCCACATTTAATGCCGAAGAAAGGATAGAGGGATCAAAGCGCATCGGCTCGAAGCTCACTTCAACGGAAACGCGCCCTTTAACGAGCTGTTTGAGCTTTTCAGGGGTGTCTATCGCTATCAGCTCTCCCCGTCTGATTATCCCTATCCTTTCGCATAGCTCGTTTGCGTCGTCCATATTGTGGGTGGTGAGGAATATCGTCTTCCCAGCCCTCTTCTCCTCTCTAATCACATCCTTTATGAGGCGCGCGCTTATAACGTCCAGGCCACTCGTCGGCTCATCTAAGAAGTAAAGCTCCGGGTCAGCTATCATTGCCATCGCGAGGATTAACCTTTGCCTCATTCCTTTCGAGAAGCCCCTCACCTTGACGTTTCGCTTTTCATAGATACCAAAGGTTTTAAGGAGTTCAACCGAGCGCTTCTCTATCTCCCGCTTTGACATCCCGTAAAGTCCACCCATAAGGTGGAGGTTCTGCATGGCAGTCATGTCGACATAGGGATTGGCCATTTCAGGAACAATACCGGTCTTCTCCCGGGCTTTTATCTTCTCGCGCTCGTTGAGCATATCGTAGCCGAGAACCCATATTTCACCGGAGTTGGGCTTTAGAACACCTGTAAGCATCCTTATGGTGGTAGTTTTGCCTGCCCCGTTTGGACCGAGGAAGCCGAAGACCTCTCCAGACTTAACGGAGAAACTAACGCCTTTAACAGCCTGGAATGAGCCGTAGTATTTTGTGAGGTTAGCCGCTTCTATGGCTCTCTCCATCTTCTACACCTAAATGAAACTCCTTTCAAAGGTTAAAAAGGTTGGGATGGCCCCTATAAGTGTGTAAACCTTTCGAGTCGATGACACCGCGCGGAATATCTTTCGTATAAAGAGCATTTCAACTGAACTAAAGCTTATATATGTCTGGGAAAAGTGACCTTAGGTGAGCCTAATGAAGGAAGATTACCCTAAGTTATTCGAGCCCATCAACATAGGAAAGGTCCAGCTCATGAACAGGGCAGTTTTTCCACCGATATCCACCAACTTTGCCCTGGAGAACGGCAGGCTGACAGAGAAATTCGTGAAACACTACGAGAGGCGCGCGAGAGGTGGTGTCGGCCTGATAATCGTCGAAAACACGTCCATCGACTTCCCAGAGGGAAAGCACATGCCCTTCCAGCCGAGGATAGACTCAAAGGCCGTCCTCAAGGACTGGGAGTGGTTAGCATTCGAGGTGCACAGATACGAGGGAGTTAAGCTCTCCATCGAACTTGCCCACGAAGGGTGGAAGAAAATAGGCGTCGACTACCTCTCGACCGAGAAGGTGGATGAGCTCCTTGAGAAGTTCGCCTATTCTGCGAGGCTGGCTATGGAAGCGGACTTCGACATGGTGGAAATCCAGGGTGCCCACGGCCTCCTCGTGAACCAGTTCCTCTCGCCTCTAACTAACCATCGCGACGACGAGTGGGGTGAGCCGACAAGGTTTGCGGTTGAGGTAAGGAAGCGCATAGCGAGGGAGTGCGGTTGGGACTTTCCCGTTACGATAAGGCTCGTGGTTGATGATTTCCTCGAGGGTGGCATAAATCTGAGCATGGGCCGCGAGATGGCTTTGGAACTTGCAAAGGCCGGCTACGACATGATACAGGCTGACATTGGCCTAGGTCCAAAGGAGAAGCGCCTCGAACCCATGTACTATCCCCAGGCTTGGCGCGCCTACCTTGCTGAAAAGATAAGGCCGCTCCCGGTTCCGGTGGCGGCAGTGGGGATGATAAGGGAGCCGAAAGTTGCCGAGAGGGTCCTTGAAACGCAGGCTGACCTTGTCATCCTTGGAAGGCCTTTAATAGCGGACCCTGACTGGGTAAAGAAGGTTGCGGAAGGAAAGGAGCACCTCATAAGGCGGTGCATAGGTTGCAGTGAGTGCATCAAGGCAGTCCACGATGAGAAGGGGCCGATAAGGTGCGGTGCAAACCCGAACGTAGGCAACGAGGAGAAAATCCAGCATGCCCCAAGGAAGCGCGTTGTGGCGATAATCGGCGCAGGTCCAGGCGGACTTGAGGCGGCAAGGGTAGCTGGCCTTAGGGGACACGAGATCCACCTCTTCTACGAGGTCTTCGGTGGCCAGCTCGTCCTCGCGAAGGTTCCACCGGGGAAGGCAAAGATAGGCTGGCTCATCGAGTACTATCGCAACGTCTTAGCCGAGATGCCCAACGTCCACTTCCACAAGGGCAAGGCCACCAAGGAGGATGTCATAAAGCTCAACCCCGAGGCCGTCGTCATAGCCACCGGCGCCAACCCAATAGTTCCCTGTTCCGGCGAGAGAGGTCTCATAATCCCCTTTGACAGGATCCTCCGCAGAGAGGTGAAAATCGAGAACAAGGATGTCCTCATCGGTGGTGGGGGGCTGGTAGGGATTGAGACGGCACTCTACCTCGCCCAGTTCAACAACCGGATTAGGATCATCAAGCGCAGTCCCGCTATACTCCCGAACGTCGAGAGGATAACCCGCGGTTACCTCCTTCGGGAGCTTGAGGAGAGGGGAATCCCCATCATAACCGGCAGGAGCTTCGTGAGTGCTGGGGAGGGTTACGCAATAGTTGAGAACACCAAAACCGGGGAGAAGGAGATGATGAAGTGCGACGTTATAGTTGGGGCCTTTGGCATGAGGCCCTACGTGCCCTTCGTTATAGACAGCGTTGAGTACCACGTTATAGGGGATGCAAAATCCGTAAGGAACATAGCGAGCGCCGTCAAAGAGGGCTATGAAGTCGGTAGGAAGCTCTGAGCTTTTTTGCCATTTTTCCCTTGGAAAACTGATTAATCCAATCACACCGAGGGTGCCGTTGTGATGATGATCACCCTCTTGTTGGACTGTCCATCAAGTTTTGGGGATAAAACTTGGGGCAATAAATGCTGACCCATAAACGACAAGAAATCATCTGTAAAATGAACTTAGAAAAGAGGGTGGATCAATCAAAGGACACTGCCTTGAGGGGAATCTTACTCGCTTCCTTGCTCCTTTTTGTATCGTAATAAACGCTCAGAATGCCCCTGATGGCCCTCTTGAGGATAAAGCCATGCCTCTCGATGAGGTCTTTTATGAGAATTTTTGGCCTTAGGTAGAAGGATAGGTAAGCTCTCCTCAGCATTTTGGATATGCCCTCTGGCGTGAAGTACTTGAGTTTCATAACGGGGTCTATCGTTGTGTATCTCCTCCAGTTCCGGGTTAAGAGCAGGCTGTTCTGGATTGCATAGGTCCAGAGCCTCGTTCCTGGGTAGGGTGTCGCTATAGTGAACTGGGCGAAGTCAACGCCAACCTTCTTGGCGAACTTTATGGTTGTCTCGGCTTCAGTTCTTGTCTCCTCTGGGAAGCCAATTATAAACGACCCAAGGGCTTGGAGACCCACCTTTTTTGCGGTTTTAACCGCATCAACTGACTGCTCCGGTGTTATACCTTTTCCTATGAAGTCCAGTGTTTTCTGGGAGCCGGATTCTATCCCAAAGTAGACGGTGTGGCATCCACCGGCCTTCATTGCCCTAGCTATCTTCTCATTGAAAGTGTTCACCCTCGACGATGCAGTCCACGTTATATCGAGACCTTCTTCTTTTATTTTTACGGGGATATCAACTGCCCTCTTCTTGTTAAGGGTGAACGTATCGTCCAAAAACTCTATTTCCCTCCTGCCATACTCGTAGCGGAGTATTGAAAGCTCCTCCAGTACCCTTTCGACGCTGTGACCGCGCCACCGCTTCCCGAACTGGAGCGAGGAGGAGCAGAATGCGCAGTTGAAGGGGCAACCTCTGCTTGTCATTATAGTGCCAAATGGAGTTTTATCGGCGACGTATTTGCCCATAGGAAGGAGGTCATAGGAGGGCATTGGAATTTCGTCTACGTTCTTTATGAGTGGTCTCGGAGGCTCGTTTCGTATCTTACCGTTCCCCTCTTGGTAGGATAACCCGAGGATTCCCCTTAGGGGGCGGCCCTTATCAACTGCATCCACGAGTTCTTTAAAGGTTAGCTCACCTTCTCCTCTTACCACTGCGTCGATGCACGGGCACTCCCTCATCGTCAGTTCTGGCGTAAACGTAACATGTGGACCCCCCATTACTACGAAGATGTTTTCGTTGAAGTTCTTGGTTATCCTCGCAATAGCATAGGCATCATACATAGCTGAAGTTGTGGCGGTTATTCCAACCATATCCGGGTCATAGTGTTTTATTATCTTCATGACGTCTTCAAAGGTTAAGTCCTCGGCTATCCCGTCGACTATCTTGACATCGTGTTCATCACGAACCATGGAGGCAAGATAGGCCAAGCCTAGTGGAGGGCCCGTCGTTCCTACAACCCGCTTTATTGCACTATCCGTTGGAGGAAGAATAAGGAGCACCCTCATTTTCCTCACCCTCAAGAGGTTCTTTACAACAAAGGGCGTAAAAAGGATTAGGGAAAAATTTAAATCATGCCCCTTCAGGAACGGCTTCTTCGTCCTTGAGTTTGCACTTCCACATCCCTGCTATTGCTTTCCAGATCTTGACGTAGCCGACCAGGAAAGGTATCTGGGCTATTGGGGTCACCGCCGGGGCTATGGCCATCAGTCCGGTTCCAGCGGCGAGGGCTATCGCCATTGCAGTTCCCTCGTTCTTCCCAACTGAGGTGAAGGTTATACCCATGTGATCCTTGTAGAGTATCCCCGTAGCCCGGTCAACGATGGTCATGAAGAGGAGGGCAATGATGTAGTAAAGGGCCAGTGGAATGAGGGCAATCCCCACTATTTCTGGCTTCGCCGCTATGAGCCTCGCCTTCTCCATGAAGATTAGGAAGACGATGGTGTACATGCCGAGAAGCGAAATTGCAGGGAACGCTGGTTTAATCCTTAGGAAGCCCTCCGGGCCGAGTTTCCCCATAAGATAGGCCCTCGTGAGGACTCCGAGTATCATGGGCGTTATGACGACGATGATGATGGTCTTGACGAGGAGCCAGACTGAGATCGGGATGTGATAGCTGGAAGCGAATATCTTCAGCCACGCTGGAACTGTAACTATGGCGAGGGTGAAGCTGAGGGCAACGACAATGGTCGCCAGCTCAATGTTGCCCTTGGTGAATCCGGTGTAGGCTATGCTCATCGAAGAGCAGGGAACAACTACCGCCAAGAGAAGCCCGAGGGCGAGCATGTGGTTTACCGGGTGAAATAAGCCGGTCAGCCATATCGCACCGTACATGATGAGCGGGGAGATCACAAGCCCCATCGCGAGGGCTATGGCAAGCTGTTTTCCAAGTTTTGCACTGTTCTTAAGCTCCCCGAGGCGGAGGTTGATCATCATCGGATAGATCATGCTGATGACGACGAGCATGTTGAGGGTCCTGAGCGTCTCGTGGTAGGGCTTTAGGTTGGTATGAGTTCCCACGTAGAAGCCGGCTATCATGGCAAGGATAACGTAAACCGGCAGGTACTTATCAAGGTGGTTCTTAAACTTCAACCAGTTCATTCCTCATCCCCCCCGCACCTGCACTTTGGCTTTATGAGCATGACTGGTCTGAAAGTTTTCTTCAGCACGCGCATCACGGTTGAGCCGATGAGTTCCTTGGAGAAGCCAAGCTTTCCGTGGGTTGGGAGGATTATGAGGGAGACGTCCTCCTCCTCAGCAACATTCACTATCTCCTCCCAGGGGAAGCCGAAACGGACAACGGGTTTGACCTTGTCCGTCTTAAAGGCCTTTTTCACGTCTTCAATCCTTGTCTGGAGTTTCTCTATGATCTTCTCTTTCAGTTTCTCCTCCACCTCTTTGATCTCGATTTCCTCTCTCTCGTAGAGAAGTGAGTAGCCGTTGAGAAGGTCCTCTATGGTTCCTTCGTCTATAACGTGAAGAAGGACTACTTCCCCCACTGGAACCTCGTTTGTCCTCTCAAACCGCTTTGCGGCCCTATATGAGCCTTCGCTGAAATCAGTTGGGAATAACACCTTCCTAAACATGACCTATCACCTGTTTAGTTTTTCATCTTAATTTTTATTCAATTAATTCGGAGAGCCTAACCATTTTTAAACTTTTTGGGTCAGATATGTGTAAAGAGGGACAGGCAATTGGGGGGTAACGTGGTGAAGGTAGGGTTTTACTGATATCCAAAGAATGAACGTGCATTCGCACAAGGTTTATATTTGAAAAGATATTCATAACTACGGTGGTGAAAATGAGGATCGCAATCCCTGCTGAGGAGGACAGAGGCCTTGAGAGCAACGTCAGTGGGCACTTCGGAAGGGCAAGGTACTTCGTCTTTGTCGATGTTGAGGACAACAAGATTAAAAGCTATGAGGCCGTTGGGATTCCCTTTGAAGAACACGGACCCGGTGATTTGCCCGGCTTCATAAAAGAGCACGGGGGGGAGGTTGTTCTAGCTTACGGCATGGGCAGGAAGGCGGTTGATTATTTCAACGACTTCGGGATAACGGTTGTCACAGGTGCCTACGGACCAATCAGGGAGGTCGTTAAAGCCTTCATCGAGCAGGTTCTCGAGGTCGATCCCAACTGGAAGGAGAAGATAAGGCGGGAGAAGGAGCACAAAGGGGAATGCGAAAAGCACAGAGAGTGAACTACCACATCAAAAGCCCCTTTATTATAAGCTCCGACGCCTCTTCTTCAGTTAATCCCCTCGCCATGAGCTGGATGAGCTGGGTCTCGTTTACCCTGCCTATCGAGGCCTCGTGCGTAAGTTCCGCCTTGTCGTTCTTCACTCTCAGCAGGGGAACCGTCTGGACGTCCGCGTTTCCCTTAACTACTTCATGGCACTCGACGTGGCCCTTGGCGTAGTCTCCAAAACCGTACGCTTCGTTCACGACGTTAACTTTTGAGCTGTCGAAGGCTATGACCGTGCTTTTGAGATTTCCCCTTGAACGGGCACCCTCCAGCAGGAGAATTTCCCTGACCTCGACCGAGTCGTCCTCGACTGCCCTGATCTTCGAGGTCAGCTCCGCAACTGCCCTCCCAGCGAGCTTCGCAGTCATCTCAAGCTTGAGCTCCCTCGCGCGGTGCTTCATGAGGGAAAACTTACCAGTGTAGCGGCCGCCCTTCTCGACCTCCACCTCCGTCCTGCTTATCATCTCACCCCATTGCCGTGTATGTGTTCGTCGTCGTAGAGCACCGTGGAGTTCTCGCCAACGGTTATCCCCGCTGTCGCCTCGTGGGTGAAGTCCTCTGCGTAGGGGAATATGCAGTGGGAGGTGAACCTCACTTCCGAGTTCCTTCCGACGGCTATGTTGAACTCAACCCTCTGGTAGCCCTTACCCTTGAGGTAGCCTGTGCAGAGGTGATCGGGAAGGGAAGCTCTACCCCATCGGCTATCCTAACGTCAGCCTTTACGCCGTTTTCTATCTCCTCGCCCTCTATCGCAACTCCAGGGACGTTGTTTAGGCCGATTATCCTGTCCCCGCTGATGATTATGGCCGCGACCCTGTTATCGAAGAGCGATTTATCGAGACCCTCACTCGTACACCTCAAGGAGGGCCTCGTACTCCTTCACGCGGTCAATTTTTATCGTCACGGCGATCCCTCCACGAAGAGGCACCTTCCGCAGGTTTTCCTGTAGTAATCAACGACCTCTCTGGAAAAGCCCTTCTTGACGAGCCTGCCTACGCAGACGAAGTACGCGAAGTCGGTTTTTCCAGCGATTTCCTCGTGGTGGGTGATCAGAATCACCGTCGTTCCCATCTTTTTGAACCTCCCAAAAGCTCCTCGATAAGCTCGCCCGCGGTTATATCAAGGCCCGAATCCGGCTCGTCGAGGATAACGTACCTCGGCTTCAGGAGGAGGAGCGAGGCCAGTTCAATCCTCTTCCGTTCGCCCCCGCTTAGGCCCTTGTCGATAAACCTGTTGGCGTAGAGTTCGTAGGGAGACCAACAAGCTCGAGTGCCTCCCTCATCTCGTCCTCCCCGATCTTCAGCTTTCCGCCGAGGGTGAGGTACTCCCCAATCTTTATCCCCTCGTAGCGCGCCGGCTCCTGCCAGGCCATGCTTATGCCCAGTTTTGCCCTCTCGGTTACGCTCAGCCCAGTGATGTCGTTTCCTTCGAGGAGAACCTGACCTGAGGTCAGTTTCAGCTCGCCCATCAGAATCTTGGCTATCGTTGACTTTCCGGCCCCATTAGACCCGAGTATCGAGTAACTCATGCCCTCTCTGAAAGTTATGTTTACTCTTTGAAGGATTTTCCGCCCGCTTTTCTCATACTCAACGTTTCTCAGGCAGAGCATTTTCATCAATACTTTTTCACATGAATTTGAATTTAAAATTTTCTGGGTAGGGCTGTCCAGAACCAATGGTTAAGAACCAATACATTTGAAAAATATTTTAAATGAAATATTATTAGCCATAACTGAGGTGAGGGCGATGTCGAACGTTGAGGCTCCCGTTATTGGAAAGGACGCACTCGGTAGGGAGGTTAAGGATCTCAGCGTCATCCCCTGGTGGGGGGCTGATAGGAAAGAGATAGAGTGGTACCCGAAGATAAACTACGACCGTTGCGCCGGTTGCGGAATCTGCTTTGTCACCTGCGGACGGCGCGTCTTCGACTGGGATCCAGAGGAGGGGAAGCCGGTTGTGGCGAGGCCCTACAACTGCCTCGTAGGCTGCAACACCTGCTCAATGGTCTGCCCCTGCGATGCCATAGAGTTCCCACCGAGGGAGTTCCTCAAGAAGTGGGTGGCCAAAGCAAGGGTGACAAAGAAGGCCTTCGAGATAGTAGGCCAGATCACGAAAAAGAACCATGTGAGTGAGGAGGAGATAACGGCAACGCCCGAGCAGGATCTACCAAAGAAAGAATGAGGTGTCACAGAACGTTCAAGAGAGTCTTAAGGGCTATGGCGTAGATTATAATCCCTATCACCTTTTTTACCTGCTCGGAGCTCATCTTGAAGTGCATCAAGTGGGTTCCCAGCCAGCCGCCCGCTATTGCGGGAATTGATACCCACAGCAGAAGCCTCCAGTCAAGAGTTCCCATTCCCCCATAGGTTAGAAAGCCACTCAGTGACGAGAAGAACACCACGAGGGCGGTGGTAGCTGCCACTTTCTTCGGCTCGTAGCCGAGGACTATCAGGGCGGGACTTATTATCCCACCGCCGCCCACCCCGAGGAGACCGCCGAGGAAGCCCGCCATTCCACCTATTATTGAGCCTTCAACTACATGGTTGCCCGTCTTTGGATGCCTTCTTGGCTTGAAGAATACCATAACCGTTCCGGAGTAGAGCAGAAAGGCAACGAAGACCCAGAGGACGTAGACTTTGGGGATGAACTTCCCGGCGTAAGCTCCAAGGGGAGCCATGGCCGTGGCAACGAGCAGGATTGGAAGGCCGAAGCGGTGGTCGAGCTTGCCGTGTTTGAGGTTCTTGAGCGTTGCCGAGAGCATCGAGAGTGTGTTGATGAAGAGACCGGTTGGCTTCGCCGTCATCAGTGGGATACCCAGCCACGTCATAGTCGGGACTATCGCTATCGCGCTTCCGACCCCACCTATCGAGAAGATGACGCTGAGAACAAAAGATACGAGTGCAAGCTCCGGGTAGTTCATTAGGACCACCTAATTTTGTTATGCAATTCAAACAAGAGGGAGATTACTTAAATGTTTTTTGGTTCAGATAACGAGGACTTCTAGAGAATTAGCACGTTCCAAGGAACCCCGAAATGGAGGGAGAAGAGTTCAACCAGATCGGGATAATGGAATCAGGAGTCTCCTCACCCGTTTTCTTTCATGTCCAAGCATTTTGCCTCGTACTCAAGCTTGATTATCTTACGAAGAACGCAATCAAGGGTCGTTAAATCCCTTAGGATTTCCCCAAGGTTTGCTTTTCTGGCAGGATCATCGCTCCTTACGATCATCTTTCTAACTATATCTTCAAGGGGGATTACATCACGTTCGAGGATGTCCTTCGGTTGCTGGAGGAACTTCTCCAGAAAAGCCGGAACCGCCGAGAAATATTTCACCCTTCCCCTCTTCTGGTACCTGATGAGGTAATCCCTTGATAGTCGCTTTAGGGACATTGAAACCGCGGACCGACTTAGTCCCAGCTCCCTCGATAGCTCTGCTATGGTAGCGGGCCTGTCCATGAGCAGGAGAAGTCCATAGACCCTACCATCCGTCCCGTCATACCCCCACCTTCTCAAGAAGGCTCCCACTATCTCCATGAAGCGTTTGCAGTCCTCTTGGGTTCCTCCCCATCCAGCCATGACAGTCCTTGCAACCGCTGACATGTTATCACCCCCGGTGAGGGAGACAATGAACGAAGGCAATAAAAAGAAAATTTGAAACGAAATTCAGCTTTTGGCGGTGGCTATGATGGCTCCACCTATGACTGCTATCCATGCCCCAATGGTCCAGAAACCACCGTCAAAAGGCATCGTTATGAAAGCCAGGATCACTACGCTCCAGCCCACTGCCGCAGGGCTCTTCTTGTAGTAGTAGGCTATTCCCATCATTATTAAGCTTAGGATTATTTCGATCCATCCTACGGCGGTTGCGCTTCCGTAGTGCCAGCCATAGAAGTTTCCCGTTGCCAAGACTGCTATACCATCAATCAAAATCAAACAAGCCCCACACAAAGCCGTCCAAAGACCGGATTTCGCAGAGGCCATTCCAAACACCTCCTAAGGTTTCTTCAATCATGCCTACACCCAACTACTATTTAAACTTTTCGGTTATATCTGATATGTCGGTTTTATCCGACATATATGAATCCTGGGGTCTCTCCTTTCCATTTCCAAAATATTTTTAAGGAGCCCTAACACTAATGTAAGGAGCATCATATGAACACTGACTGCTGTGAGGTGATGTCCGTGGAGAGGCTGAAGAACTTCAATCCGGCTGTCTTTGCGAGTGTTATGGGAACCGGTGCAGTGGGGTTAGTAACCTACCGTTACTCATTCTACTGGAGCCCCCTGAAGGATTTGGGTATAGCGCTGACGTATCTCAACGCTGCTCTCTACCTCATCCTCCTCATCCCGTGGTTGTTGAGGTGGGTTCTTTACAGAAAAGAGGCCCTTGAGGATCTTAGGCATCCCTCAAAGGGACACTTCTACGGAACCATCGGAGCGGCGACCGTTGTTCTGGCGGCCCAGTTAATAATGACCCTGCACGACCTGACAGCGGCATGGTACCTCTGGCTCTGGGGGATTGTCCTCACCATCATCTTCGCCTTCTGGATGTCCTACGAGGTCTTCATAGCGGGTGAGGTTGACCTGAGACACCTTTCTCCCGCCTGGTACATCCCCCCGTTGCCCTCGTTATTCTCCCATTCGGATCGATTTTTATGAAAACAACGTCCGGCTACACCAGCCAGTTCGTGATCGCGGTTAACTACCTCGGCTGGGGTGCGGGGTTCTTCCTCTACCTAGTGCTTTACGCGGTGGTTACGCTTCGATTCATAAGGCACGAACTCATGCCACCCCAGATGGCCCCACTTATATGGATGAATCTGGGACCGATAGGGGCGAGCATAACCGCCCTCTTCGCTCTCATAAGAAACTCAACGATACCAATCCCAGAGGAGCCTTTTATGGTGTTCGCCTTCTTTGTATGGGGTCTTGGATTCTGGTGGCTTGTCATGGCCACCGCGCTGACGTTACATTACATCAGAAACCTGAGCCTTCCCTACAGCGGTGTCTGGTGGGCGTTCGTGTTTCCTCTGGGGGCCTTCACAAACGCCACCCTCGATATAGGGAGCGTCTTTGGACTCAGCCTGATGAAGCACTTCGGCTTCATCCTCATGTGGCCCCTGTTGGTGATATGGGCATTTATCCTCGTGAGAATAGTGTTTGAAAGGGGTCATTAAATACAATCCATTCCCCTTTCTTCGAGTTCTATCACATTTTTCAAAACGCACTCCAGTCGCTGGAGATCCTCCATTATAGCCCTGAAGTGATCCTCTCCCTCGGGTGATGCCTCCATGAACCTTTTTACAATCCCTTCCAGCGGGGTTATATCGTGTTCTAAGATTTCCCTTGGTTGTTGGAGGAACTTCTCCAGAAAAGCCGGAACCGCCGAGAAATACTTTGTCTTCCCCTCCTTCCTGTACGTTACTATGTAATCCCTGCCCAGCCGGGATAGTGCCGTTGAAATCGAGGACCTGCTAAGTCCCGTCTCCTCTGCAAGCTCTGCTATGGTAGTTGGTTTATCCTTGAGCAGGAGGTGTGCGTAGACCTTCCCGTCAGTGTGGCTGTAGCCCCACCGGTTCATAAGCTGGGTAACGATGTGGATGAACTTCTTTGAATCCCCCTTTGACGGCATTGGTGTCACCCCCAAGATTCACTCCCTCCTGAAAACCGGAAAAAACAAAACTTAAAAGGGTTTTGAGCTTTGTGGCGCCCATTAGTGATATCACCCCCAGGGGTCCATAAACTCCCACCGAAGGGCATCTCTATCAGTGCCAATGAAACCAGTCTTGCCGAAATCATCTACCCCCTTCATTACCGTATACTATGCCCTACTAGTACTTAACACTTTCGGTTATGTCGGATATGTCAGTATTGGTTGATATATCTGACACAACCGAAAAGTTTAAATGTATTATGGGGTAAATAACAATATGGTTAAATGGATTCGCGACATAGATGATAAAGGTGGTGGAAATGGACGGATGGACTGATAAGGATATTGACTCTCTCGCCGATGTCATGCAGGACCCCTTCCCAAAGGCTATGAATTCACCTCCTTCTCAGAAAAAGGAAAACGAAGAAGGCGGTGGGAACCATTTATCAACGGCGCTAACTGCCTTCAAACTCATCCTTGGAAACCCACTCTCAAGGGCGCTCTTAAGACCGATGCTCAAGCGCTACGAGGTAAACGGCAGGGATCTACCGGCTTTGTACTGGGCGCTCAGCGTTTACGCCGGGGAAAGCCTCAACGAGCCAATGATGATACGTTTCCAGGCGGAAACCCTAAAGCTTCTCCTCAAGCTCGGTATAAAACTGGCCCATGGCGATGAGGAAGCCGTTAAGGAGGCCCTCCTCAGAGACCCGCACATAAGGCGCGGTATCTGGGTTGTCCTTGAGGGAATAGCAAAGTATGGTATAACCGTTCCGCAGAAGCTTGCCGGGCCGTTCCTCGTCGTCTGGAACTTCACCAACATGTGCAACTTCCACTGCAAGCACTGCTATCAGAGGGCGGATAAACCCCTGCCAAGCGAGCTCTCCCTCGAGGAAAAGCTGGATCTCGTTAACCAGTTAGACAGGGCCGGAGTTGCTGCCGTGGCAATAAGCGGTGGTGAGCCAACCATCCACCCAGATTTCCTCAGGATAGTCAAGGAGCTGTCGAGCAGGGGGATACACACCTCCGTGGCAACAAACGGCTGGACCTTCGCGGACATGGAGAACCTTAAGAAGGCCGTTGATGCCGGCATTAAGTACGTCGAGGTGAGCGTTGATTCGGCAAAGCCTGAGAAGCACGACGAGTTCCGCGGTATCCCAGGGGCATGGGAGCACGCGACGAAGGCCCTTGAGAACGCCGTTAATCTAGGGATAAGTCACGGCATGGCGGTTGTGATGGACAAGGACACTTATGGCGAGATCGATGACCTCCTTGACTTGGCCGAGAGCATAGGCGTCAGACGCGTCATCTTCTTCAACCTCGTCCCCACTGGAAGGGCCGAAGACATGCTCAAAGTCGACCTTTCACCGGAGGAACGCGAGGAGTTTATGAAACAGGTCTACCACCAGATGAAGAAGCGCAAGCTGGAACTCCTAACGACGGCCCCGCAGTACGCAAGGGTTACTTTACTAGAGAGCCAGGGCAAGAACGTCACTCCAGCGCATTTCTACATAGGCGAAAACAACGCGGTCAAAACGCTCGCCGAGTTCATAGGCGGTTGCGGCGCCGGGAGGATATACTCAGGAATCGAGCCGGACGGAACTATCGTCCCCTGTGTCTTCCTACCCCTTCCGGTTGGCAACATCCGCCTGAAGCCCTACAAACAGATATGGGAGGAAAGCAACATCTTCAACCTACTCCGTGACAGAGATAACTTCACTGGCCAGTGTAAGACCTGCCCCTACAGGAACATCTGCGGAGGTTGCCGTGCGAGGGCTTATCACTACACCATTGACCTCCTTGGAGACGATCCAGGTTGCATAATCAACAAGCGCCTCTGGGAGGACATAGTGAGGCAGGGTAAACCAAAGGGGATAAGCGAGATCAGCTGGGTCGACGAGAGCGTCGTCATGCGCGGGCCTTCCCTCTACGTGCCAAGCTACTACAGTGCGGTTGAAGTGACGGCTGAGAAACGGCTCTCAAGCGAGTACGTGTCTCAGAGCGCTGAGGTTTGATCTTCCTTTTTCTCAAACTTTAATTTTAAAAAAGAAACTCGAAGCTCAGTAGAACTTTCCAAAGTTGTGCTGGGGAATCGGGCACTGGACTATCCTGCGCGACCAGAGACAGTCAGCACAGCTCGGCTCATTGCCCCAACAGTCTATGTCGCTCGTCTTGACGAAGTCACAGGCGTCAACGAGGGGACAATCTGTGCATGAAGGGTACATATAGTTTTTCATGGTGAAACGGAACCAGGTGTACTTCTCGCTCGTCCATATCTCCGCGAGGCTCTTCTCCCTTACGTTGCCGAAGGAGTAGGCGTTAACTTTCTTCCTCCTTCCGAAGATGTACTCGTAGTAACTGTGGAGGAAGCGATAGCAGGGTGCAACTTCGCCGTCCCACCTAACCACGGCAACGTTGTTCTCGTCGAAGTCGCATTGCCTCTCAGTCTTCAGTTCGAAGTAGGGGAGTTTGATGTAGATGCCGTAGTGGGTTATCTTGTAAAGTTCGTCGAGGATGGGCTTCATGTCAACGCTCCCGTCGTAGACTATGTCCTTCGTCTGCTCCTCTGTCAGGGGGAGGAGGTTCGAGACTAGCATCGAGTCCACGTTGAGGCTCAGAAGGAAGCGTGCCATGTCGGGCAGTTCCCTGTAGTTCTCCTTCGTGACGACGACCTCAACTCCCACGCTTGGCTTGTGCGTTCCGTATTCCTCGCGGTACTTCACGAGCCTCCGTATCTTGTCGGCGGTCGCGGCCGCGGCGATGTGCCCAAGGGTTATGGCATTCTGAGCTGTGGGGACGGTATCCATAGAGAAGTACATGAGTTCAACACCGAGCTTGGCGAACTCGCGGAGCATCTTGTCAGTTAAAAGGGTTCCGTTGCTACTTATGCCGATGGCGAAGCCCCTCCTCTTCACCTCACGCACCATGTCCATGAAGCGCGGGTGAACCGAAGGCTCGCCGATACCGCCGAAGTATATCATCTCGAGATTCGGGAACTCCTCGGCGTCGTCGAGTATCTTTAGGAAGAGGTCCCAGTTCATGTCACCCTCCGTGTCATCCCAGTACTGCTTGAAGCACATCTCGCACTTGAGGTTACATCTGCTCGTGACCTCAATGTAGAGGTATTTCATGTCAAGCTTGGGTTTTATCATGACCTTTCCGTCCCAGAGGAAGAAGGTGTACTCCTTGTCAGGCTTAATCGCCACTCCCATCGCCCCCTACGGATGAAAAATCCAACCCTAACTGACCAACGTTCTTCCATACCATAATACCACCTGATTGGTCTCAGTTTTTGACGGAAACGTGTTAAAAGGATTGCTGGACAAAAATGGGGAGTGAAGCAGGGCTTTGCCTGTTCAGCACTCCAGGTATAAGACATATTGTGTGATAATGTGCATTTACAAATGTTTTAAGAGAACACTTTCTGTAGTGGGGCGGTAGTCTCCATCAACCTTTGTCAAACAAAACTTGATCAAATGCCTCTAACACTGTATAATCATCTTAAAGCATTCTAAGAGATACCCATGGAAACCTTTTCTGTTCAAAAGAAGGTTAAGAATAGCAAAGTAAGAGAAAAGGGGAAATCACAGGAACTCCTCTATGCCAAGCTCCTTCGCTTTCTCCGGCGTGACCCTTCCGTCCTCGGTCCAACCGCGCATCTTGTAGAACCTCGGGAGCATCTCCTTTAAGCGGACGGTGTGCCCCTTGTTCGGTCCCTCCGGCATCGGCTCCTCCAAGAAGCGCTTGGGCAAGGTGTCGTCCTTAAGCGGGTCGAGTCCGGCTTTCAGGTTGAATATCCTCTCGGCGTTCCAGATGCGCTCTCCTATCTTGAGGTAGTCCTCGGTCGAGAAATCCCAGCCAAGGGCCGCGTTGAGCATGTCGCGGTAGTCACCAGCTCCAAGGCCAAAGGTCGTGAAGACACAGAGACCGGCTGCGTCGATTATCGCGGTGAGGTCCTGGAAGAGCAGGAGCATCTTTATCTTGTCGTCGCTTATGTCATGCGGATCCATCTTGTACGGGTAGCCGAGTATCTCCGGGCTTATCATGTAGTTCTTGATGTGGCAGCCGCCGCGGTTGTTGGTAGCGTAGCCGAGTCCGTGTCCCTCCGCCCCACGCGGATCGTAGGCTGGAAGCTCGAGCTTCTTAACGCTCATCGAGAACTCTGGATGTCCGTAGCTCTCAGCAAAGCTGTAGCTCCCCTCTGCGAGCTTGTCACCGATTCCCTTCCTGTAGGCTATCTTTTCGATGTAGTAATGGAGAACCTCCGTGTTGCCCCACCTGAATGGTGGTGCCTCCTTTCCAAGCTCCTCTTCCTTGAGGTGGCCTTTCTCGTAAAGCTCCATCGCAGCTGCTAAAGTTCCACCGGTCGAGATGGTGTCGAGACCGAACTCGTCGCACTGGTGGTTTGCCTCGATTATGCTAGCGAGGTCGTTTATACCGAGGTCTGCTCCGAGCGCCCAGATGCTCTCGTACTCCGGCCCTTCGGTGACTCCAATGGTCATGAGCTTGTTAACCCTTCCACAGCCTATCGGACAGGCGTAGCAGGGCTGGTTCCTTATGAGGTACTTCGCCGTCATCGCCTCGCCGCTGTGCTCCTCGGCCAGCTCAAACACACCCGTCTGGAAGTTTCTAGCTGGATACAAACCGTTGGAGTTTATGATGTTGACCAGAACTGCGGTTCCGTAGTTGGGCAGTCCGCCGCCGGCTACAGGATCGTTCTTGAGCTTGTTTATCTTCTCCTTGATGGTAAGCATGAATTTCTGCTTGTCGGCTATGGGAACGCGCTTGTGGCCCTCGACGGCTATCGCCTTGAGGTTCTTACTTCCCATCACCGCTCCAACGCCGGCCCTTCCTGCGGCGCGGTGACCGTCGTTCATAACCGCTGAGAACTTAACGAGGTTTTCTCCAGCAGGACCGATGCTGGCTATGTGGAGCTTCTTGCTCCCTATCTCCTTCTTGAGGGTCCCCTCTGTCTCACTCACAATCTTGCCCCAGAGGTGGCTTGCGTCGCGAATCTCAACGTTGTCGTCGTTGATGTAGATGTAGACTGGACTGTCGGCTTTGCCTTCAACTACAATTCCATCCCAGCCGGCGAATTTCAGTTCCGCCCCAAAGTAGCCGCCCGAGTTGGACATGGTTATGAAGCCAGTCTGCGGGCTCTTTGTCACTATGTTGTACCTGCCGCCGGTCGGGGCACTGGTTCCGCTCAGCGGACCGGGCATTATGATGAGCTTGTTCTCAGGACTCAGGGCGTCGGCCTTCGGGTCCATCTCCTTGAGGAGGAAATATATCGCCAAACCCCTGCTCCCAAGCCACTTCTTGGCCAGTCCCTCGTCGTACTCTTCAACCTTAACCTCCCCTGTGGAGAGGTTCACGCGCAAAAATTTACCCCAGTTTCCATACATGGACATCGCCAGAACTACTTGTACATTCATCCCTATAAATTTTCGCGAAAATGAAAACCGGCTTCGAAAAGAATTTGTTAAACAAAAATATTCAAATTCAAACTCCTGGACCCCTACTACTCCCCGAGATGATGAAGATGGTAAACTCAACATCAAGGTGCTTCGTCAAAGCTCCTCCCGGAGAGAGGGGCCAGAACACGAAAAACCTCTGACGGGAAACTGCATCATGCCCTCCGATGTCATAGACGTTGACCTCTGCCCCAGGGAGGACCACCATCGGCCTGATGATGGCCACGTAGTTCATGAGAACAGGCATCATGTCGGTTGCGTTAGTTCCACCGTCGTAGACGCGGTAGACCAGCATTGGGCCAACTGCGGGAAGGCCGAGCTTCTCAAAGCCATCTCCGCGAAGATGATACCTCTCCAGTGGGACGGAGTGAAGCACGCAGGAAGGGGTGAGGCAGAGAGAGCCGTCCGTGGGAGAGTGGAGGTAAAAGTATATCGAGGTCATCTCGTAAGCAGAGAAAGAAGTGAAAAAGAACGCCACGAGTAGGTAAACAGCGAGCCGCTTAAGCCTGTAATTGCTCTTCTTAATATATTCCCTGTTGAAGTACGCCCACAGTATCAGAGCGACTGGTATAGAAAAGTAGTAGACCACAAAAAGCATACCAAACAACACTGGATTGGTGGCATGTGCTATGTACGCCATGGTTTACTCACCATTAAATTTTAGGGCAAGGGAGTTAAAAAGTTACCTCCTCGCCTCCGGAAGATTGCCATGGAGCACCTCAACCGTCTCGGGGGTGTGCTTTATGAAAGCCCCTCCTTCTTTCACCACAAACTTCCGCGAGGGACCTGGCGGGACACCATTCGACTCGTAAACCAACCCCTGCACGTCTGGATCATGATAAAGCAGGAGCGTCGAGCCAGGGAGATTGAGTATCGAATCCACCGCGTATTGAGTCGCCACAACCGTAACGCGTCTCCTCAGTGGTCTTGTAAGGAGCGGGAGGGCGGCATTTCCAGCCGTCGTGTATCCAAGAACCGCGCCGTCGAAGATTCCAACGACCGTTTCCCTGCGCTTCTCAAGTGCTGCCGCCAAGATTAGAAAGGCCATACCAACGAGTGTTGAGTTGTGGACCTTCCCCATGTCAACGAGGACGTTCTTCCCGAGTTTTGGGATTTTTCCGGAGTAGAACGCCTCGTCAAGTGGAGTGTAGCTCTCAAGGATAACTTCCGAGTACTTCTCCCCGGCTTTAGCCGCCTCTGGAACACTTTTGATCTTCCCACTCAGAATGTCGGAGTAGAGCCTGTCTGTTAGGGTTCTGTCAAGGCCGTAGATGGTCTGTACTATCGTTGCCGCAATGTAAGGGTCGAAGTAACCCCCAGTACCCATATGTATGGGATCGAGGCCCGTTCCCTTTCCGTCTTCAATCGAGATAACCGTGTCAAAGCCCTCCTTCGGGAACTCCCCGGTCGTGTCGAAGACCACCGCGGAGTAGCTGAGCTTTCTGTATTCTCCGACCAAGTATTCCAGCAGTTCTAGGGGATAACTGTCCATGCCGAGGACCTTCAGGGTCCTACCGTGGTAAACTGGGTCGTAGAAAACGTCCTCTCCCTCTCTCTCCAAGAGGCGGACGGCTATGCGTGAGTACTTCATACCATCACCAAAAGGGAATAAGGAAGAGGAAGTATAAACGGCTTTCTAAACCACCCTCACCATCTTCTCCATCCATGGACTTACGCGGACCCTTATATAACCGCGGAGCTTCTCATCAACTTCTCTGTCACCGGTGTAAGCCCTTACAATGCCATTTGAGACCTTAGAGGGGGCCGCGACGACAATTATGTTTTCCTTCGGGATGTTCCTGAGGACGTCGGCCGAGAATTGCTGGTTTCCCCTGCCAAAGAGGAAGCCCAAACCCCCTATGACTGTCACGACCACTCTCGGGTTCCTTTCAACGAACTTGAGGAGGTCCTTCTCAGTTGCATCCTTCACGATGAGTCTCGCCCTTCCGTCCTTTATCTCGACGACATCAACACCGAGGAGCGTCCCATCGATTCCAAGGAGATCTTTGAGTCGTTTTACCGTTGAACCGGCGCCAAGGAAGTAGATTCCATTCCCAAGCTCCTCCGCGAGGGCTTCAACCGTAGCCTGAACATCCTCGCTCTCATCCGTCCTCGTTGGTTCCTTTGCCCCCTGAAGGAGAAGCTCGGCGTAGGGGGTCAAGGCCTTCCCGAAGTGCTTTGGCTTCACCTCATCGTGCCTAAAGGCCTCCTCATCGAGGTCCATGACGTCCCTCTCAACGAGTCTCGCGTTTCCCTTGAGGAACTCGACCAGCAAACGCGCCGCGTCCTCCGGTGATGATGCAAAGACCCCTGAGAACATCTTCACCCCCGTTGGGACGCCAAGGATTGGCACCCTTTTCCCAACGGCGCTGAAAACGTCCCTAGCCGTTCCATCTCCTCCGGCGAAGACGATTATATCGACATTATCGACCATCTTTCCGGCAAGTTCTTTGGTGTCCTTCGCGGTTGTGTCAGGGATTTCAGCGTCCCTAACCTTCCGATAGTTTATCTTCCTGTGCTCCAGAACTTCAAATGAGAAGTCGAATTCCCGCAGGACGTCCGCCCCGAGCGGGCCGGGTCCGGTGAGGAACTCAAGATCCTCAAATTCCTCGTATCCTTCAAGCTCCCTCATGAAGAGCCTCGCAACGTCCCCCGCGACGGGCCTGGCACCACGCTTTATCGCCTCTTCCACGACGCCGTCAGTGCCCTTGAGGGCCACCCTGCCGCCCATTCCAGCTATGGGGTTGACTATGAAGCCGATCTTTCGACTCATCTCTATCGCCGGAAATAATAAGCGGGGGAACTTTAAATGTTTCACCTCATGTACTCCAACGTGAATACTCTGACCTCCTCCCCGTCGTGAACGGCGAGGGTTCAAGTTAACCCCTCGCCAGCAGGCGGTTCGGTTTACGGGCACTCATTCACCTACTCCCGTCACCAGTTTCGGCTCAGCCCGAGGGCACGGTCTCGTGCCCGTTACCCCTACCGCTGAACGGTTTGGGGTTATCATTCCAAAGGCCCACTCGTTAGTTTCAGACTGCCTCAGCGGGCAGTCTTTCGAAGACGCTTAACAGCGTCAAACCACTCTAAAGCAGAGTGGTAACGTGAAACCCCTCATCTCATCGGGTTGTTCTTGAGTGGCCTCTCCGAGGCCTTATTAAGTTGCAAAAACTTAAAAGGGTTTTCGGTGGTTTAAGGGTTGTTAGGTGGTTTACTTCATCCCCGCCCTAAAGGGCGAGGCTTTCGGGAAGAAAAATGTAAAAGGTTAAAAACCAACCTAGGCTTTCTCGTAGAGCCAGCAGGCGACGTAGTGGTCTTTCTCAACCTCAACGAGAGGTGGCTCCTTCTTGTCACAGAGGCCGGCCTTAGCCAGTGGGCACCTAGGATGGAAGCGGCAGCCCCCTGGTGGGTTGATTGGGCTTGGGGGTTCACCCTTGATTTCCATTCTCTCCTTCTTCCTTGAGAGTTCGGGGTCTGGAATCGGTATCGCCGAGAGGAGCATCTGGGTGTAAGGATGAAGCGGGTTCTCGAATATTCTCTCGGAGGGACCAACCTCCACGAGCTTTCCGAGGTACATTACTCCCATCCTGTGGCTCATGTACTTCACAACACCGAGGTCGTGGCTTATAAAGAGGTAGGAGAACCCGTGCTTCTTCTGGAGCTCCTTGAGGGTGTTGAGGATGTTGGCCTGAACTGAAACGTCGAGGGCCGAGGTCGGTTCGTCGAGGACGACGAAGTCTGGCTGGAGGGCGAGGATCTTAGCGAGGGCTATCCTCTGCCTCTGCCCTCCTGAGAACTCGTGGGGATAACGGTAGAGGTGCATCTCATTGAGGCCAACACTCTCCAGGAGGCTTATCACGAACTCCTCCGGATCATCAACCTCTATGCCATGGAATTTAACCGGTTCCATTATGATGTTGAAGACCGTCTGCCTAGGATCGAGGGAGGAGTAGGGGTCCTGGAACATTATCTGTGCATGCCTCCTGAACCAGAGGAGATCCTTTCCCTTGAGTTTCGTAACGTCCCTGCCCATGAAATTAATCTTCCCACCGGTGGGTTCGATTAGCCTCAGTATCGTCCTCCCGGTGGTCGTCTTACCACAGCCGCTCTCGCCGACGAGACCGAAGGTCTCACCCGGCATTATCTCGAAGTTGACGCCATCGACGGCCTTAACCCACGCAACCGTCCTTAAGAGGCTCCTAACGGGAAAGTATTTCTTGAGGTTTTCAACCTTGAGTACTGGTTCCATGGTCACCACCTCAGTACCTGTGGCAGGCCACGAAATGGCCCGGTTCTATCTCCTTGAGCTTTGGCACTTCCTTTCTACAGCGCTCCTCGGCAAAGGGGCATCTTGGATGGAAGCGGCAACCCTTTGGTGGCGTGATGAGGTTTGGAACCGTTCCGGGGATACTCTCGAGCTTCTCTATCTTTCCAAGGGGATTCGGGACCGCCCTCAGGAGTGCGACTGTGTAGGGATGGAGCGGGTTGTGGAATATCTGGTCAACGGTGCCCATCTCAACGACCTTCCCGGCGTACATGACGACGACGCGCTGGGCGGTTTCTGCCACAACACCGAGGTTGTGGGTTATCAACAGAACGGTGGCGTTGTACTTTCTCTTCAGCTCGTTGAGCAACTCGAGTATCTGGGCTTGGACGGTAACGTCGAGGGCCGTGGTCGGCTCGTCCGCTATGAGGAGCCTCGGGTTGTTGGCTATGCCCACTCCTATGACCACCCTCTGCTTCATCCCACCGGAGAGTTCGTGGGGGTAGTCCTTGACCCTGTTCTCGGGGTCGGGTATCAGAACTTCTCTGAGTATGTTAACGGCCTTTGACACCCCCTCCTTTATGTTCTTAACCTTTTCGTGGACCTCCATGGCCTCCCCTATCTGATAGCCGACGGTGTAGAGGGGATCGAGTGACGAGTGCGGATCCTGGAAGATGTAGGCTATCTCATTGCCCCTGATCTCCCTTATGCCTTCGTCATCCAGTTTAAGCAGATCAACGGTCGAACCATCGTCGCGATGGTAAATCACTTGACCGT
This sequence comes from Thermococcus sp., assembly GCF_027023865.1. Lineage (NCBI taxonomy): Archaea > Methanobacteriati > Methanobacteriota > Thermococci > Thermococcales > Thermococcaceae > Thermococcus > Thermococcus sp. The sequence goes on along the minus strand of NZ_JALVUC010000008.1, from coordinate 96,650 downwards.
TCACTATCTTTCCGGGGCTCTCGATGAGTTTTGCTATTGCCCTCGAGGTAACGCTCTTCCCACAGCCTGTCTCGCCAACGAGGGCCAGTGTTTCACCGCGGTAGATGTCGAAGGAGACGTTCTCTATTGCCTTGACAACGCCGGCGTATGTGTAGAAGTAAACACTGAGGTTTTTGATCTCAATTATCGGCTCAGGCACTGGTCTCACCTCCTTTGGACTTCTTCTTGAGCTTGAACTCTAAGCTTCTCCTCGTCCTCGGGTCGAGTATGTCCCTCAGACCGTCGCCGAGTAGGTTCCAGCCGAGGACCACCGTGACTATCACGAGTCCTGGGAAGGCAACGAGCCACCATGCTTGTGGGAACTGCTGGGAGCCCTGATTGATCAGGTTACCCCAGTCAGGTATCGGTGGAACGGCACCGAGTCCGAGGAAGCTGAGGCCTGCCTCTGTTAGGATTATGTTGCCAAAGTCCATCGTAATCATGACGAGGATGGGACCGATGATGTTGGGGAGTATATGTCTGAAGAGTATCGTCCTGGTTGGAAGGCCTATTGCGCGGGCTGCCTCCACGTAGAGGCTCTCCCTTTCGGTCAGTGTTGAACCACGCGTTATCCTTGCGTAGCCGGGCCACCAGACGATGACCAAAGCCACGAAAACGGCTAGGAGTTTTCCAAGGTTGTTGACGTCTCTGGGATGTAGCGCGAATAGCTTCAGGACTATGATCTGGGCCCATATATGAGCGTTGAGAAAGCTCTGAATCCTGCCAGGTAATACTGCTGAGAGCGCTATCGCCAGTATAAGTCCTGGGAATGCCAGGAACATGTCCGTAATACGCATTATGGTCTCGTCAACCTTTCCGCCGTAGTAGCCTGATATCAGACCGAAGATTATTCCCATCGTTGGGCCTATTAGGATGATGAAGATGTCCAGAACCAGGGCAGTCCTGGCTCCTGCCAGGAGTATGCTCAGTACGTCCCTTCCGTACGTGTCAGAACCCAACAGATAATGGATGTAGGTGGTATAGTGGATGATGTAGCCGTTCTGGAGCTGTGTAACGTTTAGGAAGTAGGTTGAGCCAGGAGGTGCGAGCTGGGTTGAGTAGTTGTAGGTGACAGGGAAGAAGTCGTAGGGCCAGGGGGTGAGGTAAGGCCCAAAAATCCCTATGAAGATGTAAACAATCACAATGAGAAGGCCAAGCAACGTTGGAGGCGAACGGTTGACCGCGTACGCCATCAGTTTCCACTCTTTGATCCTTGACTGGTTTCTCCTCTTCCAGTCTTTCTTAAAGAGGTCCATGAAGGATGCAAAACCGTCTATAAGCCTGTCACTGATCCTGTCTAGTATTCCCATCTCGTACTCTTCTCTGATTTCATATTCCCCTGTTTGCTCTGCCATTGCAACCACCTCAGAGTCTGACCCTCGGATCGATTATCACGTAGAGTATGTCCGCCACGAGGTTGGCAGTGACGAAGACTATAGCGTAGAGGAAGGTCACACCTATCAGGGCTGGGAAGTCTAGGTACATTATCGCCTGAAGGGCGTAGCGACCAATTCCAGGCAGGTTGAAGATCGTCTCCGTTATCGGCGTTCCCGCGAGCAGTCCGCCGAACTGAAGGGCGAGTATTGTTATCACCGGAACGAGGGCGTTCTTGAGGACGTGCTTGTAGAGCCTGCTCTTTGGAACCCCCTTAGCCTTTAGGAAGAGGGTGCTGTCCCTGCTGTAGGCTTCAAGGAAGGAGTTTCTGGTGAACCTCATCAGTACACCGGCGGCCGCTATTCCGAGGGTAAAGCCAGGAAGCCAGAAGCGCTCGACCTGCTGGGTGAAGTTGCCCCAGTTGAGGGTCAGGATGTCGTCTATAACTGGGATGTGGGTTATACTGTGCGGTGGTCCCGGTGGGATTCCTGCCAGAGTTGTTGCGTTCCAGTGGATGAAGAAGAGCCAGATGAAGAGGTAGGCTATGACGTAAATGGGCGTGGAGATGAAGATCAGGGCTATTATCCTGAGGGTCATGTCCGTTGCGCTGTTCCTTTTAAGGGCCGAGATTATACCGAGGGGCAATCCAATTAGTACTACGAAGAAGAACGCGAAGAGCGCCAATTGGAACGTTACGACGAAACGATTCCCAATGTTGGTGAAAACTGGTTCCTGATTCAACGGGTCGAGCAGGGAGTTCGTGAAGAGGCCCTTAACCAAGAACCAGTACTGGTCGTACCAGGGCTGATTGAGGTGGTATTCCTCCTTGATCATCTCGATTGCTGCCTGGGAGGCCTTTTCACCCCCTGCCCATGCGCGGACGGGGTTGGCCGGGATTACATACGCTATGATAAAAACGATGAGCGTAACTCCTATGAGAGTGGGAATGAATGTTAGACCCCTTCTTACCAGGAATTTCCCTAGTCCTGCCATGTTCTTCCCTCCTGAGGCTTGAGAATGGAATTAAAAGAAAAGAAAGGGCTTCATCCGTTAATAACTTCGTAGTTGAGGCTGTCGAAGACAACGGCGCTCTGGAGGAACGGTCCAATGTAGTCGTCCGGGTCGAGGAAGTCCGGTGCCCATCCAACGATGTAAACGTTGAAGTCGCCGCTGGCGGTCTTGCTCAGCAACGTTGGCCATGAGAGTGGTGTAACTGAAATCTTAAAGCCGAGCTGTCCCCAGGTGTTCTGAAGGAGCGTTGCTATCTTCTCACGCTGGGTGTTTCCAGTGTTGTAGTAGATGTTTATGGTGTAGTCGCTGGGTTTGATACCGGCTTCCTTGATTAGCTGGAGGGCTTTTCCAATGTTGTAATTATACTTGATGACATTGTACTCTGTGTAGCCGAGCCATCCAATCGGAATTGGACCGTAATTGGGCACCATGTAACTCTGGTAGACAGCCTTGTAAATCTGCTCGTACGGTGTAGCCCATGCAAGCGCTTCCCTAACTTTAACGTTGTCAAAGGGCTTCTTTGCGGCGTTTAGGACGATGAAGACCATGTCTGGTGTGACGAAGGAGTCAATCCTAGACTCGAAGTTGCCGAGCTTGAGGTTCTTCACAGCGTCGAGCCTGTCAACTGGAACGGCCGCTATGTCCGCAACTCCCTTCTGGAAGAGGCTTATGCGCGTTGTTGCATCGCTTGAGAGGACGTAGATAACCCTCTTGGTGACGACGTAGTTCGGGTACTTCTGCTGAAGCTTGTTCCATATGCTGGAGTTCCAGTAGTACGGGTTCCTCTCGAGGATTATGTAGCTGTTCTGCTTGGCGGCCTTGATGTAGAACGGCCCGGTGAAGGCTCCGATGTAGTTGTTCTGGAGCATTGTGTGTATCGGGTCCTTGGATCCTGACTGGACGTAGTTGTTCCAGGCCTCGGGGTCCCTGCCCCACTTGGCGGCCTTCATGGCCTCCTCGTACTTGCTGCCGAGCATGTACTTGGCCGGGATGACCATGAGGTAGGGGTCAGCGAGAACGCTCAGTATTCCTCCATACGGGTGCGGCAGGACGAGCTTGTAGACTCCAGCCGTCGGTCCGCTGTAGCCGAAGAACTGGAGCAGCTCGTTGAGGTTATTAACTTCCTTGGTCTTGCCGTTGAAGTCGGCTATTACGCCGCCGTTCTGGAGGACCTTCTCAAACTCGCTGTCGCTCATCGCATAGCTCTTCGAAAGGTTGGTGTAGGTTGCCAGCATCCAGTTGACTGAGTAACCGGCCCTGAGGACGCGCCAGAACTCGAACTCAACGTCAGTGGCGTTTATCGGGTAAAGCTCGCCGTTCTTGGGGTCGTAGGCTTTAACACCACCCCTGATGACGAAGTACCAGACGGTTCCATCCTTGTTGTGTGCCCAAGCAACGGCGAGGTCGGGTGATACCTTCGTTGTCTCGTTCTCCCAGTAGGTAACTAGGGTGTCGCCGACGTTGTGGTAGAGGGCCCAGCCAAAGGTCTCGTAGTCAAAGGCCGGATCGAAGGAGCTCGGCCATCCGAACGTGGTTTCGACTATGGTCCCGGGTTCGTTCTTGTAGTCACCTATGCCTATACTAACGGTCGGTGCGTTCTTGTCCTTCATGACTAGGTCCCAGCGCGGAGCTAGGACTGGGTTGTAGTACCAGTTGTGCACCCAGTTCCAGTAAACGCGAACCGCCTTGTTGTCACCGAGGATTATCTCGGGAACCTGCCTGTTGGCGAGTACGTAGAGAGCGTTGTAAAGTGCCCCCCTGATGGTGGGGTTGGTTATTTCCCTAGCGAGCTGGATTAGAGCGTCCATGTCGGGATCACGGAGGAAGGCAGGGTTTATCTGCCCGAATCCCTGCTGGTTCTTCATAAGCTCTTGTATGCTCGGAGTCTTGGCCGCGTTAACTTTGTAGGCGACGACTATAGCTGGCTTGTTCGGGAGGTTTGAGACCTTTGCACCGCTCCCTGCCGGCCCAACTACAACGACGTATTTGGGCGTGTCTATGACGGTTGCCTTTGAGAGATGTCCTTCAATGTAATTTACTGCCTTGGATGACTGAACGGTAGTAGTCACCGGGCTGGATGTCGTGGGACTTGAAGTGGACTTGCTTCCTGTGGGGCTCATTGTAGTGGTTGTCGGACTACTGCCACCGCCGATACAGCCGCTGGCCGCTACTGAAAAAGCCACAACAAAAACCAATAAAAGTGCTGCTGCAATCTTTCCCCTCATGAATGCTCACCTCTGGGGATTAAGGCAATATACCTTGTTTTAGGAAACGTATAAATCTTTCGATGAACGTTTTGGTATAGTAATAATGTCTTTGGTGTATTACCCGGCTATAATGGCCTGATGTCTAAGTTACGAAAAGCTTAAATGAGTTGGAATGGAAGTATTCACGTAAAACCTTTCCCGGTGGTGAAAATGGTCAGGTCGTATGTTTTGTTGACCGTTGAGATTGGAAAAGTTGAGAGCGTCATAGAGGCGCTCAAGCAGATCCCAGGCGTTACGAAGGCCGATGCTGTAACCGGTCCCTATGACGCCATAGTCCACATAGAGGCCAACGACCTTGGAGAGCTTACCAGAAGAATTCTCCACGACATACACAACATAGACGGTGTTATCGACACCACCACAGCCATAGTAGTCGAGATGGAAGAGGAGGAGTGATTACCTCTTTTTCTTCCCGGATTTGCGCTTCTTGCCTTTGGATTTGCCTCTCGCTTTTCTAAACTCTCTCACCTTCTGTGCAATCATTCTCAGCGCCTTGCCCTTTGGGTGTTTGCTCTCCACCCGGATCATCCCCTTGGCTCTGTACGCTTCCCCAAGGCCCGACAGGCGAGGGTTCAGCTTTCCCTCATAACTCTCGATGATGCTCATACCCAAAGCCCTTGCAGCTTCAGCTATCTCATCTATTCCAGGAGAATCGACCGCGGTTTCCTTTCCCACCATCCTTCCGTACTTTCTGCTAAGCCTCGCGTCCAGTTCGCTGGGCCACACTACGAACTTCACCATTGTCTCACCGGACAAGGTTTAAAAGAATCCCCGTTAAAAACCCTTTTGGTGAGGAACATGGACGTTTATGCCCTCTGCAGATACCTGCTTGGCAAGGCCAACAGGGGGGACACGGTCATTGTTGAGTATGAACCTTATTACCCCGTTGAGGATTTCTCATGGGGTCTCTTAATGCCCTTACTGGTTGAGACGGACAGTGTTGTTGTGGCGGACTTCTTCGGTGTCGGGAATCTCCTACTCAGAAACTACGCCCGCAGGGTCTCCGGTAAGGAGTACTCCCGTTTGATAGGTTTGGTGAAGAGTATAAAGGTTGTGAAGGTCGGTCCTGGTTTGGCGAGTTACGGTGAGCTTTTAATGGACATCAGCCCATCTTACGAACCAGGTTCCTTCCTGAAGAACTACCACACGATAATCAGCAGGGTGAGCAGGCTTCCAACGAAGCCTGAGTATCTAGTCACGTTTGGCCTCGGTCACTACGTCCATTTTGGGGGGGATAACGCCGTTAAATCTCTCCTGACGGGTGTCAGCACTATTCCCCTTGAGGACTGGGTAGGGATACACTTTGTAAACGAGGCTGTTGTGCGGAGGGAACACCTAGCCATTCTCGAGGAGATGGCTTCCATGGTGTTTAGACTGTCAAGTGATGGAATAACTATACTCAAGGGAGGCGGGGCCATTGATAACGGACGGTGATAAGGTATTGCTCGTGGACAGGAGGGGCAAGCGCTACTTGGTGACGGTATCCGATGGGGAGTTCCACACTGACTTGGGCATACTGAGGCTGGGGGAGCTAATAGGGAAGTCCTACGGGACGTCGATAGTAAGTCACAAGGGGGAGGAGTTTAGAGCTATAAAGCCCGACATTAACGACATTATAGCCAAGATGAAGAGAGGCCCGCAGATAGTCCACCCAAAGGACGCGGGAATAATAGTCGCCTATGCTGGCATCTCCCCCGGCAACACCATCATCGAGGCTGGAGCTGGGAGTGGTGCACTAACCATTTTCCTGGCCAACGCGGTGGGTCCTAATGGTAGGATTATCAGCTACGAGATCAGGGAGGATCACGCCGAGATCGCCAAGAATAACGTCGAGTTTGCGGGATTTTCCGACAGGGTTGAGATAAGGCTCGGGGACATCTATGAGGGCATAGAGGAAGAGCACGCGGACCACATAATCCTCGACCTTCCTAGGCCGGAGAACGTTCTTCCCCATGCGGTGGAGGTTCTCCGACCCGGCGGCTACTTGGTGGCTTATACCCCCTGCGCTAACCAGGTTCACCGCTTCCTCCAGGCGTTCCATGAGTACAGGGCACACTTCTACAAGCCCAGGGTTGTTGAGGTACTCATGAGAGAACAGGAAGTCAAAAAGGAGTGTATAAGACCTAAGACGACGATGCTGGCCCATACTGGTTACATAACCTTCATCCGGAGGCTGTGACCTCTCCTCCATTCGTTTCCCTGTCCCCTTCTCTGTATGTGAAGTACGCCAGCGCCCCGAAGACTAAAACCATAATGAGTGCTTGTATTGACGGGTTTCCAGGGATGTTCCTCAGTGCTTTTATATTGCCGTAAAGCACCGGCCAGAACAGTCCGATGGCGGTGAGGAGCACAGAAGCCCAGTATATGATTCTCCCCATTTCCTTCCCTCCGGTTTCACCTTCCACGAACTTTTTTTAACGCTTTCCCTTTTCCCCCGAGGATGCTTCCGCCTTTTCAACCTTTGGTTAACAACAGGTTTATAAGCACCCAAGTTTGTGAACCCTTAGATGTCCAGCTTTGGGCTTATGTATGGAGGTGTTCATCATGTCCTATAGAGTACTCGATAAGAAGGAACTCGCCATGAACGAGGTCTGGTACAAGGTACACGCCCCCCACGTGGCTAGGAAGGTTCAGCCGGGCCAGTTCGTCATAGTCAGGGCCTTCTCAAACGGTGAAAGGATACCCCTAACTCCCATAAAATGGGACCGTGAGGAAGGGTGGATAGAGCTCGTGACCTTCGTCCGCGGCAAAACCACCATGAGGATGGCTAATGAGCTTAAGCCTGGCGATGAGATCCTCAACGTCGCCGGCCCCCTGGGGAACCCTGCCCCAATGGAAAAGTTTGGGAAGGTGCTTGCCATTGGACTCATCACCGGAATGGTCGAAGTCTTCCCGATAGCCAAAGCATGGCAGGAGTTTGGAAACGACGTTACGACGCTTCACGTTACCCCAAACCCGATGGTTATCCTCAAGGAGGACTTTGAGGAGGCCGTTTCGAGGCACATAATAGAGGGCTACGATCTCCAGCCTGGCTGGGGTATGAACGAGATCGCCCAGGAGCTTGTCAAGAGGGCCGTTGCAAAGGTGAGGGAGCTTCTTGAGACCGAGGATTTTGACTTCGTCTTCTCCGTTGGCCCCGCTGGAGGCCAGAAAGCCGTCTTTAATGTCGTCAAGGAGTTTGGAATACCAATGCACTCTGACCTCCACCCCATCCTTGTCGATGGGACTGGAATGTGCGGTTCCTGCCGTGTTACCGTTGGCGGTGAGGTTAAGTTTGCGTGCATTGACGGGCCTGGGTTCGACGCCTACAAGGTCGACTGGGACGAGCTGATCCATAGGAGCGGCTTCTATGCCCCGATGGAGAGGCTTGCCCTCGAGACATACCTTAAGCAGCTCCAGGCACAAGGGGGTGAGCAGTGATGGCGGTTAAGAGGAAGATCATCAAGGAGCGCGTCCCAACTCCCGAGAGGCCACCTGAGGAAAGGGTCAAGGACTTTGCTGAAGTTAACCTCGGTTACACTTTCGAGCTGGCAGTTAAGGAGGCCGAACGCTGCCTTCAGTGCCCCTATGACTACGCGCCGTGTATAAAGGGCTGCCCAGTTCACATCGATATTCCTGGCTTCATAAGCAAGCTCGTTGAGTACCGCGACAACCCGGACAAGGCCGTTAAGGAGGCCCTCAACGTCATCTGGGCCTGCAACTCGCTTCCGGCTACCACCGGCCGTGTCTGCCCGCAGGAGGACCAGTGTGAGATGAACTGTGTCATGGGCAAGGTCGGCGATAAGGTGAACATCGGCAAGCTAGAGAGGTTTGTTGCCGACTACGCGCGTGAGAAGGGCATAGACGAGGAGCTTCTCTTCGAGATAATCCCGAAGATCGAGAAGAAGGGCCAACACGTTGCCATTATTGGGGCCGGGCCGGCCGGTCTCACAGCGGCAGGAGAGCTGGCCAAGCTCGGCTACGACGTCACCATCTACGAAGCCCTCCATGAGGCCGGTGGGGTTCTCATGTACGGCATACCCGAATTCAGGCTGCCGAAGAGTATCGTTGAGAAGGAGATCGACAAGCTCAGGAAGCTCGGCGTCAAGATACTGACAGACCACATCGTCGGCAGAACAGTCACAATCGAGGAACTTCTTGAGGAGTACGATGCCGTTTTTATCGGCTCAGGAGCCGGAACGCCGAGGCTCATCAACGCTCCGGGTATAAACCTCAATGCCATCTATACGGCAAACGAGTTCCTCACGAGGGTCAACCTCATGAAGGCCTATAAGTTCCCGGAGTACGACACGCCGGTTTACGTTGGGAAGAAGGTTATCGTTATTGGTGCCGGTAATACCGCGATGGACGCCGCAAGGAGCTCAAGGCGCTTTGGTGCGGAGGTTACGATAGCTTACCGCCGCGGTGAAGAAGATGTCAGCGCGAGAGTTGAGGAGGTCCACCACGCCAAGGAGGAGGGCATAAAGTTCGAGTACTTCATCAACCCGGTAGAGTTCATTGGTGACGAGAACGGCAACGTTAAAGCGGTGAAGTTCGAGAAGATGAAGGCTTTGGACGAGAGGGACAAGCGCGGAAAGAGGAAGATCGTTGGAACCGGCGAGTACGTCACGCTTGAGGCCGACACCGTCATCATAGCCATCGGAAAGCACCCGAACAGGCTCATCGTCAACACGCCGGGCCTCAACGTCGAGCGCGGAAGGATAGTGGTAGACGAGAACCTCATGACGAGCATTCCTGGCGTTTTTGCCGGTGGCGACGCGATAAGGGGTGAAGCGACCGTCATCCTCGCCATGGGCGACGGAAGGAAGGCAGCAAAGGCCATCCACGAGTACCTCACGAAGAAGAGGGAAGGGCAGAACGCCTGATTTATTTCTTTTTCTCTGACTCTATTGCAAGCTCAACGCCAGAAGCTTCTTGTAGTTTTTTGAGCAGTTTGAGTGTATTCTCAGCACTTAACCAAACGTATACGTAGTAATCTCCGATTTTAGAATAGTGTCTGTCTTTGCCATCCTTTCTACCAGGTCTCAGCTCTAAAACATCTTTCACCACATAGCGGGAATGTAGGGAAGCTCTCGTTTCTTCTCGAAGATAAATTTCGCGTACCTCTCGAGAACTACCCTCCAGGCTTTTCTAACCAGTTCTAGCTCCTTCCAACCTTCTTCAGTCTTCACCAGTGCCTAGCCGGTTTGGTGTAGGTCACATCTTTGAGCATGGTGATAGGCACCGCCTTTCCAGGTGGTTCCTCGGTCTTTTTAACTGAGTTCTCCCTGGGGCTTCCGAGTGCATTGAATATTTCCTCCTCGTTGAACCCCTCTACATTAAGCTTTAGGAACGAACTCTCAAGGAGGTTGAACGTTGTTGCAAGATCCTCCATCCGTTCTATCTTCTCCTTAGACAGGAATGACAGCAGAAAGGCACTTCTTTCGGGAATATCCTTTATGAGGTCGACCTCAAGGAGAACGCGTTCCTCAATACTCTTCTTTGCCTCAAAGACTTCATTGCACGCCATTGAACGCCGTTGGTTAAAATCCCGTACTCAACACCTTGATCATAGCAATACTTCCCGAGCTGCTTTAATGGCGAAGGATCCCTTACGATGTCAACCGAAAGCTTCTTTGCCTCTATGTATGCCACCATCTCCCCGTTGATAACTAGGGCATAGTCAGCCCTTCCCATTCCCGTTTTATCTTCTGGGCGAACTTCATCGGGATTTTTGACGTTCCATCCAAGCACCTCGAAAATCTCAAAAACGAGCTGTTGCTTCACAGCCTCCTCGTTCCGGGAGTAGTATGGGTGATGGGCGTTGACTTTTGACCTCACCCGTTCGATTGCCGTGATTAGCTCTTCCATAACCCCTCACAGTTGATGATATGTTCTCTTGGATAAAAATGTTTTTGAAAAGCTCATTTGAAGCACGCCTCCAGTATCGGGTCGGGAATCACGTAGTAAACGTTCCTACCCTCGATTCTTTTTTCAAGGAAAGAGGAATCAACCAGTCCCTTAAGGAGCCTCGCCAGGACGCTGTCGGCTATGCTCTTGCCCTCCTTCCTTTCTAGGTGCTCTTTTATCTCCTCCCACGTCCGTTTTCCGCCCGCTACAGCCCGCATTATCTCGACGTACCTGTCCCTTGCCGCGACCCTCTTCGCCAGAAAGTTCTCGAACTCGCTCATTGCGAGCGCCTTTGCCTCATCAAAGACCCCGTCTATGAGCCCCCTAGATAGGCCCTTCTCCATCGCCTTCCTCCCGAAGAGGACGAGCCAGCCGACTATGCCGTCGAGCCTTTCAACGGCGTCTTCGATGAGCTTTTCCGGTGGGCCTATACCCACCTGTTCGAACCCCTTCAGCAGGAAATCCCTGCTCTGCTCCGGAGTAAAGCGGGACAGGCTCACCTCGTGGAAGTACCGTCCGTACAGTGGTGCTTCCGGGTCATCGACCCCGAGGTAGTCATGGAGCAGACCCACCTCGGAGCCGGTCATCACCATCCTCAACTCGGAGTAGTCGTAGAGGTGGGCTATCAAACCTGCGAACTCGCTACCAACGGGCCCCCTGAGGTATTGAACCTCATCGAAGGCCAGGACGACGTTGTATTTCTCCAGCTCCCTGAAGAGGGCTATTAGATCGGTCTTCTCATCCTTCCAGGAGAAGTTCACCCCAAAGCCGAGCACCTGGAGGCCGGAGATGTTTTTGAGGTTTCCTTTGAGTTCACTCCATATCTCACGGTTCTCGCGGAAGAATGTGTTGACTGCGCTCTCTATCCTCTTGTAGACGTCCATGCGGGAATTCGGGTTGACCCCCCGGAAGTCCACGAGGACGTGGGGAAGGTCAAGCTCGTTAAGACCAACGAGGAGAAGTGAAGTCTTTCCAAGCCTTCTTATCCCCGTGATGACAGTTAAGGAGTTGTTGGAATTTAGAGACTCCTGGAACTCACTAAGCTCTTTTTCCCTGTCGTACAGATCCTCCCTCCGCCTCTTCGGGCGGGTGTCAAAGTACACAACTACCACCCCAGTAGTTAACTACTGGGGCAGGAGTTATAAGGGTTTCGAGAGGGAAACACTTTAAGCCGCTACCCTTTTAACTCCCTCCCGAAGAGGGTAGAACGAGCGATGACGACCTCTAGGGTATCTGAGTCTGCGCCCCGCGCAGCGTGATGAGAAAATAGGGCGGAGCTCACACCATCCTCAATTCTCTTTGAGAAGGAATGGAATGAAGAAAACAATCAGAGGCTCTTTAGGTACTCGGCGTAGGCCTCTGCATCCATGAGCTCCTTAAATTCCTCGTCGGGGTCGCTTGGCTTGAGCTTGGCTATCCAGTTCTCGTAGGGACTCTCGTTGAGAAGCTCCGGGGAATCTTCAAGTTCCTCGTTGACCTCAACCACCTCTCCGCTGACCGGGGTGTAGACCTCGGAAACTGCCTTGACACTCTCAAGCTCGCAGAGGGTGTCACCCTTGTTGAGCTCTTTCCCTACCTCAGGAAGCTCAACGTAGGCTAGGTCTCCGAGCTCCTTCTGGGCGTAGTCGCTTATGCCAATGAGAACGGTTCCATCCTCTAGGACCTGTGCCCACTCATGGTCCTTCGTGTAGTAGAGACCCTCCTTAATCTTGTATTCGCCGACTTCAATCATGAATATCACCGGATGGTGTAATAGCTTTGAGCATTTAAACCTTTCTCGAAATGGAAAGGCTTATATCCGTCCGGGGTCTAGGAGTGGGGGATTCTAATTCGGGGGTGTGCTGGTGCAGATAATCGGATACGTGCTTATCATAATCGCCGTGGGTAGGTTCCTTGCTGAGCTTTTCGAGAGGATCGGTTACCCCGGCCTTGTGGGTGAGATAACCGCTGGGCTTATCCTTGGTTACGTCCTTAAGGGTGCACCGGCCCAGGAGATGAACCTCCTCGCCGAGTTTGGCATATTCTTCCTCATGATATCGGCGGGCCTTGAGATAACCCCCGAGGAACTCCATATGGGGGGAAAGAAGGCTTTTCCGGTTTACCTGATTACGCTTGGTGTCATGTTTCTCCTCACTCTCCCGATGACGGGATACTCCGTTGGTTTGGGAAACATCCTCGCCGCTTCCATCCTGGCCGTAGCTAGTGCGCCAGTTGTTATTCGACTGAAGCGCTTCTTCGGTGAGTCGTACCTCCACGTCGCCATTTCCTACGCGATAATAAGTGAGGTTACGATACTCGTCGTTGTCTACCTGCTTGCCAACGTTAAATCCTCGGAAAGTCCCATTGATATGTGTCTAACCCTGCTGGAGCAGGCTCTGTTTGTGGGGGTTGTTCTTTACATCAACTACACCATAGGAATCCAGCACAAGGTCTGGTTGATGACCCGGCTCAGGCGCCTTAGGAGCGACGAGGCGGTGTTCGGTCTTTTCATGATACTCGCCTCACTCCTCGGCTTCCTCAGCGAAGAAGTGGGAATGCACTTCACGATAGGTGGCTTCCTGGCGGGCTTAATCCTCCACAGCGACCTCGTCGGGACAAAGCAGTACGAGAGGCTTGAGACCATAATAAGCGGCACTACCTACGGGATCTTTGCTCCAATATTCTTCGCTTGGCGCGGCATGAACTTCCGGGCAGGCGTTACGGTGACCGTTGTATACGTTATGCTTGCCGTCTACGCGGTTCGCTTCCTCCTCACCTTCCTCCTCACCTGGGACAGTTCGACGAGGTCGTCCCTTGCCAAAGCGACGGGCCTTGTGAGCTTTGGCGTCCTCGGCCTGTTGGTTGCCGACCTCGGCCACGGATATGGAGTGATCTCAGGCGAGCTTTACGCCGTTGTCGCCTTCACCTCTATAGCAGGGATATTCCTTGCCGCGACTATTGGAAGGATTCTTGCACTCACAGGTGTGAATTCTTCTTGACATTTTCCTCCCCACGCTCGGGTCTCTAGGGCAGAGAAGGGGTTAGTGATGGTCCTGGGCTTTGTATCGTCTTGATCCCCTGGTTTTTTATTTACTGGCTGTTTTTCACGTCCTTCTTAGCGAATCGGGCTTTTCTGTTGTCTAGATACCATCCCGAAACCTTTTTAAGCATCCTATTAACCGCTGGAGTAGTTGTAAGTGAGATGGGTGGTTTAGATGAGCTGGACAACACCGAAGAGGGCTTTCCTGGGTGCTGCTGCCGCAGAGGGCAGGACAAAACTCAACGCTTTCGACAATGCGCTCCTCAAGCTCGGCATAGGCAACGTCAACCTCGTCAGGCTAAGCAGTGTTATTCCTGCCCATGTCGAGTGGATGGAAAGGGTTCACAATGTGCCGATTGGGATGCTCCTGCCGACTGTCTACGCGCACATTGAGAGTGATGAACCGGGGGCGACCATCAGCGCTGCTCTAGGGGTGGGCATAAGCGAGAACAACGAGGGCGGTTTAATCTATGAATACTCCGGATACTGCACGAGGGAGGAGGCTGAGAGAATGGTCAGGAAGATGGTTGAAGAAGGTTTCGCTCAGCGTGGCTGGAAGCTGGGGGATTTCAGGGTAGCGAGTGCGAGCACAACCGTTAATGACAAGCCGGCTGCGGTCCTGGCAGTAGTGGTCATGTTCCCATACTAAACTTTTCTGTCTTTTCGTTATATCTCTGTAGCGTCCGTCAGGAGGTATTCGGCACCCTTCCTTTGGAATATGAGGCTGAATCTTCTTCCTTCTTTCGTTGCCCAGACCTCCACCTGCTCTGTTTCCCCCGCTGATCTGACGTTCATCCAGAGAACACTGAAACCCTTTCTCTGGAGGAAGGCCTCCAGGGGGGCCCTAATCTTTAGTCCCGGTTTGAGGCTCTTTTCTCCATTGGGTTTGCCCTCTATCAGGCGCCACACCTCGAAAAAAAGCCTACGTGGATTTGATTCCTCAGCTGGATGCATGAACAGGACTTCGCCCCCCTCTCGAATGGCAAAGGAGTACTTCTTCCCATCGAAGAGTGCAACGGAGAGAAAGACCTGAGGTTCTCCAGAGGGGTGTACCTCCCCCACTAAATGGGGGACTCCATACTCCATGCCCTCCTCTATCTCATCCTGTAACTCTGCGAGCAACTTCGCCAGCGTCCTGCGTATTCTTGACTCCATTGGTCGCATCCCATTCCATTTATATTTTTGGGTTTATAAAAATCTGTCCCGGGAGTGAGAACCCCAACCTTTAAAACTCAACGTCCTACTTAATCCGGTGAGGTTTATGGGTTACAGTAACGAGGAAAACGCCTTCATCGAGTGGTATCCACGGGGCTACGGTGTCGGCTTCAAGGTCACTCGGAGGCTCTTTGAGACCCAGACGGAATATCAGAGGCTTGAGATTTATGAGACAGAGGGTTTTGGTAAGTTACTCGTCCTCGATGGGACGGTTCAGCTCGTTGAAACCGGTGAGGAGAGTTACCATGAGGTTCTGGTTCATCCGGTTCTTCTCGCCCATCCGAACCCAAAGCGTGTCCTGGTAATAGGTGGTGGTGACGGGGGAACCCTCCGCGAGATTCTCAGGCACGAGACGGTCGAGAAAGCTTCCATGGTTGAGATAGACGACGGGGTGGTTGAGGCTTCGTACCTCTATCTTGATGTGGCCAAAGACCTGCTTGATAAGCTGGTAAAGAATGAGTGTGAGAGGGCAGAGCTTATTATAGGTGATGGCGTTGAGTACCTGCGCGAGAGTGATGATAAGTTCGATGTGATAATCGTCGATTCCACCGACCCTGTTGGTCCGGCGAAGCTCCTCTTCAGTGAGGGGTTTTATCGTGATGCCTATGAGAGACTCAACGATCCCGGAATCTACATAACCCAGGCTGGAAGCGTTTACCTCTTCACCAACGAACTTCTCGACGCTTACAGGGCCATGAAGAAGGTCTTCGACCGCGTTTATTACTTCAGCTTCCCGGTCATCGGTTATGCCTCACCTTGGAGCTTTCTCGTTGGGGTCAAGGGTGATATAGACTTCACAAAGGTCGACCTAGGGCGCGCCAAAAAGCTCGATCTGTACTATTACGACCCCGAGAGGCACGAGACGCTCTTCCAGATACCTCGCTACGTCAGGAAGCTCCTTGAGGAGAAGTGAGAGAGTGAAGGTGCCTCAGAAGGCGAAGAAGCTGGGAGTCATAGGACTAACAGTGCTCATAACGGCTTATTTGGTGTATCGCGTCTACTCCGAGGCATCGGAGATAAATTTCAGGCCTTCCCAGTTGCTCTCAGTTTATACCCTCCTTGCGGTGCTCTTTGGGGTGTTCGGGTACTTTACTTATACCCTTATCTGGTACCTTTACCTTGACAACGTTGCACCCGTTAGGTTTTACAGGGTTCTTCTGGCCAACCTCTCCGGTACCTACCTTTCATTCTCGCTGAACGTAGCCATCGGGACGCTGATAAAGGTGAAGTTCATAGGTGTGGGTTACTTCGTCGTCTTGGCCACGAGTCTTATGGATACCTCAACGGAGTTCCTAATTGGCACGCTCATGCTCTTCGCATTCAACCGCGATCCTGGGGCGTTGGCCGTCGCACTCTTCTTCATCCTTGCCTTCGTTGCAGATAGACAGATTTACAGGCTGGCCTTACGGTTCCCTCGCATCATAGGCCGTGGGGAGAACATGTTCAATGAGTTCTATCACGGCTGGCACGTTGCCAAGTCCAATCCCCGGAGGGTGCTCCTCGCAATGCTACTCGGTACGTTGCTCGTTCTTATGAACGCGGGAACCTTGATGAGCGTGGCCAGGGTGTTTGGAGTTCACCTCAGCCTTTCCATTGCGGTTGAGGCCGTTCTTTACTCCAATGTCCTCGGCAGCGTCCTTGGAACCCCTGGAGGTGTCGGCGGGAACGAGCTTGGAGTTATGATGGCGATAGGAAGTGGAGGACTGGACGTCATCATAGCGTTTCTCTTCAAGTTCATAAACCAGTATATGTTTGCCATTTTTGGGGCCTTTGCGTTCTACCACTTCGTTTCCGCCGAGGTAAGGGAGCAATCCCCTGAGACTGCCGAGCTGGACTGAAAAGCTTATTATGGGGGTGCCGTAGTTTTCTTGGTGGTTCAATGGGCAGTGATGAGGTCCTCGAGGAGATAGACCGTAGGATGCGGCGTCTTGAGGCACAGGTTGAACTTTTAGAGGCTCAAATTGAGAGGGAAACTTCCAACAGGGTTCCAAGGGTGGAGGACAGGTTCTCGCTCTATTACATGCTCTTCATGGCCCTCTGGTTCGTCATAGGGCTCGCGGTTCTCGTGTACATACGGGGTAGAGTGACCCAGGGGATGAAGCTGTCCCTTGGACTCTACGTCCTCGTAGGTGCCGTTGCGGTTGGGGCCCCCCTCGCCTACCTCCTTTGGCCCAAGCGTTTTACAGAAACCAAATTAGAGGAGAGGCTGACCGCGGCCAAGGTGGCCCTTAAGGCGTTCTACAAACCCCTCAAGAGGGCCGTCCAAGACGGTGACTTGGACTCCCTCCGCGCCCTTGCGGATCGACTTCTTAACGACCCTCAACTGTCCACCGCCATTGAGCTTGCCAACGAGGGCGACCCTAAAGTAATGGCCTATGCCCTTTACCTCTACGCAGACTATCGCCCCGAACTCAGGGACGAGGTTGAGGAACTTCTGGGGATGCTTACCAATAAACCCCTCCGGCGCCTGCTCTCCTCCCGCATCAAGGAAAGGTTATAACCCCAGAATCCATCCTCCTCCGGTGAGAAACGTGAGGTTCGAAGCACTCAGTAGGGATGATATGAACACCCTCTCAAGGGAGCTTAGCAGGGCGGGCATAATGAACAGAACCCTAGAGGAGGTGGTTCCCGAGGTATCTCATTATGTCACCGTGAAGGGGGCTTTCTCTGAGCTTCTGGAGAAGGCTGATGGCATAGAACCCCTTGAGGAGAACCTCTCGTCCATCGGAGAATTCTACAGGTCTCTAATGGAAGGGTGGGAAATCGGCGCCGAGAGGGACCTCAACACCCTCCTCGATGAGTCAGATGCCGAGGGTCTGGCCGTTGTGGCGGCCCTACTCTCCGCTGGAGCCGTTGAAGAGGACGATGGCAGGCTGACCCTCCTTGAGAGGCCCCCTCTGGAGGGCTTGAACTTTGAGCTTCGCTTTCCTGTGGAAGAGATTGAGGGGTACCTTGAGGCAGTGGAGGAACGCCTTGGTGTCGGGATGGTTACGGAGTACACCCTCTCCAAGCGCTACTACGTTGAGGCCCTTGAGGTGGACGGTGAGCTTATCGATTCTGCCCTCGAAATCGCGGAGGACTACGCTACGGAGGAGAGTATCGTTGAGGCCACCTTCGATGGAATCGCTCGATCTGTGCTGGCGCACGTCATCCTTGAGCTTGCGGAGAAGCACCGGCGGAAGAACGAGCTTATTAAAGCACTAATGGAGAGGGAACCCATAACCGTCGGCGACGGGGACGAGCGGGTGAATATTTACTACGATGAGGACGCGATTGAAGACTTCCTCAGAACCCTCCAGACCCTCGGCTACCTCAAGGTGAAGGGTAACAGGATATGGGTCTGATTGCTATTTCCTCCTTCCGTAAAATTTTAAAATCCCTCCTCTCACCTAAGCCCTGAGGTGGTGGAAGTGGCGGAGCTGAAGGCGATTGTCTTCTACGACCGCGATGGGACTCGCTACTACCGCTGCCCGCGCTGTGGAATGTTCTTCAGAACCCAGGAGGAGTACACGAGGCACGTCAACAGGACGCACGGCCACCTCTTCAGAAGGTGAATCCTTTTC
Source organism: Thermococcus sp. (assembly GCF_027023865.1). NCBI lineage: Archaea > Methanobacteriati > Methanobacteriota > Thermococci > Thermococcales > Thermococcaceae > Thermococcus > Thermococcus sp. The sequence continues at coordinate 78,273 of NZ_JALVUC010000008.1, read as the reverse complement.
TGCCCTTTGTCCCCTGCGGGATGAGGAGAACGGTTGAGGCCGAGGAGTGATGAGCGGAGGGCTTCCCGACCGCTACTCCCTCATCACTATCTCCTTCGTTAGTTTAACGATGAATGTCTTCCCGACCTTCTCCCTCTCAACAAGCTGCTTCTTCTCAAGCTCCTGGATAATCCTGCTTATAGTCGGCCTCGAGTAACCGGTCATCTCCGGGAGCTCCTCCTGCTTGACTGTTCCGCCCTTTTCAAGAATGGCCTTGACCACTATGCGCTCCTTTTCGGTTAGAACCTCAATAGGTACCCTGTTGGCGGCCCATTTCTTCTTTGCGTAGTAGAGCGAAACCGGAACCGCTATTGTGAGTGAGGTCAGAACCGCCAGTAGAACTGCCATCCAATTTGTTCCCGTCTCCTTCGGGACCTTTATCACTATATCCTGTTTAAACCAGTACGTCTGGTAGCCCATCTTCTCGATGCTCTCTTGAACCTTTGGTGACATTCCTGTTCCGACAAGGAATACCTCACTGGGGTGCAGCTGTTTTATAGCTTCTGCCGTTGACTCAGTGAGTGCATCCTCCTGGGTCAGCAGGAGGGGATAATTGTAGTTCATGGCGAAGCGCGCCGCGGCAAGGGTAGAACCATAGTCGCTTGAGCTTGCTACCACGACCCCATCAGAGCCGTGGGGGAAGAAGTGTAGTGCGAGCTTCGCGGCGGTCTCGGTTCTCACAGCTCCTCCTATCCTCTGAACAGAAAATCCTATGTCAAGGAGCTGGTTCTGGACCTCGTCGCTTACCGCTTGCTGGTCGCCAACGATGAGAACGTGGTTCCACCCGGACTGGGCGTAGCTCTGGAGCTGGACGAGGGTGGTGGGATCAAGCTTCTTCGGGTTAACGGGAAGAATGGGAACGCCCAGAAGCTTCGCGTAAGGGAGGGAGACTATATAATCTATTAAATCGTCATTCCGAACTATTATAAGGTCATACTGTGGCTTCTGGGTCCTCTGCGCAGACATTAAGGGAAGTGCAAGGGATGAGATTGTAAGAACGATGAGAGCCAGAGCCAGCGCCCGGTTTAGCATTTCACCACCTTAAAAGGGATGGGGAGGAGCCTCTTAAAAGGTTTTTGAGGGCTTAGAGTTCAAGCTCCTCGCCAGGCTTGAGGATCACCACTTCGGCCTTCTCACCGACGAGCCTTTTGAACTCCTCTGGATCAGCCGAAATCGGCGGCCAGGTGTTGTAGTGCATCGGGACGGCCTTCTTCGGTCTGAGAAGTTCAACCGCTTTGGCCGCTTCCCTTGGCCCCATTGTAAAATGTCCTCCTATTGGAAGCAGGGCCACGTCTATTGGGCCATAGAGTTCGCTGAACAGGGCCATGTCCGAGAACACAAAGGTGTCCCCTGCGTGATATACCGTCCTTCCATCGAGCTTAACTATGAAACCGGAGGCGTTGCCTATGCCGTGTATTCCGTCGCTGCTCGAGTGCCATGCTGGAACCTGGACTATTCCGACGCCCTCTATTTCGGTTGGCCCATAGTTCATTCCTATCGTCTCAACCTGACCGTTGGCCTGCTGGTTGAGATAGTTGGCGACGTCGAACATGGCAACGATCTTCGCTCCAGTTCTTTTGGCTATCTCCACTGCGTCCCCGATGTGGTCGCCGTGGGCGTGGGTGATCAGGATTAAATCTGCATCAATCCCTTCCGGCTTAACCGCCGCCTGTGGGTTGCCGCTCAGGAACGGATCTATCAGGACTCTCTTGCTCCCCTTGATGTAAAACGCCGCGTGCCCCAAAAAGTGCACCTTCACCATCACAACCACCTCAACTTAAAATAACCGGAGCTTACTTAAAGCTTTCGCCCGGTTTTCTCGTGTCCAACTAAGCCCATTGAGGTCATATTAAAGCGCATTCACGTCCCCCTTTGCCCCGCTGTCCGTTTTGGGAAAGCTTATATACGATTCTACCAAGATTTTAACGGTGATGCTTGTGAATCTTGGTTATTTCTTCAGGCCGAAGGGCATAGCCGTTATCGGAGCATCCAATGACCCACTAAAGCTTGGCTACGAGGTCTTCAAGAACCTCAAGAAGTACAAGGCCGGAAACGTTTACCCCGTCAATGTCAAAGACGAGATCGTTCAGGGTGTTAGGGCTTACAAGAACGTGAAGGATATCTCAGACGAGGTCGACTTGGCCGTCGTTGTCGTTCCGAAGCGCTTCGTAAAGCAGACCATAATCGACTGCGGCGAGAAGGGCGTCAGGGGGATAATCCTCATAACGGCCGGCTTCGGGGAGGTTGGTGAAGAAGGCAAGAGAGAGGAGCGCGAGCTTGTGGAAATAGCCCATAAGTATGGCATGAGGCTTGTCGGTCCGAACTGCGTTGGTATAATGAACACCCTCGATGACATGAACGCCACCTTTGTCATGGACGCTAAGAAGGGTGACATAGCCTTCATAAGCCAGAGCGGTGCTCTCGGAGCTGGAATCATCTACAAGACAATCAAAGAAGGGATAGGCTTCTCGAAGTTCGTCAGCATAGGAAACATGGCCGACATCGATTTCTCCGAGTTCATGGAGTACCTGGCCGATACTGAGGAGGACAAGGCTATAGCTCTCTACGTCGAGGGTCTCAAGGACGGCAGGAAGTTCATGGAGGTTGCGAAGCGCGTCACAAAGAAGAAGCCGGTGATAGTCCTCAAGGCCGGAAAGAGCGAGAGCGGTGCGAGGGCGGCTTCGAGTCACACGGGTTCCCTTGCGGGAAGCTGGAAAATCTACGAGGCTGCTTTCAAGCAGAGCGGCGTCATAGTTGCCGACACGATAGATGACATGCTCAGCATGGCGAGGGCCTTCACCCAGCCCCTGCCCAAAGGCAAGCGCGTCGCCATAATGACAAACGCCGGCGGCCCCGGAGTTTTAACGGCGGACGCGATAGACAGGAAGGGCCTAAAGCTGGCGAACCTCAGGGAGAAAACGATTGAGGAGCTACACTCATTTCTCCCGCCGATGGCGGCAGTCAAGAATCCAGTTGACATGATCGCCTCGGCAAGGGGTGAGGACTACTACCGCACGGCAAAGGTTCTCCTTGAGGATCCGAACGTCGACATGCTCATAAGCATCTGCGTTGTCCCGACCTTTGCTGGCATGACGCCCACGGAGCACGCTGAAGGAGTCATTAGAGCGGTTAAGGAAGTCAACAACGGTAAGCCCGTCCTCGGCCTCTTCATGGCGGGCTACGTGAGTGAGAAGGCCAAGGAACTGCTTGAAGCGGACGGAATTCCAAGCTACGAGAGGCCGGAGGACGTTGCCGCTGGAGCTTATGCCCTCGTCGAGTTTGCGAAGGACAGGGGAGTTTTGAAGGAGGGAGAGTAATGGAGGTCAGAGCGGATTCTCATAAAAGAGAAGTTCCCAAAACTCCCACCAACCCCCTTACCATAGACGACCTCTATGAGAAAATGAAAGCTCTGATAGGGGAGGTTAATGAAGACCCTCACGGAATCTTGAGGGAGATGCGGAATGCTCGTGGTTGACACATCAGCATTCATCGATTCCATCATTCCAGTTAGGGGTAAAGAGGAAAGGAACAGGCTGGCGAGAGCAGCTATCTCCGCTGCTGAGGTTAGGGGAACCCCCCTGTTAATGCCTCGGCTCGGGGTAGTTGAGATCATAAGCCTTGTGAGGAGACTAACTGGTAAGGATAGGGCAGTGGATTTGATCATGGAATACATTGAGGCAAAAGTTCTTCAGGTCTCGGAAGACTGGATCTTCGAGGATGCTAAGGCGATAGCCCGGAAGATTCACCCGAGGGCCGCAGATTCCTACTTTATAGCCACTGCCAAAAAGTTCAACGCAATGCTCATATCGTCCGATAAAGATATGGTGACCCGTGCCAGGAAGATGGGTATTAGAGCGTTTTATGTTTTGGATGAAACACAACTTAACGAATACCTTAATGAGATGTCTGGAGGTGCAGTTTAGATGGCGAAAGTTACGGACATGGTTTTGTGGGACAAGCCGGGGGAGAAGGTTCTCCTGCTCGGCAACCAGGCCATAGCGAGGGGTGCTCTCGAGGCCAACATAGCGGTCTACGCCGCCTACCCGGGAACCCCAAGTTCTGAACTTACCGACACGATGGCCATTGTTGCCAAGAAGGCCGGCGTTTACATGGAGTACTCGACCAACGAGAAGGTCGCCTTTGAGACCGCCTTGGCCGCCGCCTGGAGCGGCCTCAGGGCAATGACCGCTATGAAGCACGTCGGTTTAAACGTCGCGGCGGACACATTCATGAGCGCCGTGGGAATGGGCGTGGAAGGCGGCTTCGTCATAATGGTGGCGGATGACCCGAGCATGTGGTCTTCACAGAACGAACAGGACACGCGCGTGTACGGCAAGTTCGCCAACGTCCCGGTTCTGGAGCCAAGTTCACCGCAGGAAGCTAAGGAGATGGCGAAATACGCCTTTGACCTCAGCGAGAAGTTCAAGCACTTCGTTATCCTTAGAACCACCACAAGAAGCTCCCATGCGAGGGGAGAAGTGGTTCTCGGCGAACTGCCGGAGGAGATAAAGTCCGGTAAGAGGAAGTTCGGGAAGTTTGAGAAGGACACCGAGCGGTTCGTTGACATCCCCGCCCACTCAAGGAAGTTCCACCCGCTCATCCTCGAAAAGATAGAGAAGATACGCGAGGAGTTCAACGACATGCCCTTCAACTGGATTGAAGGGGACGAGAACGCGAAGGTTGGCATAATCGCCCCCGGTTTGGCCTACGCCTACGTCAAGGAGGCCCTTCATTGGCTCGGCATCGAGAACGTCAAGGTTCTTAAGCTCGGAACCCCGTTCCCGGTTCCCTACGGCCTGCTCGAGAAGTTCCTCGATGGCCTTGAGAAGGTCCTCATAGTTGAGGAGCTTGAGCCTGTAGTGGAGGAGCAGGTCAAGACTTGGGCCTACGACAAAGGCCTGAGGATACCAATTCACGGAAAGGATCTTGTTCCGCGCGTTTACGAGATGACCACGAGGAGGGCTGTGACGGCTATAGCGAAGTTCCTCGACCTTGAGACCCCGCTGGATTACGAGGAGCTTGATGAGAAGTACAAAAAAGTACTGGGGATAGTCCCGCCGAGGCCGCCGAGCCTCTGTCCTGCGTGCCCGCACAGAAACAGCTTCTACGCCATAAGAAAGGCTACCCATGCAAGGGGGATCTACCCGAGCGACATAGGCTGTTACACCCTCGGCGTCCTCCCACCGCTCAAGACCGTCGACACGACCGTCGCGATGGGTGGTTCTATAGGCATCGCCCACGGACTTGAGATAGCGCAACATGGCGCGATAAGCGAGGAGGGGAGGAAGAAGGCTAAGAAGATAATCGTCGCGACCATTGGGGACTCGACGTTCTTCCACACGGGTCTTCCAGCCCTCGCAAACGCCATCTACAACCGTTCCAACGTGGTCATAGTCGTCCTGGACAACCTCGTTACCGCCATGACCGGCGACCAGCCCAACCCGAGCACAGGCCAGACGCCGCACGGCATGGGCAAGAGAATTCCGATAGAGGACGTTGCCAAAGCTATGGGTGCCGACTTCGTCGAGGTCGTTGACCCCTACGACATCAAGAAAACCTACGAGGTCATGAAAAAGGCCCTTGAGGTTGAGGGAGTGAGCGTCGTCGTTTCGAGGCAGGTCTGTGCCCTCTACAGGATAGGCCAGATGAGGCGCAGGGGCGAGAAGTGGCCGATCTACTATGTCGACGAGGACGCGTGCACCGGCTGTAAGATATGTATCAACGCCTACGGCTGTCCGGCCATCTACTGGGACGAGGAGAAGAAGCAGGCCAAGATCGAGCCCAGCATGTGTTGGGGCTGCGGCGGATGTGCACAGATATGTCCATTTGGTGCCTTCAAGCCCGTAGAGGGGGGAGACGAATGAAGGAGATTAAGGAGTACAACATAGTCATCACCGGTGTCGGCGGCCAGGGTGTTCTGACAGCGGCCAGCATACTCGGCTGGGCCGCCCTCCACGCAGGCTACAAGGTGAGGATGGGCGAGGTTCACGGGATGAGCCAGCGCTTTGGAAGCGTCGTTTCCTACGTCCGCTTTGGCGACGAGGTCTACGGCTCAATGGTTCCTGAGGGGAAGGGAGACGTCATACTCAGCTTCGAGCCGGTTGAGGCCCTGAGGTACATTAACTACCTCAAAAAGGGAGGGATGGTCGTCGTCAACACAAAACCCATCGTTCCGGTCCAGGTCTCGATGGGGCAGGCCCGCTATCCGGAGCTTGAGGAGATAAGGAAGATAGTCGAGGAGGACTTCAAGGCCAAGTGGATAGGCTTCAACGCAGAGGACCTTGCAATGGAAGCGGGTCACGTCATAACGACCAACACAGTCCTCATCGGTGCCCTGACCCAGATACCGGAGTTCCCACTCGATGCGGAGCACGTCAGAGAAGTGATAAGGCTCAGCGTCCCGCCCAAGGCAGTGGACATGAACATGAAGGCCTTTGACCTCGGCGTCAAGGCCGCGAAGGATGTACTGGGGCTTTGATTGCCCCCTCCTTTTGTCTCTGTTGTTCTTTTCCAAAACGCTTATTAGCACTCAATCGGAATAACTTTTTGGTGCAGCCATGGAGTGCATTGATGGAATACCGCTCGATGGTTGGAAGATATTCTCCTCTAGGGCAGGCTGTCGGGCATTTAAAGGGAAAGATAGAATCTATCTAATTGAATGGACGGACTATTATGTCGAGGGCTGGAACAACAGTCTCAAAACAGTTCTAATCAACGACAAACCCGCGAGAAGACTCAAAAATGGAATTTTTGCGGTATCCTTCGGAAATTTCGTTGGCCTTTCTGAGTTGGTTCTTCTGTTTGAAGGCGGCAAGATAACAAAAGTTCCCGTTGAGATTCTTTCTCTCAAAGTTTCGAGGATGTACCCAGAGCTTTTCTCCTCTGTTGAGGGCCATTGGATTGAAAGACTCTCACGCCTCCAGAACGCCTTTGTAGAGACATTAACTGGCGAAATCCTTCGGTATTCAAGTGCCATCCCCTTCCACTTAGAGTCTCCCACTGGATTCTCAGCCATAGAGAGCGATGAGCAGATCAACGAGCTCTTTGCCTACCATTTCCTCCACTCGAACCGTGAAAGAATCATCGAGGCCTTTGAGACCGTACTCCGCAGAATGAAGAGGAAGCTTGTCGTGAATGAGGAATGGATGAGAACGGACGAGGTGGATGAGATAACTCCAGAAGCCCTCCTCTCAATCGTCCAGCACCCGGAGTACCTGGCTCCAGCCGGGGAGGGTGTTGTGATAGCCGATTACCTGAACGACTATGCTCCGACCAAGGTCTTGGGATACAGGAAGTACGAGAGCTTCGACACCCCCGAGAACCGGTTCGTGAAGCATTTTCTTAATTTACTCTTTGAGTGGGGAGAGCGCGTGCTTGGGCATTTGGTGGCAGGAGGGAAGCAGACATCGAGAGGATACGGGAACTCCTCGGGAAGCTTGAGTTCATAGGAAGCGATGGGCTCTGGGACGACGTTGGCGAGATGACGCTCTTCCCCTACACTTCCCAGACGCTTTTGAAGGGCGACGGCTACCGCGACCTCCTTGAGCTTTACAGGGAATTCACTTCCTACCTTCCTTTCTTTGAGGAGTTGCAGAGGGCGATAGACAATAAGGACATCGCCAAGCTGTACGAGTACTGGGCGTTCTTCAGGCTCGTTGACGAACTTGGAGAGATTCTTGGAAAGAAAAAGCTCAAAATCCACGTGCTCCCCACCGGAGAGCTCTCCGAGAGGGGAGACGTTTACGCGGAGTTTGACAACGGCTGGAGGCTCTACTACAATAGGCCGCTCTCCCCAAAGAGGTGGAGCTACTCCGTGACACTCAGACCGGACTTTTCGCTCTTTAACGGGAACCCATCAAAAGGAAGCACGGAACTCATCGGGATCTTCGACGCTAAGTTTAAGCTCGACGTGGTGGATGAGCCAAAGGAGATCGAAGAATTCGACGAGGAAACTGAGATCGCCGAGGAAACGGGGAATTACGAGACCTGGGCGAAGCTGGAGGACGTTTACAAGATGCACACCTACAGGGACGCTTTGGGGTGCAGGTTCGCGGTCGTGGTTTATCCTGGGGAGAGGAGTGTGTTTTTTGATGCTAATGTGGGTTTAGTTGACAATTTTGATCTAGTAACTCTACTTTGGCACACTCTACAAGGAGTTGGATATTTGAAACTTGCTCCTGGAGGTGTTGGATGATGTCTACCCCTAAGAGACAGATAACCCGCTTGAAGGATTTTGTTAGATGTCTAGAGGGAGCGAAGAGGGAATACAAAACTAAATGGGCACTATATGAGAATGACATTATAGATCAGTTTGAACATATATCTCAACTGTTATTTAGTGAAAATCCTCCCGTTGAGGAAATTGTGGATATTATAAAAAATGCCTCCAGAGATCAGAGAAATGCTTTATTATATTCATCCAGGCTACTTCCGAAAGTTAGAAGAGCCAAAGAAGTTGAGGCTAATGTTAACTAACACGGAGTTTAGGAGTCTTTTAAGAACTGTTAAATCCATAAAGCGCCTTGATCCTGGAAGTATTGAGCACTTGAAAACAGGAATCGGGAGTATCTCTATACCAGAGATAGAAGTTGGGATTTCAATAATTAGTACATGGGCTTCAATCGTTAACCCCTATCTGTTCATTCCCGTCCATGGGAAGATCATATCAAGAGAGCTCAGGTCAAGGATAGAGGAGTATATCGGGTTTAAAGTAGCGTGGGGAGGGCCATGGAGGACATACGTGGAGAACTATCTAGAGTTCGTGCAAATCTTAAATACAATTAAGGGTGAGTTACAGATAAAAACAGCATTTGAACTTGCATTCTATTTGAGTAAACTGTCTAAGAACTCTCAGAGCTGCTTAAAAAATGAGAATAAACAAATTTACCTAGAAATAACAAAACCCCCGGAAAACCACATGAAGAGAACCATATTGGTCGTTTTCTCTGGTCTCCTGCAGATGAGGAATACTGGAATGGTCACTACGGGAAGATTGGCCTCTTGAAGGTGGGGGATGTAATTCTCCATGATGTTCATGGCAAGATTATCGGGTATTCAGTCGTAGCAGAGCCCCCTAAAGAGCTAACAAAGGAGGAAGTTATAGAACTTTTTGAAAAAATTGGGATCTGGAATGAAAAGTACAAAGAATTTGCAGAAAGTTGGTTTAAAAAGTCCCAAAATGGAAAGTTTTACATCGCCAAACTCAGGGACTTTACGAAGCTGGATGAGCCTATGGGGTATACCAAAGTTGGAGGTTTACCAGATCCATGGGAACTTCAGGGTGTATATCTGACTAAAGTGCCCCCTGGAGTCATGAAGAGGCTGGGGATAGTTCAAGAAGGCATTGATACGAAGGTCATTAAATTGGATGAGTATTTCGCCTCAAAGGGCTACCTCTACCCCTCCCATTTAGTTTCCCAGTTCTACACCGCCCTCAAGACCAAGGGCTTCGTTATCCTCTCAGGTCTTACTGGGACAGGGAAGACAAAGATCGCCCAGGAACTCGCGGAACTGCTGGATGGCTTCAAGAAGAACTTCCTCTTCCTTCCGGTTCGTCCGGACTGGCGCAATTCCAAAGCTCTACTTGGCTATTACAATCCGCTGAATGAGAAATATCACAAGACGGACCTCCTTGAGTTCATCCTGGAGGCCAAGAAGGACTACGAGCAAAACCGTGAGAAAGCGAAGCCCTACTTCGTCCTCCTCGATGAGATGAACCTGGCCCACGTCGAGTACTACTTTGCCGACTTCCTGAGCGTCCTTGAGAGCGGCAGGGACGAAAAGGGATTCACGAGAGAACCGCTTAGGCTTCACGATGTGGGCAAGGTTGAGGAAGAAAGGATTCCTAAAGAAACCCGCCTCCCGCCGAACCTCTACATCATTGGGACGTTAACATGGACGAGACTACTTATGCATTCAGCCCCAAAGTCCTTGACAGGGCCTTTGTTGTGGAGTTCCACGATGTTGACCTTGAAGGCTACCCACCAGAAACAGGCGAACCTCTCTTAGAGGCCATAGAAAGCCTCGGACAAACAGTCCTTAAAGACTTGAGAGGACCCAACGGAAAGTTCCTCGCTCGCTCAAAGGATGAGATAAACAAAGCTGTAAGAGATTTCAAGAGTGAGCATCCGGACTACTGGAGTATTATAGTAAACTTCAACAAAGCCCTTGAACCTTATGATATGCACTTCGGCTACCGTGTCGTTGATGAGATCGCGCTGTTCTTCAATAGCGCAAAGGAAAGTGAGGAGGCGGGCATCATTAAATTCGAGGGTGATGATGGGATCTTCGACCTGGCCCTCCTGATGAAAGTCCTGCACAAGTTTCATGGCAACAGGAAGAGGCTTGAAAAGTCCCTCAAGGAAGTGTTGGGACTCTGCCTTGTGGAGAACTCAGACCTTAAAGTTGGCGAGCTTAGAAGTGCTGATATCCTGAAAATGCTGGGAGACTGGGAAAACAAACAAGAGAATTTCCGCTTCAAACATACCGCCCGTAAAGTCCTCCGCATGCTTCGGCAGCTCTACGAGATAGGCTTCACGAGCTTCAGTTAATTCCCTATTTTACATCTCTCCCGCAAATCAACTTACCCCCGGTAAGCGCCTTGCCCCTGGGTAAGCTATAGCCCCCACCATTCGCCCTGGATTCTCTTGATGCCCTCCCGACGACCTTAAGTGCCTCGCATGAGGGGGCTTACTCTGATTGAAGGCGCTTTCCTCGATAGGCAGCCCCCACTAAAAGCCAGTAGACCATTTCAATGCCGACAGATGATGATCTTTGGGTTTGTATCCACGAAAACGGCAAAGTATAGAATCTAGAAGGCCAGAGGCCTTCACCACTCCTCCTCTTCCTCTATGAGGCCGTACTTCTCCAGCTCGCGGAGAAGCTTTCTTACCGCTTCCCAGGCGTCATGCTCGCTCTTGGCCCCGGAGCAGACTATCTTTCCGGAGGAGAAGAGCAGTATGACTGCCCTCGGTTCCTTGACGCGGTAGATGACGCCGGGGAACTGCTCAGGCTCGTACTCACAGTTAGGGAGGCTTAGAGCCACTGCATCGAGGTTGAACTCCATACCTATGTCACCGCTGAAAACCATATTCTGAATGTCTATCTGAGGGGCCCTTCCAAACTTTGCTCCTATCTTCTTGAGCATCTGAATGAGCTTGTTGACGGTCCTCTCAATGTCCTCGACGCTCTTCGCCCCTGTGACTACGAGCTTTCCAGAGCTGAAGACGAGGAGGGCCACTTTAGGTTCCTCAAAGCGACAGATTATTCCGGGGAATTCCTCGGGGTTGTACTTGGAGTTGGGACAGATTTCAATAACCTTCTCAAGGTTGAGTTGCGTAAAGAGGTCCACAGAAGCGACGATGTTCTCAATCCTGAGCTTGACGTTGCTCATATCTACCAAGGCTTACACCTCCGGATGGTGGGTTTAAAAACCCTTTATAAATGAACGGAAAGAGTTTTTAAAGGTTTAGGTTGGCTCGGGGGCAAATGAAAAAAAGTCAAGGGAGTCAGCGCTTCGTATCCTGCCTTACTGGATAGGGCATGTACTCCACCGTTCCCCTCTGCTTCATTGGTTGCTTGTAGAGGTTCATCAGCGCGTAGACCTCCTGCGGAACGTCGGTCTCAACGTGCAGTCCGAGTTCCTTGGCGTGTTCAACGGTAATCGGGTAGTCGTGCGTCCACCTGCCCTCGGTGAGAATCTGAGCGAGCTCTTTCGCTTTTTCCTCCCCGTAGCGATCCTTCAGCAAGCTGTACACCAAGTCCCTTACCTGCTTTATGGCCTTCTCGGCAACGTCTGCCAAGATGAGTGTCTGGTCGTCAACCTTCTCCGTTCCCTTCTTTTCAACCGCTCTAACTATACTTGGCGCCGGGTACTGGCCGAGTTGTGGGTCAACTGGTCCGAGAACCGCATGAGGGTCCATTATGATTTTGTCGGCTGCGAGGGCTATGAGAGTGCCGCCGCTCATCGCGTAGTGTGGGACTATGACCCTCGTTTCAGCAGGATGATCCTTGAGGGCCTTCGCGATTTGCGTGGCTGCTAGAACGAGGCCGCCGGGAGTGTGGAGTATGAGGTCTATTGGTTTATCCTTCGGCGCGCTCCGTATTGCTCTCAGAACCTCCTCGCTGTCCTCAACGCTTATGAACTTGTAGAACGGGATTCCAAAGAGGCCTATGCTCTCCTGTCTGTGGATCATGGTTATGACTGTGGAACCGTGTTTTTCGGAGAGGCGCTTGAGGAGTTTCAGTCTGGCTAGCTGGAGGCTCCTGAACTGCATCTGCGGCCAGAGCAAGAGGTAAAGGAAAAACAGCAGCCAGAATATGGAACTCCAAAAGCCAGCGCTACTCATGCTATCACCTCACGGACATGTTCCAGCGAGCGCTTTATCGGTGCGGGCAATATCCCACCTCCCGGAGTTTTGAGTGGTGTGGTGTCGCTGGAACTTTTTTCGTCCTTTTATTACCCCTCGGATGGAGTTTTTGTAGGTGTGGATTCTACCCATTTCTATGTCCTCCGCCTCGGATGTGTCTGTACCCTTATCCTCTCGGACTCATCCTTAATAAACCAACCGCCACTTTTAAATACTTAATGTTTTTAAAAATTTTGGTAACTAAAATCTGGGAAGATTTAAATACCCCCCACCCCAACCACAGCCAGGTGAGAGTATGGGAAACACGATCGTACTGGTGAGGACTGACGACTTTCAGAAGGCGAGCGTTGCCTTGGCTGACCTCGTTCGCTATGGGGGTATGAAAATACGCGGTGATCCGAGGATAATTTCCCCTGCCCTTTCCGACTGGACCTTCGAGAAGATAAGCGGCGAAAAACCGAGGAGGAAGTTCAGGGCACATGTCGTTGCGCAGATAGATCTCCCACCGGCTAAGGCGATAGGCAGGCTGATTGATATACACCCCCCCGCACACATCTTGGTCGTTTCACCTGACACCAAAGCCTGGGAGGAACTGATGCGCCTCTGGAAGACATTCGAGAAGCTTAAGGGCTTCCACCCACCGAAGAGGACGAAGGCCGAGGAGCTGAGGAAGAGGGAAGAAGGGTCAGGTGAATGATATCACTTCTTCCGCTTCTTGATCCTCACGTTGGCTATGTCCCCCAACGTTGGCTCGTAGTCCCTCGGAATGGCCTTCTTCTCAAGTGGTTCCGCATCGGACGTCTCGATGAGCTTTATCCCGAAGTACTTCTCCAGCTTCTTCGCCTCCTTGATGGTCGGCTCACGGTGGCCGTGAGCTATCGCCCTGAGGTCGTTCATTGAAAGCCCTATCTCTTGGGCAAGCTCCTGGTAGTTCTTCTTCGAGCGCTGTATCGCTTGATAAATCCTCTCCGCGTAGTCCTCTACGATCTCCTCAGTGTAGAGCGGCTTCTCGGTTCTCGGCTTTGGGGAGGGTCTTGGCCTCGTACTTGAATAAGTCCTTCTCCTTGGTTGTCTCCCAGTTGGCATTATGCTGAAGGTTCCGGGCTTTTTGCCCCCGTACTTTTCGTAACAGCGGTCGCAGACTAACAGCTCGGTTCCCTCGATCCTTATCCTGTGACCGGGTCCCCTTATCGGCGCCCCGCATATCTCGCAGTATTTTGGCTTGCTCTTTCCCATCTGAATCACCCTCTTTCCCGACCCATGCTCGGCGTCATGCTTTTTAAACCCCACGATGAAGCCTATATCGATGGAGGGGGTTAGGATAAAGAAGCTTGAGAAGTTCGACGATGAAACCCTTGCTAGGTTGATAGAGATCTACATGAATGCCTATGAGGGCCTTCGAGAATACGGTGGTGAGGGAGTGAACTATGCTAGGCGCTACCTCCGGTGGTGCTGGGGTAAGGCTAAAGACGGCTTTTTCGTGGCCGATGTTGATGGTGAGATAGCGGGCTTCATAGTCTGCGATAACGACTGGTACAGCAAGTACGAGGCCAGAACGGTTGGAGCCATTCACGAGTTTGCGGTGGACAAGAAGTTCCAGGGACATGGAATCGGCCATAAACTAATGGCGACATGCCTGGATTATCTGGGGCAGTACAATGACAGGATAGAGCTTTGGGTCGGCGAGAAGAACGAAAGTGCGATGCGGTTCTATGAGGACTACGGTTTTAGAGAGGTTGAGCAGAGCGGAATATGGGTGAGGATGGTCAAAGATGTCCGGGACAAAAGGTTAAAATCCCCCCTTCCTTAGTATATAGCAGGTGATAGAATGCCGTGCATACACCCCCCGGATAAGGTTGAGAATATAAACGAAGAGAGCTTCATGCGTAAGGATGGCGGTAGCCTTAAGGTGAGGATAGAGAACGAGGGCGAGACACTTGAGACCACGATGACCGGCTCTTTAAAGAGCGTCGAAGAAATTGCCGAAATGCTTGGGGTTGAGGCGGAAAACGGGAGCATCAAAGCGGTTGTTGATGGCGTGAAGGTCAGGATGGAGCGTGGAAGGCTCGAGCTTGAGTTTGAGAACGGAGAGAGGATGAAAATAGAGAAGACCTGAGGCCTTTAGTCTTTTTGTGGCTTCAGAACCGGTCTGAACTTGTAGGTGTAGAGGATTATCCCATCTTCGTCAAACTCTCTGACCTTTCTGGTAACCATCTCGACCTCCATGTCGAAGTCGATCTCGTCCGGTTCGACGTCGGTCAGCTGGGCCAGGACAACGGGTCCCTCTTCAAGCTGGATGAGGGCGAGCGGATAGGGTTTGTAATACTCCAGCCCGCTCGGCGGGTTCCGCACTATCGTCCAGCTTAGAACCTTCCCCCTTCCGCTGAACTTGTACTTCTCCACGTTCCTGCTGCCGCAGACAGGGCAAACCTCCCTGTAAGGGAAGAAGACGTGACCGTTCTCGCATTTTCCTCCTATGAGGGCGTACTTCTCTTCAAAGTGCCTCCAGTGCCTTGCAACCTGCATCGGCTTCCCCATTTCAAACCCTCCTAAACACGTTAACCGTTATGTTTGAGCCGGTACCACCTATGTTCTGGGTCAGTCCAATCTCGGCGTCTGGTACTTGGTTGGGTGCCATGCCGCGGAGCTGGAGCACGGCTTCAACCGTTTGGTAAACGCCGGTCGCCCCAACCGGATGACCTCTGGACTTCAGCCCGCCCATTGTCTGTATCGGGTAGTCGGCGTCGATGGCTATCTGGCCTTCCTTGGCAAGCATCGCACCCTTACCCCTCTCAGCAACGCCCAGAGCTTCGAGGCTGAGTGCCGCCATGACGGTAAAGGCATCGTGGACCTCGAAGAAGTTGATATCCTTCGCCGTAATCCCCGCCATCCTGTAGGCCCTCTTCGCGGCGACTTCTGCAGCCCTCAGTCTTAGGGGGTTCTCTCTGTTGGCGAGGTTTATGGTGTCTATGGCCCTTCCCATTCCCGCTATCTCAACCCACTTCTCCTTTGGAACGCCAAGTTCTTTCGCCTTCTCAGGTGTGGTGATTATCACTGCCGCTGAACCATCACAGACAGGGGAAGCGTCGAAGAGCTTGAGAGGATCGGCAATGTAGGGACTCTTTAGAACCGTCTCAACTTTTATCGGCCTCTTGAACATCGCGTAGGGGTTTTTGGCACCGTTGGCATGGGCGTTAACGGCAAATAGGGCCAAATCCTCCTCGGTGTAGTCGTATTTTTTCATGTAAAGGCGCATGATGAGCGCGTTTAAAGCGACGAAGCTGGCCCCATGGAAAAGCTCCCAGTCGGCATCTGCCGCGTAGGCCAGATAGCGCGTAGCGTCGCTCGGCCATGCATCCGTCATCTTCTCAACGCCAACGACAGCTACAACATCTTCAAGGCCGCTGAGAATGGCTTTGGCCCCTTCCTGGACCGCGGCACCACCACTGGCACAGGCGGCCTCAACCTTGACTGCAGGTATGTTTCCAAGGCCGGCCCAGTCCGCTATGAGTGCGCCAAGGTTTTCCTGCTCGATAAAGGAGCCAGAGGCCATGTTTCCGACGTATAGGGAATCTACTTTGTCAATTCCAGCGTCGTCCATCGCGTTTAGTAAAGCTTCAACTGCCATGTCCCTGAGTGAGAGCCTCCAGTGCTCACCAACCGGAACCATCCCGGCACCGATTATGACCGCCTTCTTCATCTCAACCACCTCATACTATGTACTTCTTCCTCGCCTTCGCGTAGAGGGCGTAGTCGATGTATTTCTTCCGGTTCACGTAGTCCATCGTCTTTGGCGCAAGATCGCGCTTCTCCTCGATGGCATCCTGGACGACGAGGCTGAAGGCGTCGCTTCCGGCACCGCTTCCAAAGCTCACCCAGAGAATCCTGTCGTCCGGCTTTGCTATGTCAAGAACGGCTGAAACTCCCACGAGGGTCGCGCCGCTGTAGGTGTTGCCGATTATCCCGCTGAGAAGTCCCGGAAGGACCTTCTCCTTCGGGATACCAAGGATTTTGGCGGCTGTGAGCGGGAACTTAACGTTGGGCTGGTGGAAGACCGCGTAGTCGAAGTCGTCCGGCGTGTAGCCCATCTCCTCCATGAGGGTCTTGGCGGCGTTTATTATCTGATGGAAGTAGGCCGGTTCGCCAGTGAAGCGGTTTCCGTGCCTCGGGTAGTGCTCATGCTGGCGCCTCCAGAAGTCAGGCGTGTCCGTAACGTAGGAGTAGCTCGCCTCGAAGTAGGCGAGGGTTTCAGAGCTCTTCGGAGAGAGGATGTAGGCCGCTCCTCCAGCTGAAGCCGTGAACTCCAAGTGGTCGCCCGGCCTCCCCTGGGATGTGTCGGCACCGATGGCCATCGCGTAGTCTGCCATTTCGGAGCCAACGAAGCCCATAGCAGCTTGGATCGCCTCGGTTCCAGCCTTGCAGGCGAACTCGAAGTCGGCCGCATTGAGGTCCGGAGTCGCTCCTACTGCGGCTGCTATTACCGTTCCGCTTGGCTTGACCGCGTAGGGCTTGCTCTCCGTGCCGAGCCATATCGCGCGGATAAGCTGGGGGTCAATTTTGGCCCGTCTAAGTGCGTTTCTCGCCGCCTCGATTCCTATGGTTATGGTATCCTCATCGAGGCCTGGGACGGACTTCTCCTCTATCGGGAAGCTGCTTATCCCCCAGACCCTTCCTATCTCCTCCGCTTTGATTCTATACATCGGCACGTAGGCGCCGTAGCCGATAATACCAACATCCCTCTTTGACTTCAGGAGTTTTCCCATGGTGCACCACCCGTAAAAGCTGAGAGTAACTTCGCCTAGGGTTGAAGGGGGAGTTATAAAAGTCTTTCGGTAAAAGTGCAAGATAATTTCGACGATTGCCTATCATCCGTAGTGTACCGAAAGGCGTATAAATTCTTTATTAAAATAGTAAAATATTGGTGGTGGTAGCTATGCGAAAAGTTTACGCTTTACTAGTCGTCTTTTCTGTTCTCACGGGTCTTGTATTAATTCCCGGTGTAAGTGCCGCGGGAAGCGCCTCTTACTGGATTGGAACCTACGGGGGAACTCTTTTGATTTCGCCATCGCCCATTCTGTCCCTTCCGGGCGGAAGTTCTGTCTTCGTTTCCTACGTCAAGGAAGACATGATGGTGGAGTACAGCGTTTTGAGGGAGGTCGCTCCCAATGGGAGTGTGGAATGGGCGGTTGAGTACGGAAAAGGAGTTATCATAAACGCACTGGCCGAGACACCCGACGGAAAGATAGTCGCGGCGGGCACGTATTTCTCGGGAGGCTCATTACTGCCTGACGGCTTTCTCATGGAGATAGATAAGGGCGGAAAGGTTCTCTGGGCGAAGCGCTACGGTGGAAACGGCACGGATTTCCTCTCGGTAGTTACAGTCCTGAAGAATGGGGAAATCCTAGCCGCTGGAATGACGACGAGCTTCGGAGACGCTAAGGGTAGTGTGTGGCTTCTCAAGACTGACGGGCACGGGAACGTCCTCTGGGAAAGGACCTACGGCACGAGGTGGAATGATGAACCGTCGAGCATTCTGGTTGAACCCAATGGAAATGTTTTGATAGCCGGAACCTCAATCCACGGTAGCATTACCTACGGCCTGATCCTGTCGGTTGACGGCAATGGAAACCTGAGGTGGGCAAGGGAGTACCGGAATGGCATGGGATTAGTAATCCGTAGCCTTTCTTACTCCAATGGGAGCCTCTACGCGTCAGGGTATATCTATCTGGGCAACGGCACCATCGGCGCCCTCATAATGAAGCTCGACGGAAAAGGGAACGTTCTCTGGAGCAGGTCCTATTACAGAAGGGGCTTCTTCATGCTTGGAGGGAATATGGTAATGGGACCCAAGGGTTCATGGCTCTCGGGGGCTTTGGTGAGGGTACTGTCCAACGAGACAACATACTACGGCATTCTCCTCCACGTCTCCAACGGCACCCTCACGGACGTTAGAACTTACGGCCCTGGGATGGCCCTTAGAACCCTGACGATTGCCCCCGACGGCAGTCTTCTGCTCTCGGGCGTTACGAAGAACAACACCCCGCTCATGGCGAGGCTCCCTGCCAACGGCAGTCTCCCCAACTGCAAGTATCTCACCAGCGTCAAGGTTGAGAAAACCTCTCCGGAGGTTAATGTTTCCCAGGTGGAGCTGAGCACCGGCCAGCCCAAGTCCACCGTGAGGACAATCGCCGTCACCACAGGGAAAACCGCTGGCAACGCATCCCTTCTCTGCACATACATGCCTCCGGAGAAAGGAAAGGGGATATGCGGGCCGGGATTCATTGTTCTCCTGGTTCTATTAGCTGTGGTCCCCCTGAGGAAGCGCTGAATCTCTTCTTCCTTTGTTATTCAAGGTTTCCTGACCACGAAGAGCGCGTGGTCCTTCTCGTACGGCTCCAACGAAAGTCTCTCGACGACCTCGAAGTACGTTGAAAGCTCCTTCTCGACCTCTGTGAAGACCCGCTCCGGCTCCTTGGTGACGTCAATACTTCTGCTCTTGACGGAGAGCATGCCGTAACCACCGCTCTTGAGGAAGGCCTTGGCGTTGTCTATCAGGATCTTCGCCTGCGTTGGCTGGGCCACGTCCTCGAAGATGACGTCGACCTTGGGAACGAGCGCGCGGTAGCCTTCCGGTTTGGTCGCGTCGCCCAGTATTGGCACAAGGTTCCTCCTCTCATCAACGAGGGGAACGAGCTCCCTCAGAACGCGTGGCGAGAACTCGACGCCGAAGACCCTGCCGTCCCCGCCCACTATGTCGCTGACGTGGGAAGCCGTTGTTCCGCTCGCGACGCCGAGGTAGAGCACGGTCGAACCAGGCTTTATCGGGAAGTGCTTTAGTCCGTTAAGAATTGCTGCACCCAACTTTGACCGACTTGGATTCCATATTCTGTACTCTTCGCCCTCCGCCTTGACCAGTCTCTCGCCGTAGACCCTCTGGCCGGGGACGAGGTTCTTGGTGGCTATCTTCTCGCCCCCCTCCTCATCGATGAATACGTAAACGCCCGGGAACCTGCCCTTCTTAACCCTCATCTCAATCACCTCTTGCCGCCTTTAGGCTTCTTCTTTTTCTTCTCACCTTTGTTTCTCTTGTCTTTCCCACCTTTCTCGCTCTTTTTACCCTTGAACTTCTCCTTCTTCTCGAACTTTCTGCCTTTCTCGTACTTTCCACCCTTGCCCTTCTTGCCCTTGAACTTCTCCTTCTTTTTCTTCTCGGGTTTGGCCTTCCTCTTCGGCGGGTTCGGGTATTTTCCCTTGATCTCCTCTATCCTCATCTCAAGCTCCTGCTTAAGCTCCTCGCCGATGTATTCACCGGAGAAGTAGTCAACGCGCGCCGCTATGGCCAGCTTTCCAGCCAAAGCCCTTGCGATCTTGCCCCTCTGCCACCATGGAGAGCGGTTGATTGCGGGGTACTGGAAGATGACGCCGTGCTTCGGCGGCTTGGCACCGCTCCTCAGATGTCTGAAGAGGGCCTTTTCTGCTCCGAGAACCTGAATTGTCGACGCTGGCATCATAGCCAGCTCTTTCAGCCCGCCGGCAAGGCTGAGGAGTCTCGCTCCGAGCTTAGCGCCAACGAGGGCCTTAAGGTTCGGTGCAACCTCATCCATCGCTGTCTCAAGGTAGTTCTCTATCTCGCCCCTAAGCCGGTAGAGGTCGTTTATCTCGCCAGCGAGCTTTTTGATTACCCCCTCGTCGAACCTGCCGAGTGGGGCACCCATAGACTTCTCGGCCGCTTTGAGTATCTTTTCAGCTTTGCTATCTGGGAAGCCGAGCTTCTTGAGCTTGTCCTCATTGGGATTCTCCTTCGCGCCAACCATGCTTACGAAGGCCACGTACTGCTCGTGCTTGGGGAGAATCTCATCCAGTTCAGGGAAGTGGAGGCCGTACCACTCCCTCAGGCGGGAGACGAGGAGATTCGTGACCTTGTCTATATCATCGAGTGCTTCAATCGCCTGGATTATCATCTTGTCGCGCGCGCCGCTCTGCTCCTGTATGCGTGCTCTGGTGAGTGCAACGCCCGCATTGAAGTACTCCTCGAACCAGTTCTCCCCAAGGAACTCCTCTGGGCTTGAGCGCAGCTCTTCACCCGCTACGTTGGGGAACTCCGCCGTCGCGCTGTACCCCATCTCCTTGAGCTTCCTTGCGAGTTCCGTGTCCTCAACGACGAACTCGGTGTATTCTCCACCGTTCAGCTCCCCTAGAAGCCCCACCAGCTCTTCAACAGGCGCGCCCTTCAGGAGTCTGTCGAGGGCCCTAGCTGGCTCGTCCTGGAATTCCCGATTAGCGATGAGAGTGCCGTCCTCGCCGAAGGCGTAAACGCCCCGGACGTTCTCAGCGATGTAAGCTTTCATACTATCACCCTCCAAATTTTTGCATCAGGAGTATAAAAGGGTTCGGAGTTTTAAAGCCTATCCCGGAAACTGAAAAAGGGAAAAGTTCAGTCCTCCCATGGCTCGCGGTACTTGAGTGCCCAGCCAAACTCTTCCTTCAGGATATCGATGGCGGCACTCGGTGGGATTATCCCGCGCTCGGTTATGATGACGTCAACGTACTCCGGCGGTGTTACGTCGAATGCCGGGTTCCAGACTTTGATGTTCTCCGGCCACGTCTCAAGCTCCTCCTTTGGAATGACTTCGGTTGGATCTCGCATCTCTATCTCGACGAGCTGGCCGAGCATTGTATCCGGGTGAAACTTGTATGTCTCCGCTGCAATCATCGTCCAAACCCTGTGTTCCTTTGCGGTGAGGGCTATCAAAGCCGTTCCAATCTTGTTTATCACGGCCCCATTGACGGTGATGCTGTCGGCACCCATGACGACCTTGTCGGTCATCTTCATGTAGTGTCTGGCAGCGGAGTCAACGACGTAGATGACGGGGATGCCGTGGTCGGCAAGCTCCTTAGCCGTAATCTTCCCCTGCCACCTGGGCCTTGTTTCCGTTACGATGACCTTTATGTCCTTGCCTATGTCCCAGGCCTTTTTCATGACGCTGGTGGCTGCTTTGCTATGGCAGTGGGTCATTATGATGTCCCCGTTCTCTATCCTCTTCGCCCCGAAGTCGCCGATTCTCTCGACGGCTTTCTCCGAGTTGTGGATGAACTCCTTGGCGGCGGTTATGATGACGTAGCGGAGCTGTTCGAGGTCGGCACCGCTTGAGTAAGCCACCTTTCCACGGTGCATGACGTAGCGGAGCGCATTAGGCAGAGAAACGGCGGTTGGCCTCGTCTCGAAGAGTATCTTTGCAGCTTTCTTCATCTCCTCCCAGAACTCTTCAGCGCTTTTCGCGGTGCTCTTCTCGGCCTGGAGCTGGAGGGCGTAAGCCACATAACGGGCTATCTTTCCGGCACCGCGTATCCTCATGTCCTTAATCTCCTGTGCTATTCCGAGCACTTCCCTTACCACTGGCATGTCCACCACCTCTCTTGGGTAAACTGGGATTACGAGGAGAGGGTTTATAGGGCTTTTTGTGTTCACTGATGGATGTTTTGGTTCTTTTCTGTTAAGAAAGGGACGTTGAAAGTGGCTTTTACAATTGTAAACCTATCTAACGACCATTGTGGAAAGGTTTATAACCGATTGCCGCTAACACTTCATGTATAGAGTTGGTTACGTGTCCAAAGGTGTTCATTCATGGGGGGAACCACGATGGAGGAAAGGCTCATGCGCAAGCTTGGCTCAGGCTCACTGGAGTTTGAGAGGTACTTTTCCAAAAAGGCCCTTGGAATGAAAGCCTCGGAAATTAGGGAACTGCTTAAGCTCGTTGAAAGCTCGAACGTCATATCACTTGCCGGCGGCCTTCCCGCGTCGGAGACCTTCCCGGTAGAGCAGATCAAGGAGATAACAAAGGAAGTCCTCGAGGAACACGCCGACAAGGCCCTTCAGTACGGAACAACGAAGGGCTTTACGCCGCTCCGCCTCGCCCTTGCTAGGTGGATGGAGAAGCGCTATGGCATTCCCACCAGCAAGGTCGAGATAATGATGGTTGCCGGAAGCCAGCAGGCTCTTGACCTCGCCGGCAGGGTCTTCATCAACAGGGGGGACATCGTCGTCGTTGAGGGGCCGACTTACCTTGCTGCCCTTCAGGCTTTCAAGTACTACGACCCCGAGTTCCTCAGCATCCCAATGGACCACAAAGGAATGCGCATCGACCTCCTAGAGGAGAAACTGAAGAAACTCAAGGCTCAGGGGAAGAAGGTGAAGTTCGTTTACACTGTCTCGACCTTCCAGAATCCGATGGGAGTAACCATGAGCGTTGACAGGAGAAAACGCCTCGTTGAACTCGCCGACGAGTACGACTTCCTTATCATCGAGGACAGCCCCTACACGGAGCTCCGCTATTCCGGTGAACCGGTTCCGCCCGTTAAACACTTTGATGACACTGGTAGGGTCATCTACCTCGGAACCTTCTCGAAGATACTCGCCCCCGGCTTCCGCCTCGGCTGGATAGCGGCCCAGCCCCAGTTCATAAGGAAGATGGAGATAGCAAAGCAGAGCATAGACCTCTGCGCCAACACCCTTGCCCAGCTTATAGCCTGGAAATACGTTGAGGACGGCTACTTAGACGAGCACATACCGGAGATAGTCGAGTTTTACAAGCCGAGACGTGATGCCATGTTAAAGGCCCTTGAGGATTTTATGCCTGAGGGTGTGGGGTGGACCAAACCGGACGGCGGAATGTTCATCTGGGTCACCCTTCCTGAGGGCATAGATACTAAGATGATGCTCGAGAAAGCCGTTGCCAAGGGCGTTGCCTACGTTCCTGGAGAGGCGTTCTTCGCCCACCGCGACGTCAAGAACACCATGAGGCTTAACTTCACTTACGTCCCAGAGGAGAAGATACGTGAGGGTGTTAAGAGGCTCGCTGAAGTCATTGAGGCTGAAATGAAGTCTCTCGGGGACTGAGTTTTTGCTCTCCAAAATCTTTTTACGTTTCTTCTCCAAGCACTTTTGGTGGTGTGTTGATGAGACCCCTAATCGGTATAATCGGTCAGGTTGATTATCTTAATAATAGGATATTCCTCGACAGGACCCATGTAGAGCGCGTTGCGTCTGCTGGAGGCATACCGGCAGTTTTTACAGTTGATGACTCCCCCGAGGACGTCATTGAGCACGTTGACGGGCTTCTCCTTATAGAAGGTCCCGACATTCACCCTTCCTTTTACGGAGAGGATCCTTCAAGCGCCATCAAGTCTGTGGATGTAAGACGTGACGAGTTCGAGATGGCCCTTGCGAGGGGTGCCGTTGAGAGGGGCATCCCACTTCTCGGCGTGGCGAGGGGGATGCATGTGATAAACGTCGCCCTCGGTGGAACCCTCTACCAGGACATCAATGAGATCCCCAAGGCGATAAAGCACGACTGGGAGCTTGAGCTCATTGGGCCGGCCCAGAGGGTTCACGGGGTAAGGATTAAGATGGATTCAAAGCTCTACGAGGTTCTCAAGGAGGGCCTCGATATAAACGGCACGAACGAAGTTCACATCCGCGTTAACAGCTTCCACCACCAGGCGATTAAGAAGGTTGGAGACAGATTGCGACCCAGCGCGTACTCTGTTGATGGCTTTATAGAAGCCATTGAATGGGCGGAAGGCTTCGTAATCGGTGTTCAGTGGCAGCCAGAGTACCTCCCCGAGATGTGGCGGCTCTATGAGGTCCTTGTGAAGGCCGCGGCAGAGTACCACATGGAAAAGGAGGAGTTTCTGCGCATCGAGGTGGAGGCCCAGGTTCGCGAGGCTCTTGAGAAAAGGGAAAGTTCAGAGCAACTCCCTACGAAGGAACCAGGTGAGAACCGTCACACATTGGAAACGAGCGATAACCCTCACGACACGAGCCGAATGTGATTCCATTCCTTAGTACCTTCTCCTCTGCCTCCCTAAGGATCTTGAACCTGAGCTCCCGCGGGAGGTAGTAGTAGCCGCTTATTCTCTCTCCCTTCTCGTAGAGCGGCCACAGCCTCTCCATTAGCTCGGGAAACTTGGCGGACATCCTCTTCTTTGAATCTGGCTTAAGCTTTAGCGTGGAGACCGTTATGTGGCTCACGAAGCTCAGCGCTTTGAGCGTTTTATCAAAATCCTCCCAGGTGTAAAGCGGGATTATTGGGTCTATGCGAGCATAAACTGGAATTTCTTTTTCCTTCGCCTTCCTCAGCGCCCGGATTCTTGCCCCCGGTGACGGTGCATTTGGTTCGAGAAGCTTTGCCTTCCTTTCATTGACGGTTGTTACCGTTATACCGACGGCGCACTTTAGCTCGCTCAGGACATCTAGGTCCCTCTTGAAGATATCTGACTTCGTGAGGAGCATGCACCTGACGCCGTACCTCCTGAATAGCTCCAGCACTTTCCTCGTTATCCCAAGCTCCCTCTCGATCGTTGGGTACGGATCGGAGGAATAGGAGAGGGCTATGATATAGCGTTTGTCAAACCTTCTCAACTCCCTCTCAAGCTTGGGGAGAAAGCCTTCCTTAGTCCTCACGCGGAAGGCGTTCGGAATGTAGCTCGTTATATAGCAGTAGACGCACGCGTGGTCGCAACCCGTGTAGACGTTCAGAGTGTACTTGAAGGGGCAGGTGCAGAGCTTCGACTTCCAAGGGTCGAAGGGTCGTATGTACATCTTCCCAACCGTCCTCCCTTTGGAAAACCCATTTAAATCGTTTCCCCGATTTCCACCGGTGGTTGCCTTGAGCGAAGAGATCAAGGGAAAGGTCGAGTGGTTTAAGGATTACCAGTTCATCGGACGGGTTGAAAGCGACAGCTGCTCCGTTATCCTCGGTGAGGGAGGCATAAGCCCCATGAAGCTCCTCCTTCTGAGCGTTGCCGGGTGCACCGCCTACGATGTGGTGATGATACTCAAGAAGATGCGCGAGCCGGTCGATGGCCTTGAAGTCAAGATAAGCGGCGAGAGGCGCGAGGAGCACCCGAAAATTTACAGCAGGGTTCACCTCCACTACGTCATCAGGGGCAATGTTAGAGAGGAGAAAGCGAAGAGGGCGATAGAGCTGAGCCAGGACAAGTACTGCTCGGCCAGCGCGCACATAAAGCTCAGCGGGGCCGAGCTTACCTACTCCTACGAGATAATTCCCGGGGAGTAGGTTTTTAACCCCCTTTTCCTTCCCCCTCTGGTGGTCCCGTGATCGAGTACCTCAAGTACTTCGTTCTCCTCTACGGCGGTCTGTTTGCTATAACGAACCCGATTGGAGCTGTCCCCGTGTTCCTCGGCGTTACCCACGACCTCTCTAGGAATGAGCGGTGGGAGATAGCCACCAAAACGGCCCTCTCAGTCATTATAACACTGGTAGTCTTCGCGCTCATTGGCGAGTGGATATTCCGTTTCTTCGGCTTCAGCGTTGATGCGTTCGCGATAGCCGGCGGCATACTGCTCTTCAAGATGGCAATGGATATGCTCTCCGGAAAGCTCTCAACGGTCAAGATAAGTAGGGAGGAAACCGAGGAGTTCAGCGACGAGGTTGTCACGCTCGAGGAGGTCGCGATAATCCCCCTCGCCATTCCGCTTATATCTGGACCCGGGGCTATAACGACGGTTATCCTCTACATGACGAAGAGCACGGGCTTTGCGGATAAGCTCACTGTCTTGGCGAGTATCCTGGCCATCGGGGCAACCGTTTGGCTGGTTCTGCATTCATCCAACAGGATACAGGACGCCCTCGGCCGCGTTGGGATCAAGGTCATGACGAGGATGATGGGTCTCATCCTGACGGCCATGGCGATACAGATGATGATCAATGGTATTCGGGGTGCGTTTGGGCTTTAGATCCATTAAAGTTCTCTTTTTTGAATTTTGTCCTGGCTTCGCTCTCATCCCTTTAATTCCACCGTTGGGGGAGTTCTGGAACTCTTTAATAACCTTTTGTTATTATCAAACGAAACGTCGTGATTTTAGTTTGTTTTATAACAAAATTTTTTCGAGAGGTAGGACAGGCTATGGGAAGCCCCTAGAAATACTATCTCCTCATTTAGAGACGTTTTTTCTAGCGTTTAGATCTGTTAAATCCTGTTTTTATTTTTTGAAACTCCCTTATCCCCCGGGAGGTATTATGGACATTGGTGTTCACTAACGAAAAGACGGCTAGGATGATGTTTATTCCACGGAATAGGCCTGCTAGTGCCGGTTAAAAACGCCCTCAGCGACCTTTTTGAAGACCCCTTCAACGAAAGGCTTATATGATTTGAAGGTTTTTGTTGTTCTATAGGATGAATTAAGGAAAAAGCTGCCCTGTTGCAATAAGACTCTAGGAGAATTGAAAGCTTGGAAGGTCGTCAAGTACAAGTACCTTTATACCGGTTGCAATAAGACTCTAGGAGAATTGAAAGCTTTCTTAGTTCCGAGCCTTTCGTGGGGCGAAATTGGTTGCAATAAGACTCTAGGAGAATTGAAAGACGCCCGCAGGTGGTACACAAAGGCAAACATCGCCAGTTGCAATAAGACTCTAGGAGAATTGAAAGTACATCGAATTCTTCCTTGTCAAGGTACTTTTTCCTGTTGCAATAAGACTCTAGGAGAATTGAAAGTGGAGAACAACATCCCATCCTCCAACAGGCCCACAAAGTTGCAATAAGACTCTAGGAGAATTGAAAGGTGGAAGATGGTAGGAAAGGGGGCGATGTGACGATGGTTGCAATAAGACTCTAGGAGAATTGAAAGCTTCCGGGTCGAGGGGCAGGATGTCCCTATGCGTCTGTTGCAATAAGACTCTAGGAGAATTGAAAGCTCCCCCTTCTCAAGCGCGTTTCGCAGTACATCCGCGTTGCAATAAGACTCTAGGAGAATTGAAAGCACGTGGACTTCTCAGACGCTCACACTCTGGGGGCGAGTTGCAATACGACTCTAGGAGACGTATAATTCCTGATGGAATGGATTCAAGGGGTGTGGAGGATAAAACCTCCCCCCAGAAAAACCCTTAAAGGCTCCTTCCCAATCCTTCTCTGGTGTTCAAAATGCGCGGCGATCTTATACGGGTTCTCAGTTCGGTTGAGGAGAAGGCGAACGAGCTCAAGCTGGACGGTTTTGAGGCGGACCTTGTTCTCATGGGAAAAGAGGCCTACGATTTCCTCAAGGAGCAGGTGCGCGAGGAGTTCGGTGGGGATGAAGACGTTCTCGAGCTTTCCGGTCTCAGGGTGAAACTCCTTGAGGAACTCGGGGGAGACGCAGTGGTTGTGGACAGCAAGGCTCTTGGCTTCGGTTCCGGTGGGGCGAAGAGGTTTAGGGTCGTCCTATAACTCCCCAGACCTTCCCATTTCTGATTTCAATTCTTAACCCCCGGAGAACGAGCAGGCTTAAGGAGATTGCCATTATGTCCGCCAAACTGCCTGGGTTCCTCAGGTCACCTTTATCGCGCAGGAATGAGTCGAACTCTTCAACCGATAGCCTTCCCTCAAGAACCTCTCTGGCTTTCTCCCTGACGAGCCCTGCCTCCTCCTTTCCCGCTTTCCTTGCTATTAGCGTGTCCTCTTTCTCTGCCACAAGCTCGATGAAAGCTCTCACCACCGCGTCCTCAAATGGGACCTCTTTTATCAGCTCGTAGAGCCTGCTAAAGGTCTTGTAGCTCAACTCGTATCCATTCAGCCACTCGCAGAAGATAAGCTCCCTGTCACAGCTCATCTCGGCCAAACGAGTGAGGTTTATCCCGGCCTGGAAAAGCTCTCTGAAGGAGTTGTCGCTGTAAACGTCGTACTTCACCCCACTTGGAATGCCCTTGGGGTTCACAGTCCTTATCGCGCGGTAGAACTCCATCGTGTCCCTCACGGTTGATTCCTCAAGCAGGAGTCGCGCCTTCTCCCTGGCGTCGAGCATGTTCCTGCCCAGAACCATCCCCATGCTGAGCGGGATCGAGAGGGTTATAATTCCAAAGTTCGGGTTTGCGTCCTGGGCCTCGTGCGACGCCTGAGTGGCGCGCTTTATCAGTTCGCCTATTCCTGCCTCGTTGAACCCTAAGACCCCTTTTCTGAGGAGTTCGGCCGTTTTGATAGCCTCGTAGTAGACGCCGAAGACGGCAGTATACGCAAAAAGGAAGTTGTAGAACGTTAGGTCGTTGAAATCGCGATAGCGGTTGACGTTCCCGGGCTTTGGAACCGCCGCCTCTAAGAGCGGGCCTAGGATGAAGGCCCTCAGCAGTTTGAACCTCTTCATTTACACCACCTTGACAGCGTTACCCTTCCCCACTAGAAACACCGCCAGTCCACCGAGAACTCCTGTAAAATTTTACCCCATTTGGGCCTCACCAGCTTCTTCGCCATTTTTCTCACCTGCATAGGGAAAAGAGAACGGGCTTAAAAATCATTACCCGATCCTGACGTTGCCCATGACATCCGAGACCCTCACCAGGACAGGCGTCCCACTGCCGGAGTGCGTGTTTTCAAGTTTGCCCATAATGTCATTTACGGTGAGCTGGATTGAAAGGTTCTCGGGAACGAATATTTCCACGTCTCCCACAACGTCGCTTATATTCACGTCCCTGCGCGCGTGAAGCGGGATATCACCCATGATGTTGTCGATTACGTATTCAGCCGGGGTAACGGCCGATATGTCGCCCACCACGTCCATCAGGATTGTCCTGGTGGTGTTTACATTAACATTGATGTTGCCGACGATCTCACGGACCTGCATCTCGGAGAGCCTTTTTCCAACCTCGATGACTACCTTTCCTCCCTTGTACTCGTTGCGGGCGTTGCGCTCGCTGGACCCGAGGAGGCCCTTCTCCCGCTCTCTCGGACAGTACACCGTCAGGAGGCCCCTGGAGTAGTAGGCTTTTATCGGGAGGTTGCTCTTCAGAACCACCCCACTCACATTCACTCGGACGATCCGGACGTCCCCAACGATTTCCCTGAGGATAATCCCACTGGCATCAAAGGTGCCCAGCTCCTTCAGCGGCCCGGCTTCTATCTTGTGTGTTTGATGATCGTGCACTATCACCACAGCCGCTACAGCACCTGTAATAATAATCGCTATGAGAATAACCGCTAGGACCGTTCCAACTATGACTGGTAGAACCCCACCATGCCTGAGCATGTTTTCATCATTCCAATATAATTGTCTTACCGTATAAAGTTTACGCCCATGGAGAGTTATAACGACGTTGGTGGACTGTCCCGCATGGACACAATAATTAAACAGAAAAGGGTAAGAGGAAGCAGAGACTCACCCTAGGAGCTTCACGAACTCGCGCATCCAGGCGTAGAGGTCGCCGGGGTGCCTCGAGCTGACCCAGTTGCCATCCACGACAACCTCGGCATCAATCCACTCCGCTCCGGCGTTTTTCACGTCGTCGCGGATTGTTATCGTGCTCGTCCCTCGCCTGCCCTTCAGGACGCCGGCTGAGATAAGTATCTGCGGCCCGTGGCATATGCTCGCGACCGGCTTCCCGTCCTCAAACATCTTCCCTGCGATTGAAACCGCCTTCTCACTGAGCCTCACCCTTTCAGGGGCCTTCCCTCCAGGCAGAACCAGCGCGTCGAACTCGTCAGCATCGACCTCATCAAAGGTTAGCTGGACCTCTGCGGAATAGCCGTGCTTGCCCGTTATCTTCCCCCTCTGGAAGCTTGCCACGTAAACTTCGTGGCCTTCCTCCTTGAGTCTGTGGAGGGGATATATGAGCTCCAGATCCTCAAACTCGTCTGCACTCAGAGACAGCACCTTCATGAAAACACCCTCCGTATTAATGTTTAGGAAAAATGGAAAGGGTCGTTTATAACCCTTTCTGGGTAGAAATGGTCAGAGAGGGAGCTCGGTTGTCTCCTTGTGGACCTTGAGAACCACCATTGTGTGTGTCGCAACGACTCCATCAACGTTTCCTATCCTGTCGAGGAACTCGTTAAGCTCGTCGCTCCCGTTCGTCCTTATCTTCACGAGCATGTCGTAGTCGCCGGTGGTCTCGTATATCTCAACTATTTGGGGATATCTAGAAAGTTCGTCTGCTACGCTGGTGTACATCCCGGCCTTGGACTTTATGAGTATAAATGCCATTATGTTGAATCCGAGGGACTCGGGGTCGAGCATTACGGTGAACTTCTGAATGATTCCGCGCTCCTTCAGCTTCTTTATCCTCTCGTAAACCGTCGATTCCGCTAAACCAACCTCCTTTGATATCTCCCTTAGGGGTGTTCTACTGTTCTTCTGGAGTATGGTAAGTATCTTCTTATCTACCTCGTCCAAACCCGTTCGCATGAGCACCACCGCTGGTAAAAAATTTTCGAGGACATATATAAATCTGCCGATTTTGAGGAACCATACTTTTATAAAACGCCGCCCTCCTTAAATCAGGAATGTCCAAGTGCTTCTGGGGGGTCAGCAATGCCAACGAACGTAACAGCGGAGTACCTTGCGGCAGAGGAGGAGTACCACAGGGCCAAGACTATTCCCGAGAAGATACGCGCCCTCGAGAAGATGTATGCCACCGTCCCAAAGCACAAAGGAACCGAAAAGCTCAGACTTCAAATAAAGAGGAAGCTCTCCGAACTCAGGAGGGAGCTTGAGAAGCAGAGGCAGATGAAGAAGGGGGGCGGTGGTCCCTCAATAGCCGTTAGAAAGGAAGGCGCCGCCCAGATAGCCCTCGTCGGACTTCCAAACGTTGGTAAAAGCTCCCTCCTCAGGACACTCACAAATGTGGAGACGGACGTGGCCGACTACGCCTTCACCACAGTTCAGCCCGTTCCAGGCATGATGCACCATAGGGACGTCCAGATTCAGCTGGTGGAGGTCCCGGGCCTCGTTGAGGGTGCTGCCCTTGGAAAGGGCATGGGGCCACAGCTTTTGAGCGTCGTTAGGAATGCGGACGCGGTGGCCATCGTTGTGGACCTCTCTGGGGACCCGGTGAAGCAGATGAAGGCACTCCTGCGCGAGTTTGAGAGGGCCGGAATAAAGGTCAACAAGCGCCGTCCAAGGGTTGAAATTAAGAGAACCGCCATGGGCGGCATAGTGATCAACGGCGTCGAGAACATAAAGGGTGACGTGAGCGAGGTTGTGAAGATACTCCGGGATGAGAGGATTCACTCTGCCGAAGTTACTGTCAAGGAGCCTGTAACACTTGAGGAAATAGCCGATGCCCTGGATGAAAGTCTCGTCTGGAAGAGGGCGATAATCATTGCCAACAAGGGCGACGCCCCCGGCAGTAAAGAGAACTACGAGAGGTTGCTTGAGACATACGGCGACCGCTTCAAGGTACTTCCCGTCTCGGCGAAGCGGAAGATACAGCTGGAGAAGCTGAAGGATGAGCTCTATGAGTTAGCTGGAATAATCCGCGTCTTCACAAAGAGCCCCGGCGAAGATCCAGCTTATCCCCCCGTGCCGCTCAAGAGGGGCTCAACGGTCATGGATCTGGCGGAGAAAATCCACAAGGACTTCGCCAGGAACTTCCGCTACGCCCGTGTCTGGGGAAAGAGCGTCAAGTTTCCGGGTCAGAGGGTTGGGGCCGATCACGTGCTTGAGGACGGGGACATAGTGGAGATTCACGCGAGGTAGTTCTTAACCGGGACTGTTCTTCTCTTCCCCCTTGTGGTATCCTCCAAGCACATCTATGTTCTATATCCTGCACCCCAGAATTTATAAGCGCTGGTGTTCATCCATATCCGAGTGTACTTGAGTGGGGTGAGAATATGCAATCGCTCGACCCGAGTGAAGGGGGTTCTATGCGTCTCAATGAGCATCCTGTTCTAAAGTTTAAACGCGGCAGGAAGATCACGATATACTTCGAAGGCCAGCCAATAGAGGCCTACGAGGGCGAAACCATAGCCATGGCACTTCACGCCGCGGGAATCAGGGTGTTGAGCTACAGTGGCGAGAAACACAGACCCAGGGGGCTTTTCTGTGCCATTGGAAAGTGTTCCTCCTGCCTGGTGAAGGTGAACGGGATTCCAAACGTCCGTTCCTGCATAACCCTCGTCGAGGACGGCATGAGGGTGGAGATGCAGAGGGGCAAGGAGGAGCTTCCAAAAACGGCAAAACCCCCGGCCTGGAAGGATGCACCGCACTATACCGCGGACGTCGTTGTGATAGGCGGCGGACCCGCCGGACTCATGGCGGCGATAAACGCGGCGGACGCCGGCGCGAGGGTCATTTTGATTGACGAACAGCCCATGCTCGGCGGCCAGCTCGTCAAGCAGACCCACAAGTTCTTCGGAAAGAGAGAGCAGTTCGCTGGGGTCAGGGGTGTTGAAATAGCCAAAATCCTTGAGGAAGAGGTTAAAAAGAGGGAGAACATCAAGGTATTCCTTGAGACCTCTGCCGTTGGCATCTTCCAGGAGGGAGATGAAAAGCTCGTAACTGCGGTGAGGAAGAACACCGAGCTTTTGGAGTTTACTGGAAAGAGCCTTGTCGTTGCCACCGGCGCGATGGAGAAGATGATTCCCTTTGAGAACAACGACCTGCCCGGGATCTACGGTGCCGGGGCGATACAGACCCTCATGAACACCTACGGCGTCAAGCCGGGCAATAGGGTTCTAATCGTCGGGGCCGGGAACGTGGGACTCATCCTGGCATACCAGCTCATACAGGCCGGCGTTGAGGTGGAGGCGATAGTCGAAGCGATGCCGAAGGTCGGCGGCTACTTCGTCCACGCTGCCAAAGTGAGGCGCCTCGGGGTGCCCATATTAACGAGGCACACGATTCTGCGCGCGGAAGGAAAGGAGAAGGTCGAGAGAGCTATCGTTGCCCAGCTCGACGATAAATGGAGGCCGATTCCCGGGACTGAAAAGACCTTTGACGTTGATATCATAGCCCTCGCCGTTGGCTTGAGACCAAGCATTGAACTCCTCCACCAGGCCGGCTGCCAGATAAGGTACGTCCGCGAGCTTAGCGGTCACGTCGCGGTGAGGGACGACAGGATGGAGACGACCGTCCAGGGAATCTTCGTTGCAGGGGATTCCGCAGGAATCGAGGAGGCAACGACGGCGATGCTCGAGGGGAAGATAGCGGGTATAGCGGCCGCGCTGAAAGCTGGTGTGGCCTCGCCGGAGTGGCTCAACGAGATAAGGAAAGCTCAGCGCGACCTCGACGAGTTCCGCTCCGGGCCGTTTGGAAAGCACATCCTGGAGGGCATAAAGAAGGCAATGGCAGGCTTTGAGGCCAAGACGTCCTCGGAGGTGAGAGAATGAAGGCCACGGTGGAGCTTCCTTTGGCCGCGATTGAGGTCGGTTCTGGAATTCATACTTTTCCGCCAGCGCTTTCGTCAGAAAGGGCTGCGGGGGTGAGAGAATGAGTAACGAAATACCGCACTTCCTCAGAGAGGGATACCTTACCGTTGACGAACTCTTTGAGATGACCCCCAAGCCGAGTGAGAAGAGGCTGAGGGCGAGGCCGGTGGCAATCCCGGAGTGCCCTCAGGAGATACCGTGCACCCCGTGCAAGGAAGTCTGCCCTGTCAACGCGATAAGTATGCCAACACCCAACGACAGGCCCGTTGTTAATTACGATAAGTGCATCGGCTGCTCCCTTTGCGTTCAGGTATGCCCGGGCCTGGCCTTTTTCATGGTCCAGTACGTTGGAGATAGAGCGAGGATAACGATGCCCTATGAACTCCTGCCCGTTCCGAAGAGGGGCGACGAGGTGATACTCCTCAACCGTGTTGGTGAACCCGTTGGAAGGGGGAAGGTTACCCTCGTTATTCCGCGCGAGAAGAGCATGGGAGATACTGCCGTTGTGACTGTGGAGGTGCCTATGGAACTGGCATGGGATGTCAGGTCGATTAAGGTGCCGGGAGATGGTGGAGATGACTGAGAACACAGGAGACCCAAGGGAAAAGATAATAATATGCCGGTGCAACGACGTCACGCAGAAGGAGATAGAGGACCTGATAGACCAAGGAATCACGGACATCGAGGAGATCAAGAGGCTGACGCGCATCGGAATGGGTCCCTGCCAGGGGAGAACTTGCATACCCCTAGTGATCAGCATAATCGCGAGGAAAACCGGAAAGAAGCCCGATGAAATCCCCGTTCCGGCCACGCGCGTCCCGGTCAGACCCGTCATGATGGGAGTGCTCGCGGGGGAGATGGACGATGAAAAGTGAGGCTAAAACTGTTATCATAGGCGGCGGCATCATAGGCCTCTCCGTAGCATACAACCTCGCCAAGCTCGGCGAAAGTGACGTGGTGGTTCTCGAAAAGGGCTACCTCGGCAATGGCTCGACCTTCCGCTGCGGAACCGGGATAAGGCAACAGTTCGGCGACGAGGTCAACATCAGGATGATGAAGCGCTCCGTGGAACTCTGGAGTGGGTTGAGTGAGGAACTCGGTCATAACGTTGAGTTTAAGCAGGGCGGTTACCTCTTCCTGCTTTACGACGAGGAAGAGCTTGAGTCGTTTAAAAAGAACGTCCGCCTTCAGAACAGGTTCGGCGTTCCATCGAGGATAATAACCCCCGGGGAGGCCAGGGAGATAGTCCCTCCCCTGAACACGGACGGGGTAATAGGGGCCGCTTGGAACCACACGGACGGGAAGGCCAACCCTTTCAAGGTCGTCTTCGCCTACGCAGACGCGGCGAAGAGGCTGGGTGTTGAAATCTACGAGTACACTGAGGCAAAGGGCATCAAAGTTGAAAATAGGAAGATAAAGGCCGTTGTGACGAACAGGGGTGAGATAAAAACAGGGCGGGTGATAAACGCGGCCAACGCTTGGGCACCGAAGATAAACGAAATGGCGGGTGTTCCAGTGGATATCCCCATCCACCCCTACAAGCATCAGGGCGTTAAGACCGAGCCTATAAAGCCAGGCCAGATAGAGCCGATGGTGGTCTCCTTCAAGCATGGCGGTGTTTACCTTACGCAGGAGGCGAACCAAGGAGGTGTCATAGGTGGCTACGGCCTCAAGTACGGTCCAACCTACGATATAACCCCGACCCACGAGTTCCTCCGCGGGGTTAGCTACCGCTTCTCCCAGATCATCCCGGCACTCAAGTACATTAACGTGATCAGGATCTGGGGTGGCTACTATGCCGAAACACCGGACGGAAACGCAACAATTGGTAGGATAAACGAGATAGACGAGTTCTACATCGCGGCGGGCTTCAGCGGCCACGGCTTCATGCTCGCACCGGTCGTGGGGGAGGCAATGGCAGAGCTGGTAGTTAACGGAAAAACGGACAAACCCCTTGATTTTTACGATCCCTACCGCTTTGAGCGTGGCGAACTCCGTGGAAAGGCCATCCAAATGGGGTGATCCCTTTCCGTTTTTATACCCATTTGCGTTTTGGGAGGCAACCAAAGATGATGAGGACGGACGTTCTAATCGTAGGGGGCGGTGCGGCGGGGATAGTGGCCGCATTAACCGCAAAGGGCAGTTATCCGGATAAAGACGTCACCATGGTGCGGAAGGAGGAGAAAACCCTCGTTCCCTGCGGGATACCCTACATATTTGGAACGCTGGGAAGCGTTGAGAAGGACGTTATTTCCGACGACATCCTCAAAAAGAGCGGGATAAATTTGGTGATTGATAAGATAACCTCAGTTGATCTAAAAGAGAAAGCCGCAGAGACCCGCAACGGTGAAAGAATCACCTTTGAAAAGCTCATTCTGGCCACGGGCTCCAAACCCCTAATGCCCCCGATAAATGGAGCGGACAAAGAAAACGTGTTTCAGGTAAAGAAAGATTTTAGGTATCTGTCAACGATGAAGGAGCGAATCAAGGAGAGTCAAGATATCGTGATAATCGGCGGCGGTTTCATAGGTGTGGAGTTTGCCGATGAACTGAGAAAGCTCGGAAAAGACGTTTCGATAGTTGAGATGCTCCCCCACGTTCTCTACAACTCCTTTGACGATGAGTTCTGTGAGATGGCCGAAGCGGAACTCGGAGGGATGGGGGTTGGTGTTTACACAAACACTAGGGTCAAGGAGATAACGGGTAAACGATCCGCTGAGGGTGTTGCGCTGTCCAACGGCAAAAATCTGAACGCTGACCTCGTCATAGTGGCCGCGGGGGTTAGGCCCAACACGGAGCTGGCGGAGAGGATGGGATTAAAAGTCAGCAAGTACGGGATAGAAGTTGACGAGTACATGAGAACCTCCCATCCGGATATCTTTGCCGTTGGGGACTGTGCGGAAAAGAGGGACTTCTTCACAAGGAAACCCAAGCTTACGCTCCTTGCTTCAGTAGCCACCGCCGAGGCCAGGATAGCCGGGGCAAACCTTTACAGGATAAAGGCCTTCAAGCAGTTCCGTGGAACGCTCGGGATATTCGCCACCAAGGTCGGGAATCTGTCCCTGGGGGCTGCGGGGCTGATAGAGAGGAGTGCAAAGGCAGAGGGATTCGAATACGTAGTTGGCAGGAGCAACGTATCTGACAAACATCCCGCATCGCTCCCAGAGGCGAGTGAGGTATCTGCAAAGTTGATCTTCACAAAGCAGGGGGGGTTCTTCATCGGAGGACAGCTTGCGGGGGGAAAGACCATCGGCGAGATGATAAACCTCATCGGCTTTGCCATTGAAAGCGGCTACACTGCCTCCCAGTACATAGGACTTCAGATAGGCACCCACCCCCTATTAACACCCGCACCGACTGCTCCCGCGACGATAAAAGCGGTGGAGGATGCCCTGAGGCAGATATACCACTGATTCCGCTATATTTATATTAATTCTTTCCTTGGCGAGCTACGCGGTAGAACATCTTCGAATGGACTAACTTCAACCTCTTTCTTATCATTTCGACGGAAATTTTATAAAACCAATCTCTCCTTTTTTGGCTGATGCCGAAGCGTGAGCAGGTTGTTATCCAAGGAAAGCGCGAGAGGACTCTTAAACTTAAAAAGCTCCGGGTTAGGCGGAGGAACGTCTTTTTCCTCGCCCTTGGAATGTTCATAGCCAACATGTCCTTCGGTATGGCCTTCCCCTACCTCGGGGTCTACACGCGCTACCTCGGGGCGAGCATGGTTATGGTCGGTCTTTTGAGCGTCGCCTTCAACCTGACCTCAACCATCTTTCAGTATCCCTTTGGCTGGCTCTCCGACTCGAGTGGCAACAGGAAGGGGTTCATAGCCTTTGGCATCGGTTCGATGGGCCTCTTCTACGCCATGATGGCCTTCGCGGCGTCACCGACCCAGGTTCTCATCCTTAGGACCCTTCAGGGTGTTTTCGGCTCGTCACTGACGCCCGCGCACTCCGCTTTGATCTCTGAACTCTCAACCAGGGCAGGCTCGATATTCGGCCTCTTCAACTCGGTTGAGAACGCCGGTTATATGGTCGGCAACTTCATTGGCTCGGCCGTTTCGGGCTACCTTGGCGTTAGGAGCATCTTCCTCCTGTCTGGGGTTTTGCTGTTTCTCTCCGTGTTCATTGTGCTCATGATACGCGAGAAACCCACAGGGAGGCGCTCTCTCCTTGGCATGATACTCGTCCAGGAGGGCAGGGAGGGCTGGCGCGCAACGGTGGGAGGTTCTGCATTTAGGAGGCTCCTCCGCGGAGAGCTTGGCCTTTTCTACCTCACGGTCCTGCTGGTTATGGTCGCGAGCGGGCAGTTCTACTCTGTCTCGCCCGTTTACTTTGAGAGAACCTTCGGCGGCTGGAGTGTTGGCGCTATCTTCGGCGTTGAGAGCCTGGCCGCGGCATTAACGGGTTACTACCTAGGCAGACTCATCGACAGTTACGGCCCCAGGAAGTTCTACCTCCTGGCGATAGCGGGCTACATAGCGGCGTTCTTCCTCTACGCCATCGTTAAAAACGTCTGGTTGATTTTCGGCGTTGCCTTCCTCTCGGGCGTCAAGTGGGTTCTTACAATCAACTCCACCTCGGCGTATGTGGCCGGGAAAGTGAAATTGAGCGAGAGGGCGCAGGGGATGGGTCTGCTCAACACGATGATGAGCCTTGGTTGGGTGGTTGGGCCTCTCATCGGCGGCTACCTCTCGGGAATAAGCTTTGAGCTGGACTTCATGGGCACGCTCGTGCCGCTCGGGTTAGCCCTCCTGCTGGCGCTCAGGCTTCCGGAGTGATGCACCCTGGCGGAACACCCTCAACGGGGTGGCACGAGGCTTTAGAAATTCAGAGGGAAGGCCTCTTTAAGATGATTTCCCCGTTCTTCTGGTCAAAGATATAAAAGTCGGTACCCCCTTTGGGAGCTCTCTTAACTCGTAGGTGGTAGGTTACTTGAGTGCCGGTTATTTCCTCAGTGATCTCAATAATGTAGGAGGAGAAGCTTTCGAACGCAGCCATCTGTCTTGGGGAGAGGATCCTTTTGTCAACGGTTATTATAAGATGCGTGCTTCCCTTCTGAACAGCGTTTGTCAGGTCCTCAAGAAACATGAAGACTGTCTTCTCGTCGCGCTTTAAAAGGAGTAAGTCTAGGTGTATAACCAAAATATAGGTTCCTTCTGGTTGCTGTCGGATAATGCGGATGAGCTCGTAGAGCTTGTCAGGGTCAACATCCTGCCCAAGGATGAGTAGTTTGCCATCTGTTGAGTTCCAATCCTTCACCTCCGGTAGACCCTTTGGTATCACGGCAAGCAGGGGGATTGCACCTCTCCTTCTTAAGAAGTTAAAAAGGAGGTTGGGGGGTACCCCACCTTCGGACTCAATAAGTAACACGTCCCCCTTTTTGAGGGAATCACAGAATTTATCAAGGAGTGAGGGAGCAACTTCCATAGGCCTCCCCCCTCATGGTGTTGATCTCTCGTACAGTCTTTCGGTCTCATAGACCTCAATGCCAGCATCGGTGAAAGCGTAGGGTCTTACATCTTCATCAAACGGACTTCCTCTGAACTTTGTCACTTTAATGCCTTTAAGGGTCTTGCCCTCGACTTCATATCTCCTCAGCTCTATAACCCCGCTGGTGAGATAGTCCTCAATTCCGAAACGTCCAGGCTCCCCTATATCAGAGGTGATAATCACCGTAGTGTTGTACTTGGTAAAAATCTTGACGAGGTCTATAAAGAGACGCCGATAGGCAAGCTCGTCGTTCACCGTGAGGCGCAACATGGTTATAGGATCAACTGCAACCCTCGATATTCTGCTTTCTTTCAGCCTCTGCTCAATGGCGGTTATAAATTCTCAAGACTTTCGGCAAACTCAGCATAGCGGACGTCCTCGAAGATGTGGGTCTTCCTTCTAACGGGAGTCGCGTCTATCCCCATAAAATGGGGGCCTGTCAGGTCGAGGCCAAACCCCTTCA
The DNA here is from genome assembly GCF_027023865.1 of Thermococcus sp. NCBI lineage: Archaea > Methanobacteriati > Methanobacteriota > Thermococci > Thermococcales > Thermococcaceae > Thermococcus > Thermococcus sp. The sequence continues at coordinate 38,776 of NZ_JALVUC010000008.1, read as the reverse complement.
TATCCTCGCGCACCATATCAAATGGCTCTTCCAGAGTTATGTACAGGACGTTCTCTCCCCTTCTCATGCCATCCACTAGGAACTGGATCGAGAGCGTGGTCTTTCCAAGACCTGGATCACCCCTCACAAGGTACACCCTACCTGGCACAAACCCACCGTTCAGCATCCGATCGAGACCGGAAACTCCGGTGGATATCCTCCCTTTGATGTCCATCATTCTCACCGTATGTCTTTTCTCTTTGTGGGTTAAATAGCTTTGTGTAGAGCTTAAAACAATTATGTTCGCTTGGATACGGGCTTGGGGTAAATAAAAGGGCTTTCCTCAGGCGCGTTCCAGTTCGGGGGGATTGACACGCTTCTTGATGTTAATGTCAAACACAACAAACTCGTCGTAGACGTTCCCAGCCTCGTAAACGTTAACCTGTTCCCCAAAGTACTCCCCCTGAATGTGAACGTTCATATGGTACCCCATTCTGCCCCCGATCAGAACGCCGTTTCTAAAACGAAGCTCGAGAACACCGTTAGTCACGTTGAATGTCGGGTTGGCATCGCCCCTGAGGAACGCCTCCGCGATAGTTCTCAAGTCCTCATTAGTGATGTTGTAATAGAGGAGCTGAGTCCCGTTCTTAAAAGCCTCCCTGAAGGGTTTTCCCAGGAGGTACCGCCCCGTAAGGTTAATGATGTTGTACTTCCACGTCATGTTGAGAATGTTATTGAGGAAGGCGTGGGAGTTGTTGGTGAGTTTTATCCATCTTCCACCGAAGAATACGTAGAAATCTCCTCCAACGATAATGGTCCTTGTGAACACTGAGGTGCCCCCTGGGAAGGTTATTGTGGTCGTGTTGATATCTGCCCTTTTTCCTTCAAGGTCGATGTAACCCCTCCGGTGGTAGATCGCAGTGGCGTTGCTATTCTGGGTGAAGTTTCCCCGCTCCGCAACTATGTTGAGTTCAACGCTCGTGTTTTCGAGAAAACTGAACTGGTGTATCCTTTTAATGTTCTTTAGCAGCTCCTCCCGCGGGTACTGCTGGAACTTTGAGGAAGCCGTAGAAGACACCGATGGGGTGCCACTGGAGATTTCACCCGCAGGTGAGTGGGAGACCTCCGTTTTTCCACCTATGCATCCCGCCATCAAGCTGGTCAGCAGGATTACAGCTAAAATCATCCCCGCCTTCTTCATCTTTTGACCCCTCAAGGTGTTTAATTACCTGTAGTTGGAGGAGAATAAATTTTGGGGTTAAAAAGATTTTGGTCTTGTAGTAGGTTATGTCCACTTTGAAGACCTATCCGACGAGGGCTATCCTCGGTCGGTTGAGCAAAAATCAAAAAATCGGACCCTTTAGGCAGGTTCTCAACGGAGCCTCCTCAGTGCCATCTCCGCGGCAACGCTTATCGGGTCTATCGTTGGGCTTATCGGCGGGGCGTAGGCCGTCTCAAGGTAGATCACGTCTTCAGCGGTTGCGCCCTTCTGCGCTAAGGCAGAGAGCGTCATTATCCTGCCCCAGACGCGTTCTCCACCAACCACCTGTCCACCGATGAGCTTTCTATCGGATTTTCTGAAGATTAGCTTGACCGTTATTGGCTTTCCGCCGGGGTAGTACTCGGGCTTGGTCGAGCCCTTGAACTTGCCGACCGCTACTTCGATGCCTTCCCTCTTTGCCCTCTCCTCGATGATTCCAAAGGTGCCTATCTCGAGGCCGAAGAGCTCCGTGATGGCTGTGTTGAAGACGGGCCTAAAGACGACGTCTTTGCCTGCTATGTGCTCCGCTGTAACCTTCGCCATTCTCACCGCGCTCGTTCCGAGCTGGCTGAGCGTTCTCTTCCCCGTTACCGCATCGATGACCTCAGCGCAGTCCCCTATCGCGTAGATATTAGGGTCGCTCGTCTGAAGGTGCTCGTTCACCACTATTCCCCTGTTGACTTCGAGGCCGGCCTTTTTCGCCAGGTCGACGTTCGCCCTAACTCCCGTGGCAACTAAAACGAGATCTGCCGGGACTTCCTCGTCTCCAATTTTAACGGCTTTGACTGGACTTCCGATTATCTCGTTGGCTCCCTCGTTGAAGCGGAAGGAGACACCGTGCCCCTCCATCTCTGCTTGGACGAGTTTTGCCGTGTCTTTGTCGAGCATCGTTGGCATTAGGCGATCCATCATCTCTACAACCAGAACCTCCATGCCGAGCTTGGCAAAGGCTTCTGCCCCTTCCAGGCCTATCAAACCGGCTCCGATGACAATCGCTTTCTTTGGCTTCCTCTCGGCTATGTATGCCTTTATCCTCCTCACATCTTCGAGGCTTTTGAGCGTGAAGACTCCCTCGTTCTCGATGCCCTTTACCGGCGGGACGAAGGCCTTGGAGCCGACCGCCAAAACGAGCTTGTCGTAGGGAACTTCTCCCTTATCGGTGACTACAACCTTCCTCTCGCGGTTTATCCCATCGACTTCGGTGCCGAGCATGAGTTTAATCTTCTGCTTCTCGTAGAACTCGTTCGGGAAGACGATCACGTCCTCGGGCTTCTCAATCGTGCCGCTTATCACGTGCGGCAGGGCGCAGGGGGAGTACTGCATCGTTGGCTCCTTCCCAATGACGGTTATCTCGGCCTTCATATCGGCCTTCCTGAGAAAGAGGGCGAAGTTGCTCCCGGCTGTGCCAGAACCGATGACGACGACTTTCATGGACACCACCAGGGAGAGAAGGGAAAGGGGGTATAAAAGGGTTAGCTTAGCGGTACGCTTTCTCGCGTGGCTCGACCTTGAGAATGACGACCACTCTAGGAACTGATTTTGAGCTTCTCGCAGTCTTTTCCGTTTTTAAGAGCCTCCTCCTCAAGGGCTTTGATTTCCTCCGGGCTTTCCCCTGCTTCCTCTTCTACAAGCTTTGCCTTGAGTTTCAGGGGTTCTTTCTCCATCTCATCTAGGCGCTTCTTCATCTCGCGTATATCGTAGAGGAGGACGTTTATCGGATCAGCTTCCATCACTCTCACCGTTTGGAACGAAGGTTAATTACCTTTCCGCTCACCGCATCCACTTCCTCGCTATGAGAGCCACAATAAGCGCCATGAAGACCGCTCCGGTCAATGCTTCAAGGGCGCTCAGGGCTTTGAGCCAGCCGGTCGGGTGCATGTCGCCGTAGCCGAGGGTGGTGAAGGTGACGAGGGAGTAGTAGAGGGCGTTGGCAAAGCGGATAAAGTAATTTGGGGCTTGAGGGAAGCCTTTAATATAGGCGCTCTAGAGGGCGTATGGAACTGAGTTGCCGATAATAACGAGCAGGGAAAGCAGAAAGAGTTGAACCCAGTTCGTACCGTATTCCGAGGCAGATCCGCTAAGAGCCATTCAATAAAGTTGTGAGTGTGAACTTTAAGTTTTTCCAACTTAGTCCGTGCGTTCTTTATGTATGCCCTTCTTTTGGCGCACATTTCAAGGACGAACATTCTATCGGCTTCGTCGCGCTTGCCTTCATGTTCAAAGCTCAAACGCCGAACTCGGGCGGCTTCAATAAGTGCCTGTGGAAGTCTAAACAGTGAAGTAAATCCTGACAAAAATTTGGCAAAAGCATTCATTATCAAAATAACTGTCCTCATTGATTTCAACAAATTTAACTGTGTGAAATTCAGAATTAGAAAAACTAAGTTTATCGTTGAATTTGTGTTTGGGACATATCTCACAACCCAGTTGAGATAGCTCATTTATCAACTGCTGAGTTTTAGGATATTAAGATACCAATCCAGAAAACGTTGCAGTTCTCCTAAATACTGCCTCATTAAATATAGCTCCCTTTCCAAAATAAGCATATGCAAAAGTAATCATATTCATAAAAGGTTGCTCCTATGAAGTCAGCATTCCCACAAAACACTGTGGCTATAAATTGTGCAACTCCCCTAAAAGTTGAGCCTTGAAAACTGACACTATGTTCAAAAACAACCTCACTAAATTGTGTATCTCCTTCAAATGTTACTATAGAGAGGGTATTAACATTTCCAAGAAACTTTGCTCCATAAAAGCTTGAAGTTTTTTTAAATTGAGTTCTATGGAAATTCACAGTATCCCTGAACACAACCCCTTCAAATTGAACTTTATCCGCAAAATGCACCCTCTCGAAGAACACCGGCCCATTAAAAAAGGTTTCTTTAGAACTCCAGAAATTAGCCATTGACTCAAAAATTGCATCAGAAAACCTTGCGGCCCCCTCAAAAGTCGTCCCCCTCAAATTCGGCTAGTTTTTTTAAATCGAGCCGAATCAAAAGACACAGCAATTAGGGTTGCTCCACTAAACTTCACCCTTCCTGAGAACATGGCTAACTGAAACCACACGTTCTTTAATGTTACATCCTTGAAGTAAGCTCTCCCTTAAGAGAGGTCTTTATAAAAACGAATCGATCTGTGCTGTATATTTTTGAGTTGTTAAAATATATGCCTCTTTCTCAAAGACTGCACCATAAAATGATACGTATCCAAAAATGGCATGTTCAAAGTTCACGTCTTCTTTAAAAACAACTCCCCGAAAGTTAACGCAGTCGTCCCTATTGCAGAATTCCCTCTCAACTCCATCTATAAAAACCTTGACGGGCTCATGTGAGATATCTGGAAAAATAAAGCCGCTGGCGTCAATAGGTTTATCAAAAACGGGGACTCTCTGGACTCATCCATCAACTTCATGTTCTTTTATCCTTGGCTTGAATTTTCTGAAAAAAGCTTTCCAGAACTGCCTCTCCTCCTCTAGAGTTTTGTTCTTCTTGTAAAAAAAATCGACTCATTCATATGCCCATTTCCTGCCATGAATGCACCTTATGTTCCAGGATTATAAGAACCTTTGTCAAAAGCAAACAAAAGAATAGAAACTTCAAGGCTCCACAACGGTCCCGTTGTGCTTTCCTTTGACAACGTCGAAGAGGTGGTATGCGTCCTCCTTGCCGACGATGTAGGTCTTTATCCTTCCGCGCTGGATGAACTTCGCAGCTAAAGCATCGACAACACCGCTTCCGCCCGCCTTGCTCTCGGCCTCCATCGCTATCTCAACGAGTTGATCAGGCGTCATCCTGTTGAGCTTCCTCGCGTTTGGGTTCTTCCTCGGGTCGGAGTCGTAGACGCCGTCAACGTTGGTGATCACAACCAAAAGGTCTGCCTGGAGGTACTCGGCGAGGAGCGTAGCAACGGCGTCGGTCGTGTGGCCTGGGTGCGTTCCGCCCATTATCGGTATCTTTTTGAGCTGGATGACCTCCCAAGCCTTACGGAAGTCTTGGATGACGAAGGGATAAGCCTTTTCGCCGAGCGCTGCTATGAGGAGCATTCCGTTGGCTCTGGTAATGTGTATCCCTATATAATCTTTGAAGGTCTCGTTGGGTGTGAATGTCCTCGCGGCTTGGATGTACTTCCTGGACACCCTGCCGCCGCCGACTACCACCGCGACCTCGTGGTCCTCGCTTATCTTGACGAGTTCGTACGCTATTGCCTTGATAAAATCGATGTCCGGGTCGTCCGGGACCAGAACCGAACCGCCTACATCAAAGACTATTCTCATGATGACCCTCACGATGCTAATTGGAGGGCATTTATAACCTTTTCTTGCCGTAAATACGGCAATTACTCGCAGTACGTCTCTATTATACGTTGGATTATCTTGCTCGTCTTAGCGCGGTCGCTTTTGTAGAGATAGGGGATGCGTATAACCTCTGCCTTTATCCCGTGTCTCCTCAGCTCCTCCTTCATCCTCTCGCAGTTGAAGGTCTGGTCCGGACCTATAGCTATCACGTCCGGATCGATGCGCTTCACAAGGTCGTAGTCTATCGTCCCGGGTGCTCCTATGTACACCTCATCTACCATCTTCAGTGCCCTTAAAAGCTCTGCCCTTTCCTCGGCGCTGTTTATGGGTTCCCTCCGCTTCTGCAACCTCACAGTCTCGTCGTTTGCCACTATCACGATAAGCTCGTCGCCGAGTTCCTTTGCCTGGCTCAAGAAGTGAATGTGACCGACGTGGAGGATGTCAAAGACTCCCCCAACGAGAACCCGGATCTTCCTGTTTTCCTTCTCGGGTGGCTTTTCGCTCATCTCAGCCCACCGTTAAGTTCCATATCCTATCCTTGGCGTGATGGATGTTTTTCACCGCCTTGCCCTTCGGCTTCTCCTTCATTGTCTCCCCGTCCATCAAGGCTACTCCTATGGCAAGCGGCCGCCCGTAGTCTTCCTCAACCACGAAGACGAAGTCTCCCTCTCTGATGTTCTCGTCGGCGTCCGTTATACCAGCGGCCATCACGTCGGCACCCTTGAGGATGAAGGGGATGGCGCCGGCATCGACAACAACGCGCCTTGGCCACTTTCTTAAATCTTCTTCGTTGGACAGCCCGTAGAGTGCTATAACCAGCGGAAAGACCAGCTCTTTCCTCTTTATAAAGAAGGGTTTCCCGTTGACGAGGATTATGTCAGTCGTCCTGTCGAACTCCGCCAGCTCAACCCTGTCCTTCTTGCTCAGCATCTTCCCGGCTATCTCCTCGCCGAAAATCTCACCCATCTCGCGGATTATCTCTTTGACTTCCTTCTTGCTGAGTGGATGCTTGACCTTCAGCTCCATCATACCACCTCCAGCTCCTCGAAGATGCTCCTCGCACTCTCCCTCGGGTTCTCACTCTGGTAGATGGTTCTCCCCACGATGACGTAATCGGCCCCAGCCTTTAAAACGTCTTTAGCTTTTCCGCCTTGGGCACCGACACCTGGCGTTATCACCTTAATCCCTGGCTTCAGCTTCGAGCGGATGTAGCCAACGCGCTCCGGTCTCGTCGCTGGGGCTATGATCCCGAATGGCTCCAGCTCGTTGACCATCTTGATGAGCTTATCGGTTGCAGGCTGGATGAACTCCTTTGCACCGGGATGGCTCATCTCGACGACGATTATCGTCTTCCCAAGCTCCATGACTGCCTTAACACTGTCTTCTCCGGTGAATCCGTGGGCTATGATGTAGTCTGCCCCGGCTTCAAAAACCTTCCTCGCTATCAGCCTGTTAGTGTTCGGTATGTCCGCGAGCTTTAGGTCGGCTATGATGGGAAGACCTGTAACCTGCTTCAGCTCGGTGAGGATTCCAAGGCCCGAGCCGATTATCAGCGGCCAGTTCACCTTCACTGCCCAGAGGTAGTCCGCGGTACACTCGGCTATCTCAAGGGCCTTTCCGCGCTCATAGACGTCGAGGGCTAAAATGAGCCTGCTCATCATTTCACCTCACGAGGGACTTTATTTCCTCGGGAGTCTCATCCCCCTTTACGAACAGGGCCACGTGGTAGGCGCTCTTCATTGCCTTAGCCGGGCTTTCTGCCCAGGTTACGACCACCATGTCTCCTTCCTCTGGCATCAGGCGGTCGAGCCGCTCCGTGAGCTCCTGCATCGTCTCGCTCAGCGGTCTTCCATCCTCTGGGAAGACGATTCTCCCGTTCTCTACCACGAGTATCATCGCGCCCTTCGCATGAAACCTTATTGCCTCGTCTCGGAGTTCGATGCTTTTGAAGTCCCCCGGTTCCTTTACCCTCAAGGCGAAGGCAGGAAGTCCCTCAACAGTCCCGACCTGGGCTGTCCCCGAAAAGTTTCTCTCAATACCATCCAGGAGTTTTTCACCACCGGCACTCAGGGAGTGACCCTTCTGCGTTGATTTTATGGCCCCCCTGTGGGAGAGTTTCTTCAAAAGCGTCCTGACGCTGCCCTCACCAAGCTCAAGAACCTCTGAGATTGTCTTTCTCCCGACCGGCTCGCGGAGCATGAAGAGAACAGCCACAACGTCCTCCAGTGTGAACTCGGGATAGGCTCCCCTCTTCCAGCTCATCCACTTCCCTCCAAAAGAAAATTAGAAGGTGGGGATTAAAAGGTTGTTGGAAAACTGGAGAAGAAAACTCAGAGCCACTTGGGTTTGAGGCCCGCCCACATCCTCATCTTTTCGTGGGCTATGATGCGCGGTATATTACTCCTCTCCTTCGGTCCCGGATTCTTCATGTAGAAGGCGTTGACCTCGTATACTGTACCGAACTCTTTCTTCTCGACAGCTATCTTTCCGAGCCTGATGAGGTCGACTAGGAGACCTGCCAAAGCTGGACTGTCGTTGATCCTTCCTGTTATAACAAGCTCGTCATGGGCACCGTTGAAGCTGATGTACTCGATGTGCATCGCTATGAATTTCTTGTCGCTGAGAGGCTCGAGGAAGCCGGTCGGTTTTATATAGTGTGGGGCGTCGTAGCCGAGGAGGTCCTTGACTATCGAACTCTTGGTGAACTCCTTGCTCTTGTTCCTCTCTTTGTCTGTTAAAGCAAGGAAGTCGTTGTTGCCACCTATGTTGAACTGGGCGATGTCTAAGACATAGCGGTTCCTCTGGGCGAGGTGGCTGAGGACATCCGCGGTGAGTGGAGTTGCCCCGGTCGCTCCATCGTCGCCAAAGACGACTAGGTTGTTCTCCCTTGCCAGCTCGACGAAGGCGGGGCTGTTGGCTATGAGGGTGGGGATGGCATTAACGAAGGCCGCTCCTCCAACTTCCTTTGCGTACTTGGCGGCAGCGTAGACGTAGACCTGAGTTGCGGTGAGTCTGTCACGGTTGTCTTCCTCGATGGCCCTCTCTATCTCCTCCTTGCTCTCGAAGGGAATGAACGCTTCGGTGGTGCACACGTTGACAAAGACGTCGGGCTTAAGCTCCTTCCACTCGTTCACGAGATGGTCAACAGCCTCCTTAAGGGACATCTCGTCGTCGAGACCGGTCGCTTGGATCGGAAGGTTCCTGAGGCTCCTCAGGTGAATGCCCTTCCCTACAGTTACTCCCTTTAGGCTCTCCGGAGCGTTCGGATCATAGGCTTTGACGACCTCGTAGAGGCTCTTACCGATCTTGCCCGCATCGACGTCGTAGGATCCGACTATCTCAATGTCCTTTATCTTGATCGGAAGCTCGTCGGCAAGGGGAACGCCGTAAAGCTCCATTTTTCCGGATTTTATCTTCTCAAGTCCGCTTGCAAAGATGCTGGCAACGTAGCCTTGTCCTAGTATGACAACCCTAACCATTTCCTCCACCTCCTTTGTTGGTGTAAGATATTTTATAATAGTTAAATAGTTTTCGCTTGCGAAACTTTTGGGGATATGAAATAAGGTGCCGGTCCAGTGCGAAGATGGGTGAAATCATCTTGAGGATGAACAGGCCCTTTATGGAGGTTCCGCCGTAAAGCGGCCTTCATAGCTGATACCCACTCCTCCGGAACTTCTCTATACGGTGGGGAGTTCTTGTTGCCCTTTTCCTTGAGATTGAATTTTGTTCTTCCCGGGAAGGGCTATCGCGCGGTGTAAGTCTTCCTTTCGGTAGTCCCCGTTAGAATCATTGTCGTTTTTGCATCGACATCACCTTTTTAAGGTTCCTTAGGGCTTTCTCAATTCATCCAGGATTTGATTTAAATTGACTAACTTTTTAGGTGAAGGAGATGCGCGTTGCGGTGCTGTATTCCGGCGGGAAGGATTCGAACTATGCCCTCTACTGGGCGCTAGAGCAGGGGTTTGAGGTCAAATACCTCGTCTCGATGGTGAGCGAGAGTGACGAGAGCTACATGTACCACGTTCCGAACATCCACCTGACAGAGCTTCAGGCCAGGGCTATAGGGATTTCCCTCGTCAAAGGCTTTACCTCCGGCGAAAAGGAGAAGGAAGTTGAGGATATGAAGATCGTCCTTGGGGGGCTTAGTATTGATGGAATTGTCTCAGGCGCCTTGGCAAGCGAATATCAGAAGCGGAGGGTCGATAGGATGGCCAAAGAGCTTGGCTTGGAGAGCTTTGCCCCTGCATGGCATCGTGACCCAGTTGATTACATGCGCGAACTTATAGACATCTTCGACATCGTGGTTGTGGGGACTGCCGCTTATGGCCTTGACGAGCGCTGGCTCGGGCGGGAGATTGATGAAAAAGCACTTGAAGAGCTGGTTAAGCTCAACGGGAAGTACAAGATTCACGTGGCTGGGGAAGGTGGCGAGTTCGAGACCTTCGTTCGCGATGCACCGTTCTTCAAAGCGAGGATAGTCTTCGATGAGGTCGAGAAGAGATGGGATGAATGTAGCTACTCGGGCGTGCTTGAGGTAAAGAGGGCGCACTTAGAAAAGAAGGGCTGAAGGATCAGTCCTTCCTCACATCTAACCCGAGCCAGACCTTGGAACGTGCTCGTAGAGGTTTGGACTGGCCTTATTAGGGCTTTGGTCTATTCAAGGGCTTCTTGGATGGGTTCTTCTCCAGTTGACGCGGGCGAAAGTTTATTAACGCGGGGGATTATTATAGCCGGTGGTATGATGATCGAGGTCGAAAACCTCGTCAGGAGGTTCGGTTCCACCGTGGCCGTCGATGGAATCAGCTTTCACGTTGATGACGGCGAGATTTACGGCCTTCTCGGGCCTAACGGGAGCGGGAAGAGCACCACGATGAGAATCTTCGCCGGGATTCTGCCTCCCTCCTCCGGAAAGGTTCTTGTTGGGGGAATCGACGTTTCTGCTGACCCCCTTCGCATTAAGGAAATAACCGGTTACGTCCCGGAAACTCCAGCACTGTACGAGAGCCTCACCCCGGTTGAGTTCTTCAACTTCGTGGGCAGTGTTAGGGGGGTCCCTGAGGAGAAGCTCCAGGAGAGGGTTGATGCCCTTGTGAGGGCCTTTGGCATCGAGGGGTATCTGGGAGAGATGATAGGTTCTCTCAGCTTCGGAACCAGACAGAAGATCTCCCTCATAAGCGCGATACTCCACGATCCGATTGTTCTCATCCTCGACGAGTCGATGAACGGTCTCGATCCCAAGAGCGCGAGGATTCTGAGGGAGCTTCTCCTAGGCTTCAAGGAGGAAGGGAAGAGCATAGTCTTCTCAACCCACGTTTTGGCATTAGCGGAGATGATCTGCGACCGCGTTGGGGTCATCTACAACGGCAGACTGATAGCCAAGGGCACCGTCGAACAGCTCAAGGGGCTTGCGCACGAGGAGAGCCTTGAGGACGTCTTTCTCAAGCTCACCGAGAGCCGCGACGAGGTTTTGGGCATAGTGCGGGCACTGAAGGAGGCCCTTTGAGGGGATAGTGCGATGGATGTAGTGAGGGTTCTCTACCGGGAGCTTCATTACCGTAGACTCAAGAACAACCCGCAGATAGCGGCCGACCCGGGGAAGTTCAAGGAGCAGTTGCGAAAGACGGGCGATGTAAAGCGTGGAATTGCCTTTCAGTCGGTGATTTTCCTCCTCTTCGGGCTTATGATGGGTGTTGCCGTTTGGGGTGCTGGGAATGAGGGGAAGGCTGCGGTTCTCCTTGCCACCTATTCACTCCTTCCCTTCTTCATGGCCCTCTACACCACAGCCGTCAACGCCTCCTACGCGGTTTCCATGGGAATATTCGAGCCTCTCAAGCCCCTCCCGCTCAGAACAGGCGCCAAGTATCTCAGCGTCCTTCTATCCCTAGACAACGTTCCTGCAATAGTCGCCATGCTCCCGCCGGTCTCTGCCATGGCCAGCTACTCACTCCTGGCCGTAGTCTTGGGCCTTTTCTGGGTTTTCATCGGAGCGTTCCTTGGTCACGTCCTCGGCCTAGTCCTCTTCACACTCTTCGGCTCGACCAGCGTCGGCGGCAGGTTCTCTAAGCTCCGGACGCTGGTGAGGGTTCTAGGCGTTCTCCTTTTCATCAGCATTTTCTATGCCCTGAACTACGTGCAGAAGTATGTAATTGAACACTACGAGCAGCTTCTGCCCTTCTTCTCTCGCTACTCACTGGCCTACCCTTTCTCGGTCGCTTCAATTGTTGAACCATTCAGCTCCGTCGCCCTTATAGTCGCTTATACAGCCCTCCTCGTTCCTTTATACCTCATCCTCCTTGGGAGGGTTTGGGAACTCATAGCGACAGGCCCTCCCACCTCATCCTCGTGGAGGGTTGCCTTCAGGGCGCGGGTTCACCATCCTGTTGTGGCCCTCTTCCTCAAGGATCTCAAAATAATAGCTAGGAAGAGCGCACTCCTCGTTGGCCTTCTGTTCCCTCTATTCCTTGTCCTACCGACGGCCCTGAGCACCCTCTCCGGGGGTATAACCCCTAGAAAGGTTGAATTTACCCTTGTGATGGTGGCCTGGGTGGCCTCCATTGGGGTCGACGCGGTTCTAAAAACAGATGGAGGGGACTTCTCTGCCCTCCTTGCGCTTCCAGTTGTGCTCGAGGAGTTCCTCTGGGCGAAGCTCCTCGTCATGTGCCTCGTTCCAGTGCTGACGTCAGTTGGAGTCGTTCTGCTGGCCGCCTTTCGCAGTCCCGGCTTCCTCCGCTTCATTCCCGCCGCGTTGGTTCTTCCCATGCTCACTTCCTCGGTTTCCCTATCCTTTTTCTACCACGGCGAGAGGGGGCTTTCAATCCCGGACACGGACTCCGCGGAGGTCCTCCTTCTGATGATGCTCAACGGGTTTGCCATAGGAACGCTCGCCCTCGTATGGTACCTTGAAGGGTACCTTCCGACCCTCGTTCTGATGGTTACTGCTCTTGCCATAGTGCTCTGGTTCCTCAGCAGGTGACGTGGAATATCGCGAGAACCCGTTTCTCCCGATGAATTTCGTTGAATCTCTCGGCGGCATTGTCTGTGGGGAGTTCAATAACTTCCTTTTTCCCCACAAGTCCCCTGCTCTCCGGCAGGAGGGAGAGTCTTCCGTAAAAGCCGGTCCCAACGAGGAGAACGTCAAACTCCTCTCTTAAGTACTCCCTAAGCTCATCGGGGTCAAGTTTGTGACTCGTCCCGTGCTTCTCCTTGCTGAGCCATTTCCTCCTCTTTTCAACTTTCCCGCTTGGATAGACGATGATGTCGTGATCGTAGACTTTTCCGTCCACGGTTATCCTTCCGAAGTTCGAGTAGGTCAGTTTCACGCCCTCACCCCCAGCAGTCTTTGGGGTTCAGGGCGTTGCGAATGATCCTGTCGTGGTCGAAGGCTAGCTTCACTTTTTCTACCTCGTCGAGCGGGACAACGGTGACTTCCTTTGCATCGTCCCCTGCTTTCAGCTCCCCGGATCCTGCCGCGAGAAATGCTGTCGTCACGGTGTGCCCCCTTGGGTCCCTGTTAGGGTCGGAGTAAACACCAACGAGCCTTAGGAGCTTGACGTTTAAACCGGTTTCTTCCTTTGCTTCTCTTACTGCGGCCTTCTCAACACTCTCTCCATACTCAACGAAGCCTCCGGGGAGTGCGTAGTGATCCTTGAAAGGCTCGTGCTTTCTCTTTATCAGGACAACCCCGCCGCGGTAGAGTATGACAACGTCCGCGGTCAGACCGATGCATCTGTGGAGCTCCGCCTTCAGCTCGGGATGCTTCTCCGTTATGAACTCTTTCAGTTCCCCTCTCACTGGTGTAATGTCATAGTCCTTTGGGGTCTTCAGAAGAAGGATGTAGCGGTCCATGCTATCACCTCAGTTCTTTTTCCTCATCACGGCTCAGCGTGCTGACGTTTCATCATCGGTGTTTCTGTTACACCGGCACCCTTATAGTGCTTTCCTCTCCCCGGCAGGTTCTACGTACACTCTCATTGCCATCTTGTTTATCTCTTCCCCTGAAAAATCGAAGTGTCTGTACTTCAGGAACAGCGCCGTAAGTGCTCCGGCCCTCTTAAGAGCCTGGACGAAGGGGTATTCATGGTGAAAGTAAGTGAAGGTCGCGAGAAAAACATCCCCTGCTCCAGTGGTCTCTCCCACCTGAACGGTTGCGGGTCTGTACCTGTACTCCCTTCCCTTTCTGTACACTGTTCCCCTTTCTTCACCATTGGAGATGAGGAGCACCCCCACCCCAGCCGGGTCGAGATCGTTGACGTGTTTGATCTCGGAGACGTCGGCGTGGAGGACGTGGATGCCCTTGAATACCTCAAATGGGACTCCTTTTACTCTCACCTTTCCAAGGGTGTGTTGTCTGATGAAGCCCTGAACATCGGCCGCGACCAGCGTTCCACTTTCCCTTGCGGCTTTAACCGTTTCTATCCCTATTTCTCCTGCCACAGGATTTAAAATGATTATATCATATCCCCCACCTGGAAGCTCTTTTATTGGCTCGGCCTTTGAGAGGAGGGCCAGTTCGCGTCTGTTTGCATCGAGGTATTCTAACCTGTAGATGGTGCTCCCCTCCGCGGGGACTGCTATCACCCTGATTCCATTTTCCCATAGGTTTTTAATCCACTCTCTCGGAAAATCTTCGCCGTAGCTTGTCAAGACATCAACGTTACAGAAATCTGAGAGGGCGGCGGCAGAATAGTAGGCACCCCCACCGATTCTTGTCTCAATGAGGGAGCCTCGGATGATTATGTCCCGAGTGAGATGTCCTATAACGAGGCACTTCATCAGTTTCCCCAACTTGACCTATTATACGCCTCTCAATAAAAAGCTTTTGGAAAATCTCCGAAAACTTTATAAAGGCCAAAGCGAAAAGCTTAAAAGGATATGTCCTTTTGGGGTGGGGCTATGAGGCGCCTTGGCAAAGTTTCTCACTACGCGAAGCAGGGTTTCCTTATCCTTAGGTCCGACTGGGTTCCTTCACTCAATTCGCCCGTGGTAGATAAGGGGCTTACCCTCGTGGGAACTGTTAAGGACGTTTTTGGACCAGTGAATAAGCCGTACGTGGCGGTTAAACCAAGGGTCAGAAATCCTGAAGGCTACATTGGTGCACTGCTCTATGTAGACTCCTCACGGAAGAAGAATTCAAGATCTAAGAAGGCCAGGTCTAAACGGCCCGACATGTCCGGGGAGAAGCGCTTTAAGGGCGGGAAGGCGGAACGCCCTGCCCCCAGAAAAAGGGGGTGAAAGTTTTTGACTGGCAAGAGGGTATGTCCGATTTGCGGCTCTACCGAGTTTATCTACGATCCGAGGAGGGGCGAAATCGTCTGTGCCAAGTGTGGCTACGTTCTTGAGGAGAATGTTGTTGATGAAGGCCCTGAGTGGCGTGCCTTCGACCCAGACCAGAGGGCCAAGCGCGCCAGAACCGGTGCGCCCATGACACTGATGATCCACGATAAAGGCCTCTCCACTGATATAGACTGGCGCGATAAAGACATCCACGGTAACCAGATCAGTGGGATGTACCGGAGCAAGATCAGACGTTTAAGGATGTGGCAGCGCAGAATGCGCATAAACGACGCCGCCGAGCGTAACCTTGCCTTTGCGTTGAGTGAACTTGATAGGATGGCGGCCCAAATGCGCCTCCCGCGTAGGGTTAAAGAGGCGGCCGCTTCACTCTACAGGAAGGCGGTCATGAAAAAGCTCATCCGTGGCAGGTCGATTGAGGGTATGGTGTCTGCGGCCCTCTACGCCGCTTGTAGGATGGAGGGAATCCCAAGGACTCTTGATGAGATTGCCGCTGTTTCCAAGGTCTCCAAAAAGGAAATAGGGAGGAGCTACCGCTTTATGGCTCGGGGGCTGAGCCTCAACCTTCGCCCGACAAGTCCGATTGAGTACGTTGACCGCTTTGGCGATGCACTTAACGTCAGTGCCAGGACCAAGAAGAAGGCGAAGGAGATACTTAGGGAGGCCATAGAGAAGGGGATAACGAGTGGGAAGGGGCCAACTGGTCTCGCCGCGGCCGCTCTCTACGTTGCATCACTACTTGAGGGTGAGAAGAAGACCCAACGAGAGGTTGCGGAGGTTGCGCACGTCACCGAGGTGACGGTCAGGAACAGGTACAAAGAGCTCGTTGAGAAGCTCGGCATAAATGTCCCGATATGAGGGATCCCCTTGCTGGTAGCGGTGACAAGCGACACCCATCACGGCGATAGGACTGGCAACCTCCCTTCACTCCTTTTGAAAGAGCTTGAGAAACGAAAGCCCTGCTTGATACTCCACGTGGGGGACGTTACCTCGGCTGAGCTTCTTGAGCGGCTTGATTCGATAGCCCCTACAATTGCCGTTAGGGGCAACGCTGACCACCTGCATCTCCCTAAGGAGAGGATTCTAGACGTTGAGGACGTTAGGATTGGCCTGCTCCACGGGCACCAGTTCCTCTCACTCAACGCCCAGTTTCTAACGCTCAAGGCCCTCGACATGGGCGTTGACGTCCTAATCTTTGGTCATACTCACCGCTTTTATCACGATACATACTCCCTCCATGGAGACCGTGTTTTCCTTCTAAACCCCGGTTCTCCCACCTTCCCGAGGATGGACTCCCCCGGCTTTGCATTCCTCCATGTTGATAATGAGAACATCAGGGTTGAGAGGATAACCTTCTGGTAACCAAAAGCGATCCATCATCCCGACAGGTCAGTGGAAAATTGTGGAAATGAAGGAGAAAGCAGCCAAGAAGACCCTCAGGCCTTGATGGCGAGTTTTATGTCCTCGGCCTTGACGGTCTTCCTGCCAGCGTGCCTGGCGAACTCGTTGGACTTCCGGGCAAGCTCGATGGCATACTCCTCCAGGTGCTCGGCGAGAACCTTGGCGGCGTCCTCGCTGACTCTCTCGGCACCAGCCTTCCTTATAAGCCTGTCAATCGGGGCAATCGGCAACTCAGCCATTCATAACACCTCCTCAA
This sequence comes from Thermococcus sp., assembly GCF_027023865.1. NCBI lineage: Archaea > Methanobacteriati > Methanobacteriota > Thermococci > Thermococcales > Thermococcaceae > Thermococcus > Thermococcus sp. The sequence goes on along the minus strand of NZ_JALVUC010000008.1, from coordinate 22,294 downwards.
AGGGTTCTTCGGTTTCCTTTTAGGAAACAAAGATATATAAACCTTTCGGTAAATTAAGGCGTTTCCTTCCCCCTACTGTCTTTTTCACCTTGCAGAATATATGAGTGCCCCAGAGGGGTGCTTTGGAATGATTGTACGACCATCAACGGTTCCCCAAAACTGTTCAGTCTTGTAGAAAGTCTTTCCCGGGTATGTTCCAAAGAAAAGCACAGAGAGGATGGGGCGTGAAGAACGCAGGAACAGGGCCCGTTAGAGGAATCACTCGTCTATGATGCGTTTCCTCCAGTTCCCATGGAGGAACCATGCGAGCGCTATCACTGCCCCAAGGAAATTGCTCAGCCCCATACCGAAGAAGACCCCCTTACTGGTGAAGTCGAAGAGGCTAGCTAGTGGTATCGTAACGCCCAAGAGGGTTACAGCCCCAACATAGCCGAAAGCGTAGCTCAGAGGTATCCTCAGCCCCCAGAGGCGGATTATGCCTAGGATCATGCGCTTCTTCGTGTGTCCCGCAGAGCTGAAGGTTCTGTTCACGACGATGAAGATGCCGTTGAAGAAGGGCACCGAGACGAGGAAATAATCAAGGACGATTTTACTCTCCGCTATGACCCTCGGGTCGTCTAAGAAGACCCTGAAGATGGGCACGCGGAGAATCGCTATGATCAGAACGGCGAGGCTTGCTATCGTGAAGTTTATGAGCATCGTACGCCGTGCTATCCTTCCGGCCCTCTCATAGTTCTCGGCCCCGACGTTCTGGGCTATCATCGTTCCCATCGCCATGCTTATACCGCGCGAGATGCTCGTCAAAAAGTTCACGAGGCGCGTGGTGATGATATAAGCGGCGTAGGTGACGTCTCCAAAGCCGAAGATAATCCTCGTGAGGATGATGAAGCCGAAGCTGTTGGCGGACTGGCCAACGCTTGATGGAAGGCCAACACGGAAGATTCTACCGTAGAACTCCCAGTCAGGTTTTAGAGTCTCCCGCGTCAAGTGGATTCCAACCTTCCCACTGAACATCAGGTAGAAGCCTATGGTGGCCCCTATAACATTCGAGATAACGGTGGCGAGGGCCGCCCCAGCGACGCCCATCCTTGGAAAGCCCAACCAGCCGAAGATGAGAAGAGGATCGAGGATTATGTTAACCATAACCGTGATTAGGGTTATCTTAACGGGGGTCTTGGTATCCCCCGTTGCCCTCATTAACGCGGAGAAGGCCATGAACGCGAAGGAAAACGGGAGACCAAAGAACACCACCGTGGCGTAGGTGTAGGAGTAGGGGTAGACGTTGGTGCTGATGCGCATGAAGTGGAGTGCGTATGGCAGGATGAGAAGGGCCACGACGGTGGTAGCCACCGCAAAGAGCATCATGAGCGAGTAGAGCGCCCCAGCGGAGCGGTTTGCCTTTTCATAGCGCTCTGCTCCTATGTACTGGCCGACGAAGGCGAAGCCCGCTGTTACGAATCCCATACCAAGGGCCATGAGTGTGCCTATTATCGGCCACACCGTTCCCGGAGCCGACAACGCTTCCCTTCCGAGTTTACCCAACCAGAAAGTGTCGGTTATGTTGTATACCACCTGAACAAGGTTGTTGACGATTAGCGGGCCTGCGAGGGTTAAGAGGGTTCTCTCTATGGGGCCGTTGAGTATCTCCTCGCGCATTCTCCTGATTTTCTCACCGCCCATTTTCAATCAGACCCCAATCTAAACGCTGTTATAAAAGATTTATGTGCTGGTTCCTTCATCGCTCCTCCTTTCCTCGATGATCCTTTTCATCCAGCTCCCGCGGAGGAACCATGCGAGCGCTATCACTGCCCCGAGGAAATTGCTCAGTCCCATACCAAGCCATATTCCTGCGGTGTCCCTCATGAAAACCCCCAGCCCGTAGCTCAGGGGTAGCCTTATTCCCCACAGGCGGATTATCCCGAGGGTCATGCTCTTCTTGGTGTGGCCTGCGCTCTGGAAGGTGCTGTTTACGGCATCAAAGATTCCGAAGAAGGGCAGCGAAGCCGCGAAGTACTTGACAACCTTGGAGCTCTCGGCTATTATCGCCTGATTGTTGATAAAGAACCTGAAGATAGGAACGCGGAAGAGGATGAATATGAGCGTTCCGGCACCGAGTATCGCGAAGTTTATTGCCATAGTTCTCTCCGCTATGACCTTGGCCCTCTCATAGAGCTTCGCGCCGATTGTCTGGCCGACCATGGTTCCCATTGCCATGCTTATGCCATCGGAGAAGGCGAACATGAAGTTGGTGAGCCTGTTGGTTATGCTGTACGTCGCGAAGGCAACGGCCGCGTTCCCGAACTCCCCGCCTAGTGTGAAGATTATCCTCGCTAGAATAATGAAACCAAGGGCCGTGGTTGAAGAGCCAACGCTCGACGGGATTCCAACCCTGAAAATCTTGCCGTAGAAGTGCCTGTCCGGTTTTAGGGTCTCGAGGTCTAGATGGATCCCTACCCTGCCTTTAAACAGGAGATAGCCACCGATAATCGAGCCGATGCTGTTCGAGAGCATCGTTGCAACGGCCGCTCCAGTAACCCCGAGCCTCGGAAAGGGGCCCAAACCGAAGATGAAAAGGGGGTCTAGAACAAGATTGAGGAGAACCGTACCGACGTTTATCTTAACAGGAGTTTTTGTGTCCCCTATGGCCCTAAGGAGGAAGTTAAAGGCGAAGAGCGTGAATGAGAAAGGAATCCCGGCAAAGATAACCCTCGTGTAGCTGAGGGCGTAGGGATAAACGGTGTTGCTCACGTTCATGAAGGCCAAGAGATAAGGCGCCGAGATGACCCCGAAAAGCCCGACGCCTATCGCAAAGAGCATCATGAGCGAGTAGAGCGCCCCTGCCGCACGGTTGGCTCTCTCATATTTCCTTGCCCCGATGTACTGGCTCACGAAGGCGAAGCCCGCCATGGCAAACCCCATACCTATGCTCATGAAGAACCAGACGAGGGGCCAGGCGGTCCCCGGTGCGGCCAGCTGTTCCATGCCGAGCTTGCCCAGCCAGAATGTGTCGGTGAGATTGTATAGAACCTGAACGAGCCTGTTGATGATTAGAGGGTAGGCTAACAGGATGAGCGTTTTAACAATGGGGCCGCTCACTATCTGCTCGCGCATCGCCTCAACTTTCTCACCGTTCATTACGATAGCAATCGAAACGTTGGTATAAAAACTTTAGGGTGGATAAAAGGGCCAGCTCTGAAAAGTAGTATCTCCTAAACGAAGGAAACGAAGTAGAAAAGAGGGAAAACCCTCACTCAAGGGCTTTCCTTGCAGCTTCGAGCCTGACCCTGGCCTCTTCCCTGGCGACGGTCTTCCTGATAAGCTCGACGGCATCTGGGTTCGCCGAAACGCTGTCGATGCCCATCCTGACGAGCTTCCTGACCATCTTCGGGTCGCTTCCGGCCTGGCCGCAGATGCTGGTCTCGACGCCGTACTTCTTGCAGGTCTTGATGACGTTCTCGATGAGCTTGAGCACTGCCGGGTGCTTCTCGTCGTAGAGCTTGAAGACGCGCTCGTTGTCCCTGTCTATGGCGAGGGTGTACTGGGTGAGGTCGTTGGTTCCGAAGCTGATGAAGTCAAGGCCCTCTTTGATGAGGTCTTCAATGATGAGGGCACTTGCTGGGGTCTCGACCATGACGCCCCACTCAACGTCCTTGTGCGGGACGAGGCCGACTGAGAGGGCAATCTCCTTGGCGGTCCTTATCTGCTCCGGGTGGCTGACGAGCGGGAGCATGACGCCTATGTTGTCGTAGCCCTCGTCGACGAGCCTCTTGATGGCCTTGAACTCGGCCTTGAGAATCTCCGGCTGGTCGAGGCCTCTCCTTATCCCGCGCCATCCGAGCATCGGGTTCCTCTCGATCGGCTCGTCCTCTCCGCCCGGGAGCTCGCGGAACTCGTTGGTCGGGGCATCAAGCGTCCTGTACCAGACGCGCCTCGGGTAGAAGGCCTCGACGACCTTCCTGATACCCTCGACGAGCTTGTTGACGAGTTCCTCCTCCCTACCCTCCTTGATGAACTTGACCGGGTGGGCGCCTATGCCGAGTATCATGTGCTCCGCTCTCAGGAGTCCAACGCCGTCGGCACCGGTGGCTGCAACCCTCTCGGCAACCTCAGGCATTGAGACGTTAACCTTGACCTCGGTGGCGGTGATGAGTGGCGCGCCGGCAACGACGACCCTGCTCTCTGCCTTCTCCTTTTCCTCCTTAACGAGGCTCTTAACTACGCCCTTGTAGACGACACCCCTGGTTCCGTCAACGGTGATGAGCATGCCATCCTTAAGCTTCTTGGTGGCTTCCTTGGTACCAACGACGGTTGGGATGCCGAGCTCTCTTCCGACTATGGCCGCGTGGCAGGTCCTTCCGCCCTCGTCGGTAACGATAGCGGAGGCTCTCTTCATGGCTGGAACCATGTCCGGGTTGGTCATGGTGGTGACGAGGACGTCGCCCTCCTTGACCTTGTCAATGTCGTTGACGTCGAGGATTATGACGACCTTACCGGCACCGACACCCGGGGAAGCTCCGAGACCCTTGAGGACGACCTCCATCTCCTCGGTGACCTCTTCAGCTTCCTCTGTCTTGACCTCCTTGAGGGTGGTTATCGGCCTGGACTGGACGATGTAGAGCTTGCCGTCGTCCTTGTCGTAGGCCCACTCGATGTCCTGCGGGTACTGGTAGTGTGCCTCTATCTTGGCGCCCATCTGGGCGACCTCAATAATCTGTTCCTCGGTGAGAACCTGCTTTTTGACGTACTCCGGGCCGAGGAAGTCGACGACCTTGACGAGAACGGTTCCCTTACCGGTCTCGGGGTTGCGGACGTACATGACCTCCTTCTCGGCGATGTACTTCTCCTTTATCTTCCAAGTGCCCTTCTCGACTATGTACTCGTCGGGTGAAACGGCACCGCTGACGACGGCCTCACCGAGCCCCCAAGCACCGTTGATCATTATCTCGTTCCTGTCGTTGGTGACCGGGTTGGCGGTGAACATGACGCCGCTGGTCTCGCTGTTGACCATCTTCTGGACGACCGCTGAGAGGTAAACCCTCCTGTGGTCGAAGCCCTGCTTTGCCCTGTAGAACGTAGCGCGGGCGGTCCAGAGTGATGCCCAGCACATTCTGACGTTCTCAAGGAGGTCTTCATCGCCATAGACATCCAGGTAGGTCTCCTGCTGACCGGCGAAGCTCGCCTCCGGAAGGTCCTCAGCGGTTGCAGAGGAGCGAACGGCGACGTAAACTGCATCCTTACCAAACCTTTGGCTGAGCTTGTGATATGCGTCAAGAACCTCGTCGGCTATCTCCTTGGGCATGGGCATGCTGTCTATAAGCTCCCTTATGAGGGCGGTATTGTCGAGAAGCTCCCTGCTGTCATCGACGTTGGTCCTGCTCACAATGTCCATAATCCAGTCTTGGAGGGGTCTGGCCTCCTCCGGGGCGGCCGCAAGAACATCGGCGAGAACGCCGCTCTTGGCCTTTTCACTCATTATCCTCTCGATGTCGTTCTTGCTGACCTTAACATTGTTGACGAAGTACTTGTAGGCCTCAGCCGTAACGCAGAACCCGGGAGGGACGGGTATTCCCGCGTTGGTAAGCTCGCCAAGGTTGGCGCCTTTTCCACCAACGAGGGGAACATCCTCCTTCCCAAGCTCCTCAAACCACTTTACAAACTTGTATTCACTCATCTGAATCCCTCCACAAACTGTTACTGCGGGTGATATATCGGGAGTTCACTTTTAAAATTAACTATACAGAAGTGTTCTTCAGCGTACAGAAATGAAAGAGAGGCTTGAAGTGTCCATTCACGCCTTTAGCGCTCCTTGTTCTTTTTCAAGAGGTAGATTCTGAACTTTCCATTGTAGAACTCCTCGGTTAGGACGTACCGTCCGCTCTCCTCGATGTTAAGGTGATTTGAGGGTTCCTTGAGGATTATGACTCCATAGTAACCCTCACTGACCCTCTGGAGCACCGTTTTTCTATCTAGAGCCATGTCAACCCTCGCATGGGGATAGTAGAACCCGGCCATCGTGTAAAGACCCGGCGAGACTAGAAGACTCTCCGCTGGATGCTCTGCTGAAATCCTCGATAGAACCGTCGCTTCGGCCGCCCCCTCCATGTTCCACCGCTCGTGCAGACTGTGGGCGCTCGATGCCACGGGGATCAGCACCAGCAATGCTATTCCAGCGACAAGGACGGTTCTCTTCCTGACCCCCGACTCTTTTCCCAACCGCCTGAGTGCCTCTGAGATGGCATCCACGGCAAGCTCAACTCCCTCCACCGCCATCAATGCAATTGCAGGTGCTAGGAACGTGATGAAACGCGTCTCCTTGTGGGTTACCGTTAGTATCCCCATCAAACCTATGAAGAGCCAGCTTGTCAGCAACCAACCTTCGTCATCCTTCTTCAACCTGAGGAAGCCTATGGCTGCTATGGCGGGCAGGACGCGCCCCATGTCCTTCAGAAGGAGGTGGAAGTAGTTCGACACCGAAACCGGTCTGTCCAAGGTTACAACCCTTGAGGCAATACTGAAGGGTCTGAAAACCCCTCCATAGTGAACGTGCCCAAGGTAGAACCAGGGGAGCAGTGTCATGAGGAGAATCCCAAACCCTATCCAGTACTCTCTTCTCTTAATCCATCTCCAGTCCTCAGTGAACCATAAGTATGCTAAGAAGACCGCTATTATCGAAAGCCCAGTGTACCTTGTGAGTATTGCCAGACCCGCTGAAATGAACGCCCCGTAGATTCTCATCCCTCTCCCGCTCTTTTTCCCGGTATAAAAGAGATAAACCGCGAGCGTGTAGAAGAACGTGAACTCACTGTGGACAAGCTCCCTGGTCCCCATAGTGAAGGCCAGTGGATTGAAGATGAAGAACCCCACGGCGGCGAGGGCTTTAACCTCGCTCCGGAACATCCCTTGGGCGAGCAGGTACGTAACGACGGCGGTGAGGGCAAAAGAGACCGCCGAAACGAGCCTAGCAACGGTCAGCTGGCTCAGCGGTTCGTGGATGAAGTGGTAGAAGAGCGAAAGTGTGTACGGGTAGAGAGGGGGGCGGTACATCATGTATATCCCTTGATAGGTGAAGTTAGAGATGCCGTGCGTGAGGCTCCTGGCTATATCAATGTAGAGTGCCCCGTCGTAGGTCAGCGTGTCATTGGGGGGAAGCGAGAACAGCTGGAGCAACAGTGCGGAGGCGAAGATTAGGATAACCGTCACCTTTTTCTCCATCCTGCATCACCCATATCAAACTTTATCCCGAGGAACGCCGCGTAGGATAAGGCCGATAGGAAGGCACCCTCTATACCTATCTCCGTCATGAGGACGAGGAGGGTGAAGGCGAAGGTCCCGGTTACTGCCGAGCGGTCCGCCTCCCTTAGGAGCACCCCGAGAAAAACCGCCTCTACAATCCCGATTATCCCAAAATCGTAGGCCGGCTGGCCGAAGAGTGAATAAGTGTAGCCGACATCCCTGCCGAAGAGGTGGCCAACGTAGCCAGTGGGGTCACTCTGGAAGAGGAGGATGTGATTTCCGAAGGGCATTCCCCACTCAAAAAGGTGCTCGTAGACGGTGTAGGTTGAGCCAACCCTGTAAAAAAGCGTTCCAATGAGTCCGAGACTCCAGTCGGGGTAGAGGTGCCTTGTTACCCAGTATCGCGCTAGGAGCATCGCAGCGAAGAGAAAAATCGTCAGGATCAGCAGGCTTTTCTTCTTCACGAACGCCCTAAGGGAGATGCCCCCGTAGGCTTCGGCGAGTATGTAAGCCGTCAGAACCCCTATTCCGACCGTCCTAGAAGCTCCTACGATGGCTATCACGAGTCCGAGGAGCATGAGCCAGGGGGAGGGGTACGCCCCGATGGCGATTATCAAAACATCCCCCGCGGCCAGAAAGGGAACGCTCGCTACCGTGTACCTCAGCCAGGGCTTCATCAGCGGGACGCCAAAGGCGACTATGCCAATGGAGAAGAGTGCTACGGCTATAACCCCCCCAATAATTCCTATCCTCCTGGCCCTCCCCAGGAATACCGCCTTTCTTAGGAGCCAAATGGCCAGCCCCATGGCGGGGATGCCCGCGAGAAAATAAACTGGCCCTAGGGGAATGAGGAACAGGAGGGTAAGACCAAGGTAGAGGGCTTCTCTCCAGCGAATCATGGAATTGCTCTTGCCCCAGAGCACGTACGATGCCATGACCGTGAGGAGGAATACGACGGCATAAACTGCAGGGGCAACAAGGGGTTTTCCGAGTATGTCCGAGTAGATGAGCTTCCCAGTAAGGGCCGCTCCGAGATATGCCCATACCACTGCAAACGCCGCATCAGACGGCCTCACGCGTCGCCCTCCTTCTCTGCCATCCCTTCACCAAGATGTAGGCTCCGATCAGAAACAGCAGATAAACTGGGAGGTCGAGTATCCCGGTCTCAACCCCCACCAGCCCATACGCTAGGGTCGCGTAGTAGAGGGACAGCGTGACCGGGTTCCGGGCGTTCTGTATCATACCATAGTAAAGCCCCAAGAGGAGGCCCTCTAAGATTGCAAACACCCCAAAGTCAAGGTACATCCCCCCGAGTAGAGTAGGGGTTATCGTCACACCGGTGTGGACGTAGAGGAACTTCGCCACAAGCCCCCTTGGGGAGTAACCCCCCTCAAAGTATGAGCTGACTCCGAGCCATTGGAGTTCCCCATGGTAAGTACCTGCCCAGTCCCCGCGCCAGACTATCACGTCGAGGACCGAGGTAGAACTTTGCACCCTCGTCCAGAGGCTTGAAATGCCCTGTCCCCGCATTTCCGTCATCACAGCCCCCATAATGAGGACGCCCATGAGTATAGCCACTACGTGGACTGGCTTAAGCTTTCCCTCGGAGCGCAGTCTCTCGTAGTAGGCCGAGCCTATAGCCAGCAGGTCAACTAGAACCGGGGTCCTGTAGGCGTAGAGGGCAACGATGAAAGGGTAGAGGAGGGAGTAGCGCTTTCCCTTGAGGAAGAGGTATACGCTCGACGGGACTCCGAGGAAGTAGGTGAGGGCTGTCAGTTCAGGCAGGAGGTGGGTCCTTATAGCCGGGTCGAGGAGAGGCACCTTTCCGAGCAGGAGGATTTGAAGGGCGATTATTCCTATTGACCCCCAAAAGGCCCAGACCGCATACTCATCCCTGAACCTCAGGCCTTGATCTTCCCATTCAATTCCATCACCCCAGTATATTCCAAGGACCATCGCTATGGCAAAGGCAGTCCCAACGGCTATCGTCTTGGGTTCGGCAAGTCCTATCGCTATGAACGTTATGAAAGCCACTGGAATCAGTAGGGGCAGTCCCTTCATCCAGTCCTCACCTCAAGGAGCTTGAGGTTCAGGTTCCTCTCGTTCGAGTTCACGTAGAGGATGCCATACATGTAAACCCTGTACCCACTTAGGTATTCCTTTAAAAAGCTCAGCGGAACCCTGTTAGCGGTGATTATGGCACCGTTTGAACTCATCTGGTTTATAGTTAGGGAGCCGTAGGACTTGTAGTCCGCCTTGTACTTCAGCATACCGAGGGTTATCGGGCTTATGTTGCCCTCGATGTAGATAGTCCCGCCGAACCTCTCCGAGTAAGCCGGAACCTTGAGGTTATCTATTATATCACCGAGCTTTCCCAGTTGGGGTGGGAGATCATAGACGTAGACCTTTCCTTTATAGGAGATGTGTATCTCCTCAGCCTTTATCTCCTCCATTGTTGAGCTTGGCCCCCCAATGCTCAGCACTTTTCCATCCTTTATTATGTATATAGTCGAACCCTGGACACTGAAGAGGGTGCCGCTGATAATGCTCCCGTTCACAGTTTTTACAGTTATCGTGACGTTGAATCCCTTGACAAGAAGACCGTAGGCATGGTTTGCGGCCTCGTAAATCTCACCGCCTTTGTAGTGCTCCGTGCTGTAATTGAGGACCACACCAGCGGCTGCTATAAGCAGAATCAGGGTGATAGTTAGAACGAGATCTCTTCTTTTCATTGGTCTCACCATCCGCCGTTCTTCTCTGCTTTCGCCCGTTTTATGCCTTTTGGTAGGTTCCTGGAGAATACTTGATGTCCTCACAAATGGGACATTTAGCTCATGCTCACTCTCTCAAGGGGGTACACACTTCTTTGGATATCTTACGAATCTATCGAGCGTTACCGGTAGATATGGGCCGTGGAGGGATGTTTTATGGTCATTGAGGCCTTTTATCCCCCACTGTGAACGAAATATTTATATCCATGCTGAATTCACAGTAGTGTTGACCATTATGATCGGAGGTGTTCGAATGAATCGGAAGGCTTTGAGCCTTTTAGTCGCGGTAGTGATGTTGGCGGCAGTAATTTCAATGGGCGCTACACTTGCCTCCGCTACTGTATTCCCTGAGGTTAGAGCTACCACCAAAGTCACCCTCCCGCAGAGGTTCACAAACGACATGATGCCATTGATGGCTCACAGGACGGGTGCTCTAAAGGCACCCTTAGACCAGTACGAGCAGGTAGTTGGATTCCACTTTAACCCCCTGACTCAGAATGCTTTTGAGACCGCAGTCAAAAATGCACCCTTTAATCCAATAAGCGCCAGCATCCTTCTCCCGAACGGGACTTCAAGTGTTCCCACAACCCTGCCGGCAGAAATGAACAACAGTCTTTACCTCCCACCCATTGGGAACCAGGGCTACGTTGGCTCGTGCAACGCTTGGAGTTCAACCTATTATGTATGGACCTACATGCTGAACTGGTGGAGGAACAACCCTCACCCGAGTACTGCCAGCGATATCATGAACCCAACATTTACCTACAACCTCATCAATGGTGGTGCTGATGAGGGGAGTAACCCCTGGGACGCGATGAACCTCATATCCACCATTGGTGCGGTTCCCCTTAATGACTTCCCGCTTTATGTTCTCGGCCCGTATGGAGATCCCTCTAACTACGCTTGGGTCTGGCCCAACCTCACCCAGTGGGAAGAAGCCGCACACAACAGCGGCACAAGCGCCATGTATGCGTGGCAGTATTACGAACCAGGTACCCCCGAGCTGTACCAGATACCGGGTCAGTGGTACTACCTGAATTTCACCAACGCTACCCAGTGGAACTACACCAAGGCACTCCTCGCGAAAGGATACGTTCTCCAGACAACAATAAACGTCCTGCCAAGCTTCCAATTCCTTGGCCAGCCCGGACAGTTCCTTGGGTACCTTGAGTTCTACGCGCATTATGCTAACAAGTTCGGGCAGGAGTATTGGACCAACGGTTCATACGCCTCGTGGACCGTAGAAGACCTCCTTGACTACGCTCAAAGGAACTATAACGTCTGGGCATCTGCCACAACCGGCAATACTGCAGCGCTTTTGAGGATGATCGAAGAGGGCAACATGTCGGTTGACTTAATGAAAGACGTCCTCCAGAACAAGCTTGGAATTAATCTCAACGAGCCGGTGTATGTAGCGGCCGGACAGCTTGAGGCTGCCGTCAACGCCAGCTTTATCAGCAACCAGAGCTGGATAACCAACGCCACGTTCTACCTCTCGACCTATTCAGTGAACGGTGAGAGATGGTTCCTCAACAACGGCTTTGATGCACTGTTCACCCTTGCAAACTTTGAGTGGATGATACACTACGTGCCCATCGGTGAATACCTCCAAGGAAGGGCACCTTACCTGAACTTTAACAACTACTACCAAAACTGGCAGGGCGGACACGCCGTCACAATAGTTGGGTACGATGACACTGCCCAGACCCCAGACGGACAGGGAGCCCTCCTCATGGTGAACTCGTGGGGTACGGACTGGGGATACAACGGATACTGGTACTTCTCGTACCAAGCCGTTCGCAGTGCCGGTGAGTACTTCAACACCACAGTCGATGGAATCTTCCCGGTTCAGTACCAGATAGAGTGGCCGGTATCTTGGGGTGGAAGCTCAGCCTTTGTCTACGTGCCAAAGGCAGCCAACTACACACCGGACCTTATGGCAGTAGTTGGCATAAAACACCCGGTTAGGGGAGAGGTTGTCGATGGGGTGTATGGTAACACTCAGTTCATCCCAGCCGGTATCCCAGTTGGAGTAATGGTAAGCAATGACACATGGGAGCACAACTTCCTCGACTTCTGGAGCGACTACCTGTGGAGCGACATAACCAACAAGACAACCGCCGCAGACCTTCCGCAGGACCACCCGTTCCCGAACAGCCCAATGGCCTTTGATATAAGCAACGCCATTTGGAACGTAACTTACTACATATCCACCCATCCCAACGTAACTCCATACTACGCCACGTTCTTTGTTGCCCCACATGACCTTCTCAAGGACAATATAACCGGCTATGTGTACAACTTCACCATACTCCTTCAGACACCTTGGGGCAAGTACCCGATAGCGGCCAACACCAGCAAGGTCACCATCCCCGATGGGGGTCAAACTGTTGTTACCGCCACCGTTCCGATAGCCAACTACGGTCCGCTTTCGCTCCCAAGCAATTCGTCCGTTAACTTTGGAAGTTTCAAAGTCGACGTTGCCAGCATAGTGCCACTTGAGGGCGCTTATGTGCTCATTGGTGGCAAGGAATACCAGTTGACACCCGAAGAGGGAGGCTTCTACTACTACGGCACGGGAATTGACCAGGCCCTCCAGCTACCGGCAGGAACCTACAACTACACTGTGGTCGTTGTCTATCCAAACGGCAAGGAAGTTGCACTGCCCCAGAGAGTTGTGACCATAAAGGAGCCGATGGTCTACATAAAGAGCCCCGAGCCGACTGTCTACAACACCAGCACACTTGAACTCTCCGTGAAAGTCGTAGATGTTCTCAACATAACCAACGTTACCGCAACCGTCGATGGAAAGACTATCTCCTTGGATTACAACAACACAACCGGTCTCTATGAGGCCCCACTCAGCCTTGCAAGCGGTACATATACCCTTACGGTTACAGCCGATGATACTGCCAACAACACGGGCATGGCAGAGGTCCACTTTGTCGTCCACACTAGAGCAAAGATCACGGAGGTTAACACCGAAACCCAGAACGTTACCGTTGGAGTAATAGGTGGCTCTGCCAAAGTTACCGCCAACGGCTCCACAGTAGTCGCCAACGTTTCAACCTCCACCGGGAACGTTGAGGTTCAGGTTCCGCTCGTCAACAACGTGCCCTCGATTGTCGTTAATGCAACCGCCGTTCAGAACGTTATCAGCGGAAACAACAACGTAAGCCTCGCGGCATCGTGGAATGCCACCCTCACTAACGCCGTGGTTAGCACCCGGAAGGTCAAGAGCGAAGGCAGTAAGGATCTCTACTCAGTTACCATAAAGGCGGATGTTAAGATCGGCGAGCACGGTGTTGCAGTGGTTGCCCTCAGGAACATCAACATAACCGACATCTATGTCTGGAAGAACGGCCAGAAGGTGCAGCTTACAACCGATGAGAACAACCCACTTGGCTACTACTACGTCCAGAGCGGCATCGTCTTCGTTGTCCTCAAGGAGGACCCGACAATCGAGGCGGATGGATACACGGAGGTTCCGGTTAAGCCCATGATAACCATAAACACCCTTAACTTTATTGGCTACCGCTATTACAACATGTACAGCCAGCGGTTTGAGAATCTTTACAGTGAGGCCGTCAAGCTTGGTGTTAACGACACGATACTTCAGCAGGCTAAGAGTCTTAACGAGACCGCGGCCCAGTATTATCAGAAGGCACTCGACCTCACCGGTGGTAACATAATCATACACCTCAGTGACCCGAGCCTTATAGTGCCTCTCAGAAAAGCATATCTCAATGAAATGTATGCAGTACAGCTCCTCCAGAAGGCAATCGAGGACATGCAGAAGGAGGGCTGATGCCCTCTAAATCTCTTCTAATTTTCTTTATTTTATAATGAGCAAGCTTTTAAGGCTCAGCGCGTTTTTCTCCCCGGTGGGGGATATACGTTAAAATCCACCGCATCCAAGGTGAGGTTCTTTTGGCGGCATGCGACGAATAAGTCATAGAGGATGTTTTATAGTTATTGAGGCCTTTTATTCTCCTTACATGAGCGAAATATTTATATTAATGCAAGATTTACAGTAGTGTTGCCCATTACTACAGGAGGTGTTTGAATGAATCGAAAGGTTTTGAGCCTTTTTGTAGCGGCTGTAATGTTGCTGTCAGTAGTCCCGGTGTTTATGCCATACACCGCAGCAACGTCTACTTCTAACTCACAGGCCCGCGTGGTATCAACCCCCAATGGCCCTCTGACGCTCCAGGAACTGAATCCTAACGTTGCAAAGTATTTGGGTATACTCCACGGGACACTAACGGCATCAAATAAGAAGGAAGTCCGCTTAATAATGGCTCCCCAGAGGGGTTACAGTGCTCTGGTTATTAAAGAGTTGAAGAACCTTGGAGCTAGGATCGCCCCGATAAGCAAACCCAAGTACGATTTCATAGTAGCCACGCTCCCCGTTGATAAGCTCCCTCTTCTCAAGTCCATGAAAGGCCTCGCCTACGTCTGGGAAGACAGGACAATAAAACTCCCGAAGCCTATGAAGCCCGAGGCCTATCCCAAGGCGCCGATAAATACCCTCACCTCAACGGGAGCGGGCGGGTATAATCCCTTTGACTGGGATATGTACTCAATCGATGCCCCACAGGCCAGGGAAGAGTACAACGTGACCGGTGCAGGTGCCGTTGTTGCCGTCATAGACACCGGTGCCGACGTCGCCCAGCCCTACCTCCAGCAGACCCCTGACGGGAGGAGAAAGATCATCTACTGGCTTGATGAGACAGGTGAGGGCAACGCGTACCTTAAGTATACATTTAACTCAAGTAAAGTCGTCAATGGCACCGTAGACATCGTTCTCAACAACGTCACGATAGACTGGGGTCCCTACGCCACCTTAGTCATGAGACCGAGTGAGTACACGACCCTTAATGAGGTTAATGTTACTATCGATTTTGGAGACGTCAACGTCACCAATGGAACTTACCGCTTCGGGTTCCTTCCTGAGAGATACTTTGACATAAACTTCGACCACAACTACGATGAGGTTTATCTGGTTCTCGTTGATCCAAACAACGACACCTACTTCTACCCGGTTCCCCTCCAGCTCAACCTGACCCCCGCCAACACGCAGGTTGCGATAATTTTCCAAAACGGGACTCCAGTTGAACTTAACGGCACTCTCCTTATGAAAATGATGACCGTTCCAAACGGAGGGAACTATACCTACGATGTTAATCTGAGTAGAGCTAAGCAGGCTAGATCCTTTGACAGGACTGGTGCTTACCTCCTCCTCGGACCGGGTTCAGTTAACAACCCGTACTATGTGACCTTCATGGAAGGCTCAGCTTCACCCACTGAGCTTGCCAATGGCACCATCTACAACAGCGTCGTCTTCTGCGGTCTCAATGGGAACACCGCTGTTTTCGGATGGGACGGCGGCCAGCACGGCACCCATGTCTCAGGAACTATAGCCGGTTACGGCCTGCCTGGAACCTACTTCGCAGGCCTTGAGGGTGTTGCTCCCGGTGCGCAACTTATGGAGTTTAAGTCACTCTCGAGTATTGGCTATGGACAGGACTCGTGGATAATCTATGGAATGATCGACGCCACTCTAAAAGGGGCAAACGTCATAAGCATGAGCCTCGGCGGTCTCTGGAGCGGATACAATGACGGCCTTGAGTCCCCCGAGAACTACTACGCCGACCTGCTCACCGAGCGGTTTGGCGTCACCTTCGTGGTAGCCGCCGGCAACTCAGGTCCCAGCACCACCACAGTAGGTTCACCTGGCGATGCTGACTTCGTTATAACCGTTGGTGCCCTAAGAAACGGAACCAGCTGGAGCTTCTTCTATGGTCTTAAAGACGTCTACACCGGTCCGGCCAGCTTCTCCAGCAGAGGGCCACGCCTTGACGGCATGGTCAAGCCTGACGTCATGGCCCCAGGTGAGTTCGTGTTCTCAAGCCTGCCGATATGGTCTCTTGGCTATTACGGAACTTGGGCATCGGACTTCTGGGACGGAACCTCGATGGCCACCCCGCACGTCAGCGGTGCCGCGGCACTTCTCATCAGCTATGCCAAGGCTCACAACCTGACCTATGATCCCTTCATGATAAAGAGGGCACTTGAACTATCCGCCAATCCGATGAGCGGTGCCCTCCCGATAGACCAAGGCTACGGTCTCATCAATGTTGACAAGGCAATACAGGAGCTTATCAAGCTCAGCAAGGAGAAGACCACCTACATCTATGCAGGGACGACCTTTGCACCCTACCAGAACGCTCTAGGCGAGAAAGAGCTTCCTCTCGTTGCAAACATACTCTTCGACGGCTGGTTCCAACTTGCACACAACCTTCCGTACCTCTATAGGGGTGTTTACCTCAGGAACGAGAGACCCGTTGCCGTCCCGATATACATCTACGGGATGGATTACAACAGGGCCTCCGGTGACTTGAACCTCGTAAGTGGTACCTACAGGATATTCACAAGTGAACCCTGGCTCATGGTCAACAAGAAGGCCGTTCATGCTGCCATCGGTATGGGTGAGTCAGGATTTTACACCACCACGGGTCTCGTCTACGTTACAATTGACTACTCAAAGCTTCAGAAACCTGGAACTTACGTTGGCTACGTCTACATCGATGATCCGAGCACCAGTTACATCGACGGCGCCGTTCCAGTTATAGTGACCGTTCCAATAAACAAGAACGACGCCCCGACCGGACACTTAAGCGATACTGAGTTATCGGGTCAGGCCAAGCACTACTACGTCGACGTCCCTGCTGGAACCAAACTCCTCAAGATAACCATGAGCGTTCCCGTTGATGAGAACGGTGTCCCCATGGGCAGGGTTAGGCCGGTTATAGCTACCCCGCGTGGTATTGTCAAGTACATTGGGGTCCCCGGGTACTACTTCGTCGGTGCTGGAACCCCATACCTTAACTACACTTGGGAGATCCCCAACCCGCAGCCGGGAACTTGGGAGGTAACCGCCTACTCTAGTGTCAGCAGCTACGCCAGAACCGGCTATGAGCTGTCCCACTATAGCATTGACGTCCAGCTTGAGGGCGTTACTGTTACACCGGAGCGGATTTACAAAGATGTCAACGGACCAGGAAACTACACGGTCAGCGCCACCTATACCAACACAATGAGCAGTGTAAACGTTACACCCTTCGGCTACGGTCTCGGCAGACTTGATAGGGCTATAGGATTCCTTGAAACAATCAACCAGGGCCAGTGGAAGATTGTGGACATCATAAACGCAACGAGCGGCCGGAAGGTTTATTATCTCAGAACTGGCATAACCGCGCCGGAGAACAAAAGTGCAGACCTTGACCTCTACGTGTTGTATTACTCCACTTGGAATGCACTCATGGCAGACCTGAACAGCGGGGTATTGGGAAGGAACGCGACTCGCATTTACACTAACCAGATTGGTCCAACTTCCTACGAAAGCTTTGAGAAGTTCATGCCGGCCCCAGGGTATTACCTGACTGTTGTGCATGGATACTACGTTCCGGTTGCCAACATGAGCTACATTTACTACCACCAGATTCTCAGCGACAACGGGCAGATAACCCCTGAAACATCTAATTTCACCCTCCCATTAGGCTCCTCCGCGAGCATCGACTACAATGTAAATCTCCCTGACGACGGAACCTACCTTGGAGTTGTGGGCCTCAACGATGCGGATACTGGAATAGCCCTCTCGTACTCTCCGGTCATAATGCAGGCTGGACTGCCGGAGACCTACGTTGCCCTTATGGGTTCACTTGTCATGGGAAAAGCCAGCCTCATGACCCTTAAGATACTCGACGCGGCAACAATGATGCCAATCCACGGTGAGGCAACCGTTTACATAAACGGCAGGCAGTACGTAGCTGAGAACGGGGAACTTCAGTTCTACTACACCCCGACCAATAGTGAAGTCGAGTTCCACGTAAAGGTCGTGACACCCTACTACAAGGACTATGAGGGTACCTTCGTCAAGAAAGTCGCCGAACCTTTCCACCAGCCAATTACATCAACCAAGCAGATGAGCATCAACATTGTAAAGGGCAACGCTGAGGTAGTCAGCAGCTCCATCAAGTGGGGTCAGGTGAGCTTAACCGTTAACGGCACCCACGGAACAAACGCCACCATGATGATTATCCTCCCAGAGGACTCCAAGGTGAACAGTGTTGTGGTCGTACCCAGGGATCACTTGATATCCTGGTACACAGTCAAGAAAACCTACGCAGTTTACCTGTTTGTCACGGTCAAGTTCGCTTCACCGGTTAGCATAAAGGTAGACTTCGCTATCCCACAGATCCCGCTGTCCACCCTTAACTACATTGGCTACCGCTATTACAACATGTACAGCCAGCAGTTTGAGAAGCTTTACAGTGAGGCCTTCAAGCTCGGCGTCAACGATACTATCCTTGAGCAGGCTAAGAGTCTTAACGAGACAGCGGCCCAGTATTACCAGAAAGCACTAGACCTTGCAGGCGGTAACATAATCATACACCTCGGCGACCCGAGCCTTATAATGCCACTTAGGCAGGCCTACGTCCACGAACTGAAGGCGGTGAGGCTCCTTCAGGGGGCAATCGAGGACATGCAGAAGGAGGGCTGATGCCTCCCTTCATCCTTTTGTTTTGCAGGCACAAGCTTTTAAGGCACCACGCGTTTCTCCTGCAGGTGGAAGTTGTGATATATGTTAAAGTCTATCGCACTCAGGGTGAGGTTCTTTTGGCGGCATGCGACGAGGAACTGCTTGGGAAGACATTCAGGGAGGGTGAAATCAAGCTCGAGGTCAAAGAACGATTTTACAAAGGTGAACTCGTGGAGGAGGATGCATTGGAAAGTCTCTTGGCAGATGCAACCATAGCCAACCTTACGGGAGAGCACTGTGTCTCGAAAGCCGTTGAGCTTGGCTACATTGATAGGAATCGAGTGCTCTACGTGGATGGGATTCCACACGCTCAGATGGCCCGGCTGTTCTTTTGACTCCAATAACTTCAACGTTTTTAAGCACGGCCCCGTTTTTACCACCGGTGGGAACATGGGCGAGAGGTTCTGCTACAGATGTGGAATAAGCGAGGATGAAGGTGGTCCTCTAATCGAGGGACTCTGCCAAGTGTGCTACCGCAAGGAGAACCCTGTCCTTCTAATTGGAGACGAGATAAACACCGAGCTCTGCCAGAACTGTGGGAGCTACAAGAAGAGGGGAGTATGGGTTGACCCAAAGAGCTATGAACTTGAGGAGTTGATATTTGAAGTTGCTGACAACGCGCTTCTCGAGACTCTTGAGGACTCACTGAGCGGGAAGATCAGAGAATATGAGGTCGCTTCAATGGAAGAACTGGAGAATATTGATGATCTTCCGGTTGGGAGGGCCGTTATTGCATTCCAGCCGATAGACTGGCATATCGAGTACTTCCCCGCGATAGTAACCTACGAGGTCCGCGTTAAGGCGAAAACGCACGAACTTCAGCGCGAGCTTCACGACGAGCGGAAGCACGTCACCGTCTACGTCCGCCAGACCGTCTGCCCGCGCTGTTCTAAGTTCCTTGGGGGCTACTTCGAGGCCGTCCTCCAGGTCCGCGCCGATGGAAGGCCCCTGACGGAAGAGGAGAGGAAGGCCATTGGAAAGCTCGTAGAGGAAAAGGTTGACGAGATAATGCGCAGGGACCGGATGGGCTTCATCCAGGACACGATTGAAAAGGAGGAGGGGGTGGACTTTTACATGGGGTCAACGTCCTCCGCGAGAAAGCTCGCCCAGGCTATAAAGGAGAAGTTTGGGGGGATGGTAAGCGAGGCCTACGAGCTGGTGGGCATTGACAGGCAGACTAGCAGGGAAACTTACAGGACGAGCGTGAGCATCAGAATCCCGAAGTTCCGGAGGGGCGATATAGTGGCCGATAAGAAGGGCAAAGTCTATGCGGTCGAGAAGGTGGACGGAAGGGGCCTCTCGCTGAGGAACCTGAGCACGGGGGAGGGCAAGCATCTCAATTGGAAGACGGTTAAGCAGGAGGAACTCGATACGGTTGAGCACGAGAGGAGCGAGGCGATGGTGACGAGCATCACCCTTGGAGAGGTTCAGATGATGGACATGAAGACCTACGAGACCTACGAGCTTGAGAAGCCAAAAAGGCCCCTCAGGGAGGGGGAGGTTTATCAAATGGTCGAGGTCAGGGGGAGGAAGTACTTCCTCTCAAAGGAGGGATGAATTCTCTTCTCCTTTCCCAACCACTTCGATGACCGTTCCTGCCCATCAACCTTTTTAACCAGAGGCTTAGAACGCTCTCCGGTGATGGAGAATGAAGAAGACGGTGGTTATCATAGGCGGTGGCGCGGCAGGAATGAGCGCTGCATCTAGGATTAAAAGACTCAAGCCAGAGTGGGACGTCAAGGTCTTCGAGGCTACTGAATGGGTAAGCCATGCCCCATGTGGCGTTCCCTACGTCGTCGAGGGCATCTCGCCCACGGAGAAGCTCATGCACTACCCTCCGGAGGTCTTCATCAAGAAGCGCGGCATAGACCTGCACATGAAGTCCGAGGTTATCGAAGTCGAGCAAGGGAAGGTCCGCGTCAGGGAGCCTGATGGAGAGAAGACCTACGAGTGGGACTACCTGGTCTTCGCGAACGGAGCATCGCCAAGGGTGCCACCCATAGAGGGCATGGATCTTCCAGGTGTTTTCACAGCAGACCTTCCACCGGACGCGGTTGCCATAAGAGGATACCTTGAGAAGAGCCCCGTGGAGAACGTCGTCATCATAGGCGCCGGCTACATAGGCGTCGAGATGGCAGAAGCGTTTGCGGCCCAGGGGAAGAACGTCACCCTCATAGAGAGGAACGAGAGGGTCATGGAGAATGCCTTCGACAGGGAAGTAACGGACGTTCTTGAGGAGGAGATGGGGAAGAGGCTCAACCTGAGAACCGAGGAGATAACGCTCCGCATTGAGGGTAAGGAAAGGGTTGAGAAGGTGATAACCGACGCCGGTGAGTACAAGGCCGACCTCGTAATCGTCGCAACAGGCATAAGACCGAACGTGGGGCTGGCAAGGGAGATAGGCGTTAGGATAGGCGAGACTGGTGCGATATGGACGAATGAGCGGATGGAGACCAGCATTGAGAACGTTTATGCCGCGGGAGACGTTGCAGAAACCAAGCACCTCCTGACCGGAAGACGAGTCTGGATACCTCTAGCACCACCCGGAAACAAGATGGGCTACGTTGCAGGTAGCAACATAGCAGGAAAGGAAATCCACTTCCCCGGTGTCCTTGGAACGAGCGTCACGAAGTTCTTCGACGTCGAGATTGGAAAGACCGGTCTCACGGAGACAGAGGCCATGAGGGAGGGCTATGACGTCAGGACGGCTTTCATAAAGGCAGGAACGAGGCCGCACTACTACCCCGGTTCGCGGTCGATATGGCTAAAGGGGGTTGTGGACAACGAGACGAACAGACTGCTCGGAGTTCAGGCGGTCGGCGCCGAGATACTGTCGAGGATAGACACTGCCGCGGCAATGCTGACAGCGGGCTTCACCACTAAGGATGCCTTCTTCACTGATTTAGCGTACGCACCACCATTCGCCCTGGTTTGGGATCCACTTATAGTTCTGATGAGGGTTCTGAAGTTCTGAGTTTCTTTTTACCTTTTTCTTTTGACAAGCCTCGCCCTTTGGGACGGGGAGGAGGTCATCTGCAAGTACGGAACGGGTTAGAAGAGACCGATCCTTGTCTGGCCCTCCGCGATCATTATCCAGTTGGAATCGGACGAGTATAACGTCCGTTGAGGCGCTCTTTGGCATGTTTATGTGGACGGTGCTCCTTACCTTTTTTTCTTCTCGAAAGCCTCGTCCTTTAGGGTTGGGGATGTAGTAATCTAGGATTCGGTCTTTAAGCAGTCAAAACCCTTTTAAACTTTGGAGTGTGATAAGGCCTCGGAGAGGCCACTCAAGGACAACCCGATGAGACGAGGGGTTTCATCGCGTCCTCCCGCCATTGGGAGGAAGACGCCGGTAGGCGTCCTCTCAAAAACCGCCTTGAGCGGTTTGAAACTCATTGAGTGGCCGCTAAAGCAATAACCCCATCCGGCTTTGGCTGGTAGGGGTAATGGGCACGAGACCGTGCCTTCGGGCTGAACCGAAACTGGTGACGGGAGTAGGTGGATGAGTGCCCGTAAACCGAACCGCCCTTAGCGAGGGGTTAACTCGAACCCTCGCCATTCACGGCGGAAAGGAGGTCAGAGGCCATTTGGAATACTAAACTGAGAGAATTCCTTATTACTGCGTTTTTGGGGTTTCTCCCCTTTGACGCCCTACAGGTGTGGATTTTAGATTTAAATCCCTTAT